>JAVBLB010000009.1:0-42097 GCA_031553735.1 Candidatus Adiutrix sp.
CGACGACCCTGACCTCCGAAACTTCGCGTCGGCGACGTGGTCGGGGCCCACGCGGCCGCCCTCCGAAGTATTACCGGCCCGCCCCGCCTGACTGATCTGGCCGACGAAAGAAAGCTATCTCACCGCATGAGTGCCGAAAAACACAAACCATCCTCAATACCTCACTCACAAAAAAGCCGGCAAAGCCGGCTTCTCTTTTTCTGACAATGGATCGATGGTCCCGGCCGCCCAAACGTTGCGGCCTCGGCCGTCCAGCGAAGCGGGTTCGGGGAGGATGCGCCGGCAGGCGCATCCGGTGGGTCAGGGCTCAGCCCTGGGGTTTGAGGAGGGGGCGGGAGATGCCGCCGAAGTCGAAGAGGAGGGGACGGGGGTTGGAAGACGGGATGGGGACCGGGGCACCCGGGGCGGAGCTCGAGGCGGCCTGGGGCGGCCGGGTGCTCTGACCGAGCCCGAAATTCAGCCAGTCCTGAAGACTGAAATTCTGGCCGGGCCGGGGGGCGGCCCCGTTCTTTTCCAAGCCGTCGGCCAACAGGGCGTGGTTCAAGAGACCCCGCTTCAACTGGCCGTATTCCACGGTGGCCAGGCTGTCGCTGGCGGCGCAGAGCAGGCGCATGCCCTTGTCGTAGGCCAGAAGACCGAGAGTGCGGTCGCCCATGGGGCCGGGGTCGAAAACCGGGGCGGCCACGGCCTCTCCCTCGGCGGATTGCGACGCGGCGTCCGGCGGGCGGGCGTCGACGATGAGAATGATCTCCCCGGCTTCCAGGGGGGCCAGCCAGGATGCGAGCTCGGCGCTGGAGACGGCGTGGGCCAAGAGGTCGGGAGTGACGGCCTGGTCCTGCCCGGGCACGTCCGAGGGCAGGAAGTAGAAGCGGGGCCCGGAGGAGACGGAGGCCGGGGACGAGGGGGCCGGGTCCACGGTCAGGCCCCGGCTGGAGATGGTCAGAACCACCACGTCGTCGGGGCCGGAGCCGGTCCGGCGCTCGGCCGACCAGCCGGAGGCCAGCCCCTTGAGGGTGGCCCGGAGGTTGGCCTTGGTGGGCTTGGCCCGATCGCCGCCGGCCAGGGTGCTGACCTCGGCCTTCAGGCCCGCGAAGTGGCGCGGCAGGGTCGAGGCGAAGCCGAGGGCGTCGCCGGCCGCCGAATCCAGGTTCCAGGCCGGGTTGTCGAACTGGCCGACGCCCACGGCCACCAGGTGCAGGCGGGGCCCGGCCTGGTTGTTGAAGCGGTATTTGACGGAGGCCCGGGGCGAGAGGGACCGCAGCCGGTCCCGGGTCAGGACGCCGGCGCTGAAGACGGCCTGGTTCTGGCCGGAAGGCAGGGCCTGGTGGTGAAAGGTGGTCTGGAATCGGCCGCCGGTCAACTGGATGGCCGGCTCGTCCCCGGAGGCCTGGCGGACCACCATCCGGCCGTCGCGATACAGTTTCAGGTCCCGCACCTGGCTGTCCGCCGGGCCGGTGATTTCCACGGTCACCGCCACGCGCCCGGAGCGGTCTTTTTCCGGAGAAATATCGACCACCTTCACCGCCGGCCGGGTCAGGTCGCGGGCGGCGACCGGCGCGAGGCGGGGCAGCGGCCGCCCGGCCAGGACATAGCCGGCCAGGCGCGGCTGGTAGAAATCCTCCAGGAAGGCATCCAGGGGCACGGTTTGCGAGCCCCCGGGGCCGGTCACGGTCCAGTGAAGGCCGTCGAGGCCGTCGGGGTCGGGGGTGTCGAAGCGGCCGTCCGCGTCCAGCACCACCCAGGCGCCGCTTTCCAGAAAGACCCAGGTCAAAATATTGACCGGGCGGGAGCCGCCGAGTTCCCACAGGCGCAGGGAGCCGTCCCGGCCGGCGGTGACCGCGCGGGAGCTCTGGCGGGTGAAGGCCCCGCCGATCAAGCCGCCCGGATGCCGGGCGCGGTCGGACATGCGGCTCACTTCCCGGCCGCTGGCCAGGTCATACAAATAGAAGGCGCCGCCGGCGTGAAAGGGCCAGGCCCCGTCGTCCGGCTCGCCCCGGCCGCGCTCCGGCAACAGCGCCAGGCGGCGGTCGCGGGAGAACACGGCCTGGCCCAGCCAGGCCTGATAGGCGGCGGATTCCATCTCGCCGGTCTCCCGGCCGCCGACGGTTTCCCGGCCCAGGGTGACGAAAGCCCGGGAAGGACGCAGTTCCTGATAGATGAGGGTCGACAGATCCGGCGACAGGCCCACGAAAGCCTTCTCCGGGTCATAAAGCCCCTTCCCTTCCTCGTTTCCCGCCCGCAGGTGGTCGAACTTGACGATATCGGCCCGGCCCTGGGCCCAGCGGATCGTCTCCATGGCCTTCAGTTCGACCGGCGTGTTTTGGTCCGGAGCCGGCTGATCCTCCACGGCCACGGCATAGCCAGCCTCGGGATGGAAGGCCAGGCTGACGATCGGCCCCGAAGCGGGACGATAGACCGGCCGGGCCTGGCCGCTCAAATCCACCAGGGCCAGGGCCGGGCGCAGCGGAGCCCCGGCGGCGGCTCCCGCCTTTTCCGGGCCGTACCCTTCGGCGGCCGCCCAGGCGAAGTTCCCCTCCCGGTCCACGGCCAAGTGGGTGATGTTTTTCATCCCCAGCGCCAGGCGCCGGACAGGCTGGCCGGGCTCGCTGACATACAGGGCCCCGTCGCCGGCGGCGGCCGCCAGCCGGCGGCCGTCGCCGGAAAAAGCCAGGGCCGTCCAGCGGAGCCCTTCGGGGACGGCGACCCGGTCGACGGCGGCCTCGGCCGGGTTGATCCGCCAGAGGGCACCGCCCTCCAGCCCGGCCGCCCACTGGTCGTCCGGGGAGGCGGCGAAGGCGGTCAGGCCCAGGGTCCGGCCCGGGCGGGGGCTGAAGGCTTTGCTGATCCGGCCCTCGGCCAGGGCCGCTTCCACGATGAGGTCGGCGCCGGTCTCGAAGCCGGGAATATCAAAAGCACAGAACGGCCGGCCGGAAAGGTCGTCGTCGAGGAGGGCGGCCAGGCGGCAGTCCTTGACCTGCCGGCCGGAGGCCGGATCCAGCACCGTCTGGCCGGCCAGGCGGCCCAGATAGCGCCCGCCGTCGGCCACGGCGAAGAAATGCACGTCGCCCCCGGCGTCGGTCACCGCCAGGGTGGTGCCGCCGGGGGAAAACTCGATCCGGGGCCGGAGCCGCCCATCGGCGTTCCGGCCCCAGCCCAGGGTGCCCCGGGTGAGGAGGCGGGCGGGATCGTTGTCGATCATCAGGCAGTCGATGCGGTTCTGGCGCCGGTTGACCAGGAACAAAGGCGTGGCCAGGGCTTCCGGGGGGCAGTCGCCCAGGCAGGCCGGCCCCAGGACGAAGCCGGGGTCGCGGAGCCCCCGGGGTTCGACGGCCAGGGCGTCCAACTGATAATAATTATGGGCCTGGAGGGCTTCCCGGGCCTGCCGCAGCCGGCGGGGATCGGGTCCCGGGTCGCTCTGGAACAGGTGGGCGTTGTTTTTCACGAACCGCCCTTCGGCGTCCAGGGCCAGGCCGCGCACGGCCAGGATTTTGTTCTGTTCCTCCCGGGCCAGGGTCCGGGCTTCGGCCCAGGGCCGGCTTTCCAAAAGATCATACCAGGATTTGCGGGTGACTTCCCGGGTCTCCAGGTCGAAGAGGGTCAGGGAATAGTCGGTGGAAACGGCCAGCAGCCGCCCGTCGGCGCCCAGCGTCCACTTGGGGTCGTCCAGAGGCGGCAGTTCCAAAAGCACTTCGCCGCTGACCGGATCCAGCACGGCCGCGTCGCCGAACCGCTCCCCCCAGTGGGAGGCGGCCAGAACCAGCGGCCCGGCCCCGCCGTCCGAACGGCCCAAGAGGTGGACTTCGGACAGGGCGCTGGGGGTATACCGCCACAATTCCCGGCCGGTGGCGGTCTCATAGGCCGCCAGGGTCCCGCGCCCGGGCTGGCGCAGAACCACGATCTCCCGATTTTTCAGGGCGGTGAGGTCGGTGGCCGAGCCGGGGCCGGCGGGCTGACGGCCCTGGGCCACCACCCGGGCCCGGTCGGGCTTTCCGGCGGCGGCCGGATCACCGTTTTCCGCCAGCGTCTCCAGATAATATTCGTATTCGTTCAGCCAGGCCCGGCGCACGTCGTTGCCGAGAATGGCCCGCCGCAGTTCCACCTGGCCGTCCAGTTCGGTCTGCCATTTGATGTAGGCCAGCCAGCCCAGCCAGTTGTCCGGGCCGATCAGGGCCCGGATCCGGGCGTCGAGATCCTGGATGGACTTCCTCAGTTCCTGATCCGCCGGCACATCGGCGAACAGGGGCAGACCCGTTTCGCGGCGTCCGGTCCGCTGGACGGCGGCGTCAATAAACCGCCGCACCCGGGCCTCGGGGTTCTTTTGGGCGATTTCCGAAAGGGTGATGGTGCGGCCGTCTTTTTTGGCCACGGTGTCGGTCCGGGCGCCGGCGGCCAGCAGAAGCGCGCTGACCAAGGGGCAGGGATCCGCGCTGGCGGCGATCATCAGGGGAGTGACCCCGCCCCCGGCCTCGACGCCCAGGTTGACCTCGGCCCCGTGCTGGATGAGCGTGGAGACGATGCGCGGCCCGGCCTTGTGCAGCACGGCGTAGCTCAGGGCCGTGGCCCCCTCTTTACTTCGGGCGTTGACCCGGGCGCCGGCTTTCAGGAGGGCCCGCACGGAGGCCACCGCCTGCCAGTCGCGGTCGGAATGGGCGGCCACGAAGACCATCAGCGGGGTCACCCCTTCCGGGCCGACAAAATTGACGTCCGCCCCGCCGTCGATGGCTCGTTTGATGGCGTCGGCGTCGCCGGGGCCGTCCCCGCCGGCGCAGAGGTCCAGAAACTCTTCGTTGGTCATGGCCGACAGCGAGCCGGCCCAGCCGAGCCCGAAAAGGAGAACGGCCGCGACTACTGCAAATAACAATATGTTTTTTTTGAATATATTCATAAATCGTCACCCTGTCGGCCGAGGCCGCGAGATGGAATCGGAGAGGACGATTTGATGATATGCAATAGATACGCCAAAAGGCGGTCGGGAGGGAAACCTCATCCCGGGCAACCGCTTGAAAAACGGGATGATGAATCGAGGCGGTCTCAGCGTCCGGCCGGGGCGCTGCCCCGGACCCCGCCAGGGGAGGGCCCTGCGCGGGCCCTACCCTGGACCCACCCGCGCCGGGGGCTTTCGCCCCCTGGACCCCCGAAAGGCAATAGCGTTGGGTCAGACAGTTGGTCGTAGCAGCGCCAGAACTCGCCTGAACGGCTCAAACAACTGGCGCTGCGGTGAGGGTGTGGGCCATGACGCCGCCCTCTTCCCGCCCGCAAGCTTTTGCAGTCGTGGTTTGGTCAAGAAGATCGCCGCAGCGCCAGTTGTCTGAGCCGTTCAGGCGAGTTCTGGCGCTGCTTACGGGGACTTACTGACACAACGGAAATTTCTTCGGGGGTCCAGGGGGCGAAAGCCCCCGGCGCGGGTGGGTCCAGGGGAGGGCCCTCGCAGGGCCCTCCCCTGGCGGGGTCCGGGGCAGCGCCCCGGCGGGGCGCCGAAACCGCCGCGATTCACATCCCCCACATAAGAGGAGAGGCGATTGCTCTGCCCGACCGCCTCTTGACCCTTTTGAATTCACATATTACAATATAAAAAGTTAGTTGCGGGACCGGCAACGATGGGTTTTGCGCCCCGGCGACGGAGTTCGGCCATTCCTGGCCCCAAATGGGGCAATGCGCCGCCGAAGAGCGGTCTGGCCGCAACTGATCGTCCGGGAACAGGCTCAATCGCCTCCCCGCCTTAAAACTTACGGGGTGTGCTCCCCGGCGGAGACGGCCGTTTTCTGGCTTTCGGTCCGTTCGGCCTCGGCGCTCAGGCGGCGAGCCCGTTCCCCGGTGATGGCCTTGATGTGGACCCGGGCGGTGCCGGCCTGGAGTATGCCCATTTCCTTGGCCGCCGCCCGGCTGAGGTCGATGACCCGGCCCCGGACGAACGGGCCGCGGTCGTTGACGCGCATGACCATGGTCTTCTGGTTCTCCAGGTTCTTGACTTCCACCCAGGTGTGGAGGGGCAGGGTCTTGTGGGCGGCGGAGATCTTGTTCATGTCATAGACCTCCCCGCTGGCGGTCTTGCGGCCGTGAAAGGGCTCGCCGTACCAGGAGGCCACGCCTTTTTCCTTGAACCCCTCGGCCGAAGCCAGAATGTGATAGCGCTTGCCGTTGATGACATATGACTTGCCGCTGCGGTTTGAATGCAGGCCGCAGCCGCCGAAGCTCAGGGCCAGCACAGCCACCAGCAAAATTTTGGCGCAATTTGTGCTATATTTGGAATCAAATATCCCGGCCACAATCGCGGAGGAACGCCGGCCATGAAGGCTACCACTGATTTCTTTCAACATATCAAGCTCCTGTGTCTTTCCCTGACCCTCGCCATGTCCCTGACGCTGGCCGGGGCGCCCGATCTCCAGGCCGCGCCCGCGAAGGAGGCGACCCAAAAGACCGCCGCCAAAACGAAGGACACGCCCAAGAAGAACACCGCCAAAAAGAATGGTTCATCGAAAAAAGAGGCCCAAAAAGCCCCGCCCCTGCCCTGGCCCCAGAACCTTCTGGCCCTGGTGGGCGACGGGGCGGTCCTGGTGGTGGACCACCACGCCGGCAAGGGAGCGCCCAAAGAATTATACGCCCACAATGCCGGGAAGCCTTATGTTCCGGCTTCCATACTTAAGATCGTCACCACCGGGGCCGCGCTTGAATTTCTGGGCCCGACCTACCGGTTCAAGACGGATTTTCTGCTGACCCGGGAAGGGGACCTGTGGATCGTCGGCTACGGCGACCCCTACCTGGTGTCGGAAGAATTGACCCTCATCGTGGATGGCTTGCAAAAACGGGGCCTGAAGGAAGTCCGGGATCTCTATATCGATTCTTCCTACTTCCAGCAGGGCCTGATTCTCGACGGCAACACCCAGACCATGTCGCCCTACGACGCCTACAACCTGGCCTTCGGGGTCAATTTCAACACCATCAGCTTTCAGAAGAACAAAAAAGGCCAGATCAGCCGGGCCGCCCCCCACATTCCCCTGACTCCCCTGGCCCTGGAGCGGGCCGCCAAGGTCAAGGGCCGGGGCACTTTCCGCCTCAACATTCCCGAAAGCCCGGCCGTGGCCGAGCTCAACGCCGGCGAGACCTTCAAGGCCCACCTGGAGGACGCCGGCATCAAGGTCAAGGGGAAGATCTTCACCGGCCAGACCGCCCCCAAGCAGCGCAAAGTCTTTTATCGCCACGAGTCTTCCAAGACGCTGGAGGTGGTCCTCAAGGACCTGATGAAATATTCCAACAACTTCATGACCAACCAGATTTTCCTGGCCCTGGGGGCCGAACTCTACGGAGCCCCGGCCACTTTGGAAAAATCCCAGGCGGCCATGGCCACCTATTTCACCAAGCACGCTCTGAGCCCCATCACCATGGGCGACGGCAGCGGCCTGAGCCGACAGACCACCCTGACCGCCCGGCAGATGGCCGCCGTTCTTCAGGTCGTGGAGCCCGACCGAACCCTGTTCACCAGCCGCGACGACGGCCAGGTTTTTTGCAAGACCGGGACTATGAGCGACATCAAGACCCTGGCCGGCTATTTCGAACGGCCCAACGAACCCGGCCATCCCCTGTCCTTCGTCATCCTGCTTAACGGCCCCAATTATCCCCCCGGAGTCCGGGACAAGATCCTTGAGCTGCTCAAGGAGCGCTTCGTGCCCGCCACCCCGCCCAGCGCGGGGCGCTGATTCCGTAACGGCCTTCGAAAACCACGAGCGGGCGACGGAGTATCCGTCGCCCTTTTTGTTTGACGGCTCAAGCGGTCGCCGGCGCCGGAGGCCGTCCCTGACCCACCAGGGATTCCCGGGTATAGGGGCAGACCTCGATACAACGGCGGCAGGGATCGCGCTTCTCCAGGCAATAGTTGAAGCAGGCCCGCCGGTCGACCGGCCAGGGATACAGTCCGGAGCGGCGGGGGCCTTCGGCCAGGGCCCGGGCCGGGCACTCGCCGATGCAGCGGCGGCAGGTTTCGCAGTAATCGGCCGCGCCGAAGGCGACCGGCTGATCGGCAATGAAAGGATAGTCGGTGAGCAAAGTGAAGAGACGGAGGTTGGGGCCGTATTCCGGGGTGATCAGGAGCCCCTGGCGGCCCAGTTCCCCCAGGCCGGCCAAAACACCGTAATGCGGGGCCGACAGGAGCCCGGCGGCGGCCGGCAGGGCCAGGAAGCCCTGGGCGGTCAGCCAGGCGGCCAGTTTCCGCACCGCCGCCAACTGGCCGGGCCAATCCACCCAGCCCCGGGGCGGCCGCAGGCGGAGAAGCGCCGGGCCGGGACCCATGATTTGCGCGGCCCGCACGAAACCGAGCATCAGCACCCGGTCGGCCCGGCGCGGGAGGCTGATGGCGTCCGGCCCGAAAGTGAAATCCGCCCCGTCAGTGCGGCGAATCAGACGGCCATCCAGAGCCCGGGCATAGAGAAAATCTTCGTCCAGGGCGGCCGCGCCGACCAAAGCCGCCCCGGCCTGAAGAGCGGCCGCCCGGCCGAAGAAGTCGCGCACCGGGAGGCCTTCTTCAGGCGAAGCATCGTCAAACGCACAGGATGCGGGAGATTGAATATGGGCTCCGGCCGGGCGGGTGTGGCCCCAGGGTAAAAAATCCTCGGGCGGGTCGCCGCCGATCGTCTCCGGGCCGGGGCGGCCCAAAAGGGCGGGCAGAAAAGAGCCGCCGGCCGAAGCCATTTCCGGATCGGCCAGTATTTCGGCCAAATAATTCTCCGCCGCCGCCAAACGCTCACCGGGGCCCCGAGGGGCCTCCGCGGGGTGGACGAACCGGCCGCGCAAGAGTTCCCGCTCGGTGAGCCTCAAGCCCGCTTCCAGAAAGTCACCGGCGGTTTCCCGACCGGCCTCCATCGACGCCACCCGATCACTCATGCTCAAAATCCAGGCGACAGGATTGCTCTCTTCTCATCCCCGGCATAGGTATTGATATTAACCCGTCAGTTGCCGAAGTCGATTCTCGGACGGCCAAGTCCAGCGATTTCGGGCTTTGGCGAAATCGCGAGTGTGACTTATTGAGTTGCCGGAGTAATAATTTCATTTTGGTCGAAAGAGCGGGGCCAGGTATACTAGGTAACTATATTCTACAAGCGAGTGTGCATATGACGCGCGATATCGATATTAGAAACATGACCATCCGGGATTATCAGGATGTCCACAATCTTTGGCTGTCCACTCCCGGAATGGGGCTGAATGACCTCGATGATTCCCGGGAAGGCATTGAGAAATATCTGAAAAGAAACCCCGCCACCTGTTTTATCGCCTTAAAAAAAGGGCACGTCATCGGCGTCATTTTAGCGGGCCACGACGGGCGGCGCGGCTTCATTCACCATGCAGCGGTTGCCGCCGAAGAACGAAAGCAAGGAGTGGGGACCTCTTTGCTCAAGGCCGCGCTGGTGGCATTGCGGGCGGAAAACATAACCAAGGTCGCGCTCGTTGTTTTTAAAAAAAATACCATCGGCAATGAGTTTTGGGAGCAACGAGGCTTTTCGGTGAGAGACGACTTGAATTACCGAAACCAGGCGCTCACGGAATTAGTGAGAATAGATACGTAGAAGTATACACAAATCCATCGTTTACCTGAAAAACCCCATATCGCCATCCGGGCCATACCCAAAAAGCCGCCCCCGATGACGGAGGCGGCTTGACGACAAATCCACAGGGGATTTTTCAGTCGGAAGGCGCGGCCCTCCGAGGCGCGATCAGGCCGCGGGGGCCTCGACCGGATAGACGCTGACCCGTTTGCGATCGGCGCCGTACCGTTCAAAGCGGACCACCCCTTCGACCAGGGCGAACAGAGTATAGTCGCGGCCCACGCCGACATTCTGGCCGGGGTGGATCTTGGTGCCCAACTGACGCACCAGGATGTTGCCGGCTTTGACGACCTGCCCGGCATACCGTTTGACGCCCCGGCGCTTGCCGATGGTGTCCCGTCCGTTGCGGCTGGAGCCGCCAGCTTTTTTATGAGCCATGATGAAATCTCCTGATTTATATCCGGCGCAAGGCCGCTTGATGTGCTATGCCCTGAACGGGCCATGCGCCGCCGAAGAGCGGTTTGGCTGATTAGTCGTCCGGGAATATGCCGAGTCGCCTTCCCACCTTGAATATCAAGGCCGACATGCAACGAGCAACGACGATGACGTCTCTGTCCCGACGCCGCGGGGCGTGTATCAAACCTTCGACACGCCGGCCCCGTCCGGGAAATCGCCCGGTTTACAGGTTGATGGCCGTGATCTTCAGGGCGGTGTAATCCTGGCGGTGGCCCTGGGTCTTCTGGTAGCCCTGGCGGCGTTTCTTCTTGAAGACGATGATCTTCCGGGCCCGGTCCTGCTCGATCACGGTGGCCGTGACCGTGGCCCCGGCCAGGAAGGGGGCTCCGGCTTTCAAAGTATCGCCGTCCTTGACCAGGAGAACCTCGCCGAGCGAGACCGTCTCGCCCACCTGGGCGTCCATCTTGTCGACTCTAACCATCTGGCCCGGTTCGACCTTATACTGGCGGCCCCCGGCTTTAATGACTGCATACATGATTATAGAACCTCCACAAGCTCTAGGAATCTTAAATCATAGGCCAAGCCCCGGTTGAAGTCAAGCAAAAATACAGGGCCGCCCCGCCTTTTTGCGGCCGGGCGGCGGGGACCAAGGCTGGGGTTGTTTTTGGCCTTTTTTTTGCTTCTTGATTTCCATACCCATACCACCCGGCAGCTTTTGCGCCCTTTCACTCCAAGGAAAGGTGAACGGGCTTGTCAGATCGGCCTGGGGTGTTTTATAATGAAAAAGTCAGGGGGGATGTGTTTTTTTACTCAAGTCGGCCCCGAGGCCGACCGATACGGGAAGTAAGGAACGCCACCCGGCCGACGCGCCTTAACGGGTGAAAGTGATTGCGCTTTTATCCCGGCCGCCTTGAGGCGGCCAGGCGGCCCCGGCCCCCGCGGGGGCCGGCGGAATCTTGAAAGCATGAGGGGGCGGCGGTGGCCACCAGACCCGGGCAGCTAGGCACTTTGATGCGAACCCTGGGCCGCCAATTGAAAGACAAATTGGTCGCCCGCCTGGGTTTCGACTTCGAGCCGCCTCCCCGCCCCTCCCCCCGGGTCTCGGTGGTGGAAAAAGTTTCCCGCAACGCCCTGGCCGAACTGGTGGGCCGGGCCAAAAGCCACCCCCAGCGGGGCGAACGGCATTCGGCCAACCCGGCCTATGTGGCCCTGGCCGAACTGACGGAAGAAAGCGGGCGTCCGGGCCTGGCCTTGGGCCTCAGACATGAAACCGGTGAAATAACCTTTCTGGATTTGAGCCTGGATGCCGATACGATGGAAGAGAGCGGCGGAGCCTTCGTCGGCCGGGCGGAAAACCTGGCCCTGTGGCGCCGGCTTGAAGAATTGATCCATTACCAGGTCGACAGCACCATGGTGGGGCCCCGCAAGCCAATCAAGGCCCCGGAAGAGGTGGACTTATGAAGATAGATTCCCTGAATACGCCCTTTATCAATAAAGAAGCCCAGACCGAAGGCGCCGGCCGGAAGCGGGAACAGCCCGCCGGCGCGCCCCCCGAGTCTCCCCGGGCCGAAGAGACCGCCAAGGGCGACGTGGTCCAGCTCTCCGACCGCTCCCGCCTCATCGCCCGGGCCCAGGAACTGGCCTCCGGCGCTCCGGAAGTGCGCGAGGCCAAGGTCAATGAACTCCGCTCGCGCATCGAATCCGGCACCTACACCGTCAGCGGCCAGGTGGTGGCCGAATCCATGCTGCGCAAAAGCATCACCGAGGTCTGACGGCCGGCGATCTTTTCGCCGACGACCGTTCACCGCCCGCGGCCGAACCAGGCCGCGGGCTTTTTTGTCCGCTGTTCCGAAAGGCTGGCGCCCTTTTATTTTAAACCGGACAATGGTACTATGCCCCACAGGACCCCCTGGCAGCCGGGGCCGTGGAAATGAGGCTGCGGCGGCCGGGATGACGGCTCAATGGCCTCCAACCTTGATATTGAGTGAACATGGAATTTTCCCACCCGATACCCGCCGATTTTCTCGATGGCCTGATGCGTCAGATCGAGAGCCCGGTTTTCGTCAGCGACGCGCGGGCTGGGCGGCTCCGGGCCTGGAACCCGGCTTTCGCGGCCCTCGGCCCCGGCCGCCTGGAAGCCGGGACGGAATTGGCGGCCTATCTGGGCCCGGAAGCGGCCGACTGGCTGGCCGGCCGCCTGGCGGCCTCCTCCGCCGGAGGCGGGGACTGGCGCACGGAAGCCTGGACGGGGCCGATCGTTCGTCGCGGCGAGGATTCCGCCGCCGGCCCGCCGCTGCGGATGACGATCCGGGTCATCCATCTCGACCCGGCCGAGGACATCCTGGCGGCCGTTCTGCACCGGATGGAGGCGGCTCCGGCGAAACAGCCGGAATACATCGCGGATCTGAGGCTCGACGACGACTATGCCGGGGCGGCCGGCTTCATCGATCCTTACGGCCGGTTTCAGGAAGTCAGCCGGGAAATGGCCCAGGCCCTGAACTTGCCGGCCGCCCGCATCGTGGGGCGCGCCCTGTCGGAAATCTTCCCCGGGGCCCTGGGCCGCCGCCTGGAAGAAATATCCGGCCGGGTGCTGACCAGCGGCCTGGATGTGGTGGAGACCGTGGAAACCAGGGAGGGCGGCCAGATCTTCCGGATGCCGGTCAGCTTCAACGTCGTCTGGGTGAAAGACGAGGTCATGGGCCTCCACTTCAGTTTCCAGGATTTCCAGCGAACCGGCGACCCGGCGGCCGACCGGACGGATTCCGCCGATAACGCGGAAACCCCGGGGGACGCCCCGCCGGGCGTCAGCCAGGCGGCCCAGCTGCTGGTGGCCGACGCCTACAACTTCGAAGCCGGCCTGCGCCGGGTGCTGGCCATGCTCGGGGCGGCGGCCGAAGCGGACCGGGTCAGCCTCTGGAGCCTGCACTCCAGCCCCCGCGACGGCGACGACCGGCTCTACGTCTCCCAGCTCTACCAATGGGCGGCGGAGACGGCCCCTCGGGATGGGCGTCCCATCGGCGCCAACCGCCCCTTTCTCCTGTCCACCCCCGACTGGCTCGAACGGTTCAAAGCCGGGGGCGGAGTCAACGGCCCGGTGAACCGCCTGCCGAGCCCCATGCGGGAGAGCCTGGCGGCCCAGGGAATCGTCTCGGCCCTGGTGGCCCCGATTCTCTTTCACGGCACCCTGTGGGGCTTCATCTGTTTCGACGACTGCCGACGGGAACGCGTCTGGCCGCCGGCCGAGGAAAACATCCTGAAGGCCACGGCCACCCTGGTGGGCACGGCCATTCAGAACCGGGGCATCACCGAGGCCCTGGCCGAAGCCCAGAACAACCTGGAAAAGCTCAACATCCAGTTGAACCAGGCCGTGGCCCGGGCCAAGGACCTGGCCGCCCAGGCGGCCAAGGCCAGCCAGGCCAAGGGCGAGTTCCTGGCCCACATGAGCCACGAAATCCGCACGCCCATGAACGCCATCCTGGGCATGATCAACCTGGTCATGGACACGGACCTGACCGCGGACCAGCGCAATTTCCTGGAGAAGGCCGATTTCGCCTCCCAGACGCTCCTGCGCATCATCAACGACATCCTGGATTTTTCCAAGATCGAGGCCGGTAAACTGGAGATGGAAAGCGCCGGTTTCAACCTCGACGACGTGCTGCGCGGCGTGATCGACATGCTGGCCGACCGGGCCGGCCAGAAGGGGCTGGATCTCAGGCTGGCCGTCGAACCGGGCCTGAATATGCATTACCAGGGCGACGCCCTGCGGCTGGGCCAGGTGCTGGTCAACCTGGCCAACAACGCCGTCAAGTTCACCGACCATGGTTCCATCAGTCTTTCAGTGAGCGGCGAAGGCCTGACCGACGGCCGGGCCCGGCTCCATTTCGCCGTCGCCGACACCGGCATCGGCCTGGCCCCGGAAGACCGGGCCCGGCTGTTCACGCCCTTTTCCCAGGCCGACAGCTCCATCACCCGCCGCTTCGGCGGCACCGGCCTGGGGCTGGCCCTGTCCCGGGAGCTGGTGCATCTGATGGGCGGCGAGATCTGGTGCGAAAGCGAGTTGGGGCGGGGCTCGACTTTCCACTTCACCGTCGGCCTGACCCCGGACGAAGCCGGGGCCGGCCGCAAGGCGGCGGCCGAAGCCGCGCCCGAGGTCAACTCCGAAGAGCGCAAACGCTCCCTGGCCCAACGCCTCCGGGGGATGCGGGTCCTTCTGGTCGAGGACAACGACCTCAATCAGTTGCTGGTCAAGGAACTTCTGAACAAGGTGGGCCTGACCGCGACCATCGCCGGCAACGGTCGGGAGGCCCTGGAAATACTGGACCGGGAAACGTTCGACCTGGTGCTCATGGACGTGCAGATGCCGGAAATGGACGGCCTGACCGCCACCCGGCTCCTCAGGCGAGAGGAGCGTTTCAGCGACCTGCCCGTCATCGCCATGACCGCCCACGCCATGACCGACGACCGCCAGCGAACCCTGGACGCGGGCATGAACGAGCACCTGACCAAGCCTATCAGCCCCCGTGACCTCTTCGCCTGCCTCGTCCGCTGGCGCGAACGCCAAAAGTCCGACATTCCGCCGGAAGAACCGCCGGCCGCATCTTAATGCCCCCCCCCCTCAAACGTCGCGGCGCAGGCCACAATCGCCGCCGCACGCATATCCCGCCAAGGAGACCCCATGAAAAAATCCCTCGGAGCCCAGACCCTGGCCTTTCCCCTGCCCGCCTTCCTGGTGGGCACCTATGACCCGAACGACCGGCCCAACATCATGACCGCCGCCTGGGGCGGCATCGTCTGTTCCGAGCCGCCGTGCCTGGCGGTGGCGGTGCGGCCGGCCCGCTGGACCCACGCGGGCATCCTGAAAAACCAGGCCTTCACCGTCAGCATCCCCGATGCGTCCCTGACCGCGGCCACCGATTACGCCGGCATCGTCTCCGGCAAGGACCACGACAAATTCGCCCAGGCCGGGCTGACCGCGACCAAAAGTGAACTGGTCAAGGCCCCCTATGTGGAGGAATGCCCGGTGGTCATCGAATGCGAACTGTACCGGACCATGGAACTGGGCACCCACACCCTGTTCGTGGGCCGGATCCTCGACGTCAAAGCCGAGGAACGGACCATCCCGGCTCGGGGCGGCTGGCTGGACATCGCCGCCGTCGACCCCATCCTCTACAACCACGGCGGGCACTATCACCGGGTCGGGGCCCCCACCGGCCAGGCCTACGCCATCGGCAAGACGCTCAAGAAATAATCCCCCGGGTTGCAAGCCTCCCAATACAGCGGCCGCCGAAAGTTTTTTACTTTCGGCGGCCGCCGTTTTTGCGCTCCAACTCCTAATCAATCAGACGAACAAAGCCCGATACCGCTCCGGGTTGAGCCCCACCAGCACCTGCACCTCGTCGCCCCGTTCCGGGACGAACAGTTCCAGCCCGGCCGCCCGGGCTTCCTCCGGCCGCATCAGGGCCCGGTCCTTCAAACGGACCAGAAGGCGCGTCCGGGCCGCGGCCGCCAGCCCGATAATGTTGGCGGCCCCACCCAGGGCCCGGCGCAGGGCGTCCAACTCCCCGGCCGAAGCCTCCGGGACGGCGGAACCTCCGGCGGCGACTCCCGCCGGGGGCGCCGCCGGGGCGCCGCCGGCCAGGGCGGCCGCTTCGGCCGGGGTCAATTCGGCGTCGGCCCCGGCGGTCTTCATATAGCGGTCCATATCGGTCATGAGGTTGCCGGCCCGGGTGCCGAAGACGGCCTGGATGCCCTGCCCGGCCTCCACCACCCCGGCCGCGCCCAGGGCCTTGAGCCGGGCCGCGTTGACTTTTTTGGGATCGGCCACGTTCACCCGCAGGCGGGTGATGCAGGCGTCGAGATTGGTGATGTTGCTGCGGCCGCCGAAAGCCAGCACCAACTGGCGGGCCAGGCCGCCGTCATCCGTCTCCACCGCCTGGGCGACCGCCCCGTCGACGTCTTCGCGCCCGGGAGTCTTGAAGTTGAAGGTAACGATCATGAAGCGGAAGACGGCGTAATAGACCACGGCGTAGATGGGCCCCAGGATGAAGGTGATCCAGGGCTTGGTGTCCATGCCGTAATAGAGCAGGAAGTCGATGCCCCCCTGGGAGAAGGTGTAGCCCATCTTGGCCCCGAACAGATCCATCAGGGCGAAGGCCGCGCCGGTCAGGACGGCGTGGATGGCATACAGCACCGGGGCCACGAACATGAAGGAGAATTCGATGGGCTCGGTGATGCCGGTCAGAAAGGAGGTCATGGCCGCCGAGATCATGATGCCGCCGATCTTGGCCCGGTTCTCCGGCCGGGCGCAGTGCCACATGGCCAGGGCGGCGGCCGGCAGGCCCCACATTTTCGTCAGAAAGCCGCCGCCCAGGATCCCGGCCGTCTTGTCGCCGGCGAAGAAGCGGTTGATGTCGCCGTGGATGATGGTGCCGGGGTGGCTGGGATCGACATAGGAGCCGATCTCGAAAAAGAAGGGCACGTTCCAGGCGTGGTGGAGGCCGAAGGGCAGGAGCAGCCGCTCCACCACCCCGTAGATCGTCCCGGCCAGGATCGGGCTGTGATAGGCGGCCCAGTTGGAGAAGACCATGATCTGGGCCTGGACCGGCGGCCAGGCGAAACTGAGAACCACGCCCAGGCCGATGGCCGCGAGACCGGTGATGATGGGGACGAAGCGCTTACCGGCGAAGAAGGCCAGGTAGGTCGGCAGTTCGATGCGGTAGAAGCGGTTGAAGAGGGCCGCGGACACCCCGCCGATGATGATGCCGCCGAAGACCCCGGTGTCGATGCTCTTGAGGCCCACGATCATCTGAATCTGCCCCACGGTCGGATTTTGATCGAGGTGCAGGACGCTGTCGGCCATGATGCTGAGGGTGGCCACCATGACCAGGTAGCCCACCACGGCCGACAGGGCCGCCGTCCCGTCGTTGTTGGTGAAGCCTAAGGCCACCCCCACGGCGAAAATCAGGGCCAGGTTGCCGAAGATGATGCTGCCCCCGGCCTTCATGACCTGGGAGACGATGGCCGGCATCCAGCTTAGATCCGAGGAGCCGATGCCCAACAGGAGGCCGGCCACCGGCAGGATGGCCACCGGCAGCATCAGGGACTTGCCGATTTGCTGCAGGAAACCGAAGGCGTTCTTAAACACGTTCGACATGGTCATCCTCCCTTTCCCGTTCGAGGAATTCCCCGGCCAGGGCCCGGACTTCGGCGGCGGTGAGCCGGGCCAGGGCCTCCCCGGCCAGGCCCCGGCACCGGTCCAGCCGGCAGCGGCGGATGGCGGCCTTGACCGCGGCGATGGACCCGACGCTGACGCTCAACTCGTCGACCCCCAGCCCCAAAAGGATCGGCACGGCCGCCGGTTCCCCGGCCAGCCCGCCGCAGACGCCGACCCATTTGCCGTGCCGGTGGGCCCCGCGCACGGTTCGGTCGATGAGGGCCAGGACGGCCGGGTGCAGCCCGTCGGCCATCTTGGCCAGGCTGGGGTGGCCCCGGTCGATGGCCAGGGTGTATTGGGTCAGGTCGTTGGTGCCGATGGAGAAGAAATCGACCTCGGCGGCCAGCCCCTCGGCCAGCATGGCCGCCGCCGGCACCTCCACCATGATGCCCACGGCCACCGGGGCCTGGACCTTCAGGGCCTCGCCCTCCCGCTCCACCACCGCCCGGGCCTCGCGGATCTCCTCCACCGTGGCGATCATAGGGAACATGAGGTGCAGGCGGGTGAAACCGGCCGCGGTCAGCGCGGCCCGCACCTGGGCGGCGAAAAGCTCCGGGGCCACCTTGTTCAGGCGGATGCCGCGCACCCCCAGGAAGGGGTTGACCTCCGGGGCCAGGGGCAGGTAGGCCAGGGGCTTGTCCCCGCCCACGTCCAGGGTCCGGACCACCAGGTCCCGCTCCGGGCCCAGGGCTTTGGCGATGGCCTGGTAGACGGAACCCTGTTCCTCCTCGCTCGGGGCTTCCGAGCGTTCCAGAAACAGGAATTCGGAGCGCAGAAGGCCCACGCCCTCCCCGCCCTGGGTGACGCTCTCTTTGGCCTCGGCCAGGCCGCCGATGTTGGCCACCACCTTGAAGCGGTGGCCGTCGAGGGTCACGGCTGGCCGGGCGGCCTCGGCCAGGTCCTTTTCCCGGTCCAGGTCGGCCTGCCGCTGAAGACCCCGGACCCGCTCGATTTCTTCGGCCGAAGGGTTGAGCCGCAGCTCGCCCTTTTCCCCGTCCAGCACGGCCGGGGTGCCGTCGGGGGCCTCCAGGGCCCGGCGGTCGATGGCCGCCACGGCCGGAAGGCCCGCCGCCCGGGCCAGGATGGCCACATGGCTGGTGGCCCCGCCGCCGGTGGTGCAGAAACCCAAAACCCGGTGCCGGTCGAAACCGGTGACGTCCGAAGGGGTCAGGTCCTCGGCCACCAGGATGGCCTCCTCGGGAATGGGGGCCGGCCCGTCGTCCTGGCCGGTCAGTTTGGCCAGCACCCGGCGGCCGACGTCGTGGACGTCGTTGGCCCGGCCGGCCAGGAGCTCGTTGTTCAGGTTCTTCAAAGTATCGGCCTGGGTCTGGACCGCCGCCCGCCAGGCGAAGGCGGCGCTCTGGCCCCGGTCGAGGCCGACCAGGGTGGCGGTCATCAGTTCCGGGTCTTCCAGTATCTCTTGATGAGCGGCGAAAATGGCCGCCTTGCCCACGTCGGCCGAAAGCCGCAGCTTGTTTTCCAGCCCGGCCAATTCCTTCTTGGCCTCTTCGAGGGCGGCCAGGAGGGCCCGGCGTTCGGCTTCCGGGTCCCCGCCTTTTTCAGAAACGATGATCTCCGCCCGCCGCAGTTGGAAAATGCGGCCGGTGGCCAGACCGGTCGAGGCCGAGACGCCCCGCAACAGGCCGGGCTCATCCGACCGGGCGGGCGCCGGGGCCGCCGGCGCCGGCGCCGGAGCCTCCTTGGGCCGGCCGTGGAGGTTTTCGCCCAGGCCCGACTGGATCATGGCGGCCAGGGCTTCCACCGCCTCGGCGGCGTCCAGCCCGTCGGCTATGATCCGGACCCGGTCGTGCCGTTTGACGTCCAGGCCCATCACCGCCACCACGCTCTTGGCGTTGGCCTCCCGATCGCCCTTGACCAGCCGGATTTCGGCGGTGAAGCGCTTGGCGCTGTTGGCCAACACGGCCGTCGGCCGGGCGTGGAGCCCCTCGGGGTTCAGGATGACCAGTTCCGGCGAGGCCGCCTCCCCGCCGGCTCCGGCGGCGGAGGCGGCCCGATCTTTCGGAGGCGACGGCGCCGCGCCCGCCGGGGGCCCGGCCAGGGTCAGTTCCAGCACGATCGTCCGCCCGGCTTCGGCCCGGCCGGCGGACGGGTGGTATTCATAGACCTTGTCGCCGTTGGAGATGACGATCTGGGTGAGCAAGCTGGCCGCGTTGCGGGCCAGATAGGCGGCGTCGAAGGCGATCAGGGGCTGCCCGGCCGTGACCTCGTCGCCTTCCCGGACCTTGGGGGTGAAGCCCCGGCCCTTCAGGCCCACCGTCTCCAGGCCGATGTGCATCAGCACCTCCACCCCGTCGGGGGTGGTGACGGTCAGGGCGTGGTGGGCCGGGTGCAACAGGGTGACCCGACCGTCGCAGGGCGACAGCAGCACCTCGCTGGTCGGGTCGATGGACACTCCGTCGCCGACCATTTTTTCGGCGAAGGTGGGGTCGGGTACTTCGGTGAGGGGGACGATCAGTCCGGACAGGGGGGCGGTCAGGGCCAGGCGGCCCGGGGCGGGGTCTGGTGAACTCATATCCGCGTCCTTTCGCACAATCAAAGCGGGTGGCGATTCATTCCGCACCCCGCCCTCCCGGGGCGGGGAAGGAGACTCAAGCAAGTTCAACCAACTTTTCAATTATCGCATAAATAATTATGGAAGTGGTATACTAAAAACCGGCGAACTCAAAAGATTTCAGTGAATTCCCCCAAGACCGAAAACGCGGAGGCCGAACCGATGGACCTGACCCGAGACCCTCTGCCAAAACTCATGTGGCAGATCGCCGTGCCCGGGGCCACGGCCATGTTTCTGCAGACCGTCCTCAACCTTACCGACACCTGGTTCGCCGGCCGGCTGTCCACCCTGGCCCAGGCGGCCCTGTCGCTGTCCTTCCCCCTGTTTTTTGTCCTGGCCACCTTCGGGGCCGGCCTCTCCACCGGGGCCTCGGCCCTGGTGGGCCGGGCCCTGGGCGCCGGGGACCGGAACGCCGCCCGCTGCCTGGCCGGCCAGGCGATCTTTCTGACCCTGATTCTGGGGTTCGCGCTGATGATCCTGGGCCCGGCCATCGCCCGGCCGGCCTTCGTCTCCATGGGCGCGGACGGCGAATACCTGAATTTATGCCTCAATTACATGAATATCATTTTTTTGTTCGCCCCGGTTTTCCTGCTGCTGAGCATCACCAACTCCCTGTTGGTGGTGCAAGGCGACAGCCGCAGCATGCGCGACGTTCTGGCGGTCAGCGCGGTGCTCAACTTTTTCCTGGACTGGTGGCTGATGGGAGGCGGGCTGGGGGTGCCGCCGTTGGGGGTGGCCGGTCTGGCCCTGGCCACCGGCCTGGTGCAGGCCGGGAGCGTGGTGGTGCTGGGGCGGCGGGTGTTCCGGACGGGCCTGTTTTTAACCCCGCAAGGACAATACGCCCCCCCGACCGCGTCATGGCCCGGCGGCGACGGCCCGGATAAAAACTTCATCGCTTCCAGCCTGCCCGGTTTCCGCTCGGCCCTGCGGCCGCGCCTGGATCTGCAGAGGGAACTGGCCCGCCAGGCCTGGCCCCCGGCCCTGAACCAGGCCAGCGTGGGGCTGGGCATTTACGTCATCAACTGGTTCGTGGGCCGCTTCGGGGCCGAGGCCATCGCCGCCTACGGCGTGGCGGTGCGGCTGGAGCAGTTGGTGCTGCTGCCGGCCCTGGGCATTTCCCTGGCCATGCTGCCCCTGGCCGCCCAGAACGACGGGGCCGGCTTTTTCGAGCGGGCCGTGGAGGCCCGGGCCCTGGCCGTGCGCTGGGGGGTGCGGGTCTCGGTGGTGGCGTTCGTGGTGCTGGTTTTCGGCGGGTATTATCTGATGGGGCTGGTCAGCCCGGACGAGGGGGTGCGGGCCGAGGGGGCCTGGTTCCTGAAGTTCGACGCCTGCGCCTTTCTGGCCTATGTGATCCTCTATATCAACGTGGCTTTTCTCCAGGGGCTCAAGCGGCCCATGTTCGCCATCTGGATCGGGCTGTACCGCCAGATCGCGGCCCCGGTGCTGGTCTTCTGGCTCCTGGCCTTCGTCCTGGGCCTGGGCACCACCGGCATCTGGCTGGGCATCGCCCTGGTGACCGTCAGCGGCGCGGTCATCGCCGAGGCCTATACCCGGCGGGTGGTGCGGCGGAGACGGGCTCTATTAAACCCGCCGGCCCCGCCAGATCCCGAGGGTTACGGCCAGGGCCGCGGCGGCGTTTAAGGATTCCACGCCGGGGGCCATGGGGATGGACAGGCGCCGCTCGGGAGGCCAGGAACGGTCCAGCCCCGGGCCCTCGATGCCGAAGACGAAACCGGCCCGCCGGGGCGGTTCGACGGTCAGGATGTCGTCCCCGGCCGGGGACAGAGCCCACAGGCCCGGCAGATCCCGCTCGGCCAGTTCGGCCAGAGAGGGCCCCCGGGCCAGGTCGGCGGCCAACACTGCCGGGCCGGAAGCCCGGAGGCTCTTGGGGTGCCAGGGGCTGGTGGCCTCTTTCAGCAGCACCACCCGGGCCCCCAGGGCGGCGGCGGTGCGGATGGCCGCGCCCAGGTTGGCCGGGTCCTGAAAGGGCAGAAAGACCGTCAGCCCCTCGGCCAGTTCCCCGTCCCAGGCCGGCAATTCGGGGATATTCAGCAAGAGGAGCGGCGGCCCGGCCCCGAAGAGATCCAGATCCGGGAAAAGCTCCGGCCGGACCAGGTGGACGGTGGTTCCCGGGGGCACCGGGAGGCCCGCCAGGTCGTCCGCCCGCCGGGCGATGAGGCCGGCCGCCTGATCCGGCCGGGAGGCCAGGATTTCGGCGATGAACTTGCGGCCGGCCACCAGGGCCTGGCCGTTTTTTTTCAGCCCCTGACCGCTCAGCGACTTCAGCCAGCTTTTGTAGCGGGGGTTCTCCCGGCTGGCGATCTCCACCACCCGCCACGGCGTCCGGACCGCCGGCCGGCGGCCGGTCTCCCGCTTCCGCCAGGTGATGAGGCGGCGCTTGATTCCGCTGGCCCCGAGCACGTAGGCCCGGTCGTCCTCCATCTCGAATTCGCTCCACTCCGGCCGGGCCGCGGCCTCCCGCAGCTCGGCGTCCACCGCCGGCCCCTTCATCAGATAGACCCGGCCGCCCGGGGGCAGGATCAGGGCCGCCCGCTCCAGGCTGGCCGGGGCCGGCTCGAAATCGCGGGTGATGAAGTTGTCGATGGCCCGGTCGAAGCGGGGGCCGACCTTGTGGGGATAGAACTCCACGTTGGTCAGGCCCAGAAGGCCCACCGCCTCCTCCATGAAGGCCAGGCGGCGGCCCCGGGGCTCGGCCAGAAGGAGGCGCCAGCCGGGGCGGCGGATGGCCAGCGGCAGGCCCGGGAAACCGGCCCCGGTGCCGAGATCCATGGTCAGGCCCTCGGGCTCGATGAATTCGGCCGCCAGGGCCCCGTCGAGATAGTGCTTGTAGACCATGTTGTAAAAGCCGCGCACCCGGGTCAGGTCGCCTTCGGGGTTGCGTTCTTCCAGAAGCTGGTGCAGGCGCCAGAACTGGCCGGCCTCCCGGGGGTTCAGCACCAGGCCCGCGGCGCGGAATTCGCCCTCCAGGCCGGCCCGGGTGGGAGAAATGTTTTTATTGACGGGCATTTGGGCCATTTAAACCTTTTTTTTCGACGGCTGAATATATATAATAACGCGATATCCCGGAGCGGCCAAGCGCCGCCGCGACGCCCCGGCGGCCGGGACAAAACATCGGATCGCCATCGACCTGTGCTTATGCCGGCCATTATATACGAAGACAACCACCTTTTGATAGTCCAAAAGCCGCCGGGCCTCCTGACCCAGCCCGACGGTTTGGGCCGGCCGGACCTTCTGGCCTGGGCCGAAGGCTATCTGGCCCGCAACAAGCCCGGCCGGGCCTTCGTCGGCCTGGTTCACCGGCTGGACCGCGCCGTGGGCGGGGTGGTGGCCCTGGCCAAAACCTCCAAGTGCGCCGCCCGGCTCAGTCTCCAGTTTCGGGAGCGCACGGTCGATAAGATATATCTGGCCCTGGTCGACGGCCCGATGCCCGCCGAAAGCGGCCGGCTGGAACAGAGCCTGGTGCGGGACGGCACCCTGACCCGGGCGGCCCGGCCGGATGAAAAAGGCCACCCGGCCATTTTGGAATGGCGGACCCGCCGGACGACCGGCCGTCTCCATCTTCTGGAGATACGGCTCCTCACCGGCTTCAAGCACCAGATCCGGGCTCAGTTGGGCGGCCTGGGGCGGCCGGTGCTGGGGGACCGCAAATACGGCAGCACCGTGCCCGGCCAGGGCCCGGCCATCGGCCTGTGGGCGGAATTGCTGGCTCTGGACCACCCCACCCGGGGGGAACGGCTGGTCTTCGCCGCCGCCCCGGCCGGCCTCTGGCCCTGGACTCTGGCCGGTTTTACCGGCTGATGGCGGCTCTTGAACCTCCGTCTCAGCCGCGAAAAATCGTTCGTGACGAAATCTCGGCGGCGAATTGCCCCATTCGGGGCCTGGAGGCTGTTCCTTTTGAATTCACCTGACGACCCGATCCGGATCAGCCCGATCAACCCTTTCCGCCGGCTGGCCCTGGCCCGGGGCGGCAAGCGGCGTTCCCGGTCGCTCTCACTCCGCCTGGCCGGCTGGAACCGGGAGCTCCGCCCGCCGGACCAACTGGCCTCGACCCTGGCGCTTGGCCCGGCGGATCTGGCCGCTCTGGACGAGTTGGGCCGACGGCCCGACGGCTGGCAGGCTTTTGAATTTTCTCCCGGAGCTTCCGCCGCCGATCACGCCCGCCTGGCCGCCCTGGGCCTGATTCGCCTGGCCTGGCCGTATCGTCGGGTCGCTCTGACCGACGCCGGACGTTTTCTCCTGGTCCTGGCCGCCGCCGGCCGGGATGAAGTCTGATAAGACCATCAAAATGGATACTGAAACGCCCTCACTTTCGCCCCCATCCGAGGACCCAAATGAGCACTTTCCGCCGCATCCTGACTAAACCCGCCTTCTGGCCCCTCTTCGGCGCCCAGGCCCTGGGAGCTTTCAACGACAATTTTTTCCGCATGGCCCTCATCACCATGGTCGCCTTCAGCCCCACGGTGGGCGACGGTTCGGAAAAAACCATCCTCAGCGCCCTGGCCACCGGCCTGATGATGCTCCCGTTCTTCCTGTTCTCCTCCCTGGCCGGGGAACTGGCCGACCGGCTGCGGAAATCCTGGCTGGTGAAGGTCACCAAGGCCACCGAATTGATCGTCATGGTGCTGGCGGCGATCCTCTTCTGCCTGGGCGCGGTGGAGGCCTTGCTCGCGGCCCTGTTCCTCATGGGCGCCCAGTCGACCTTCTTCGGGCCGCTGAAATACGGCCTTCTGCCGGAAGTACTTGAAGACAAAGATCTGGTGGGCGGCAACGGCCTGGTGGAGGCGGCCACCTTCCTGGCCATCGTCCTGGGCACCCTGGCCGGCTCCTGGCTGGTGACCTTGCCCGGGGGCAGCAGCATCTACCTCCCGGTGGGCCTGGTGCTGGTGGCCGGGGGCGGTCTGGCCCTGGCCCTCAAGCAGCCGGAATCGGCCGCCGGCGACCCGGATCTCGTCGTCAATCCCAACCTCTGGCGCTCCACCATGGAGATCGTCGGCTCCATCCGGGGCCGGCGGGACATGTGGCTGGCCGTGTTGGCCATCAGTTGGTTCTGGGCCATGGGCGGAATACTCATCACCCAGATTCCGGTTCTGTGCAGCACGATAATGCACGCCACCTCGGCCGTGAACACCTTCCTGATGACCATGTTCGCCCTGGGGGTGGGCCTGGGTTCCATCGGCGTGCAGTGGCTTTTGAAAGGCCGGGTCAGCGTTCGCCTGGTGCCGGTCACGGCGGCTTTTCTGGGCCTGTTTCTGATCCTCCTGGCCCTGAGCGTCTGGCGGCTGCCCGAGGCCGCTTTCGGCGGCGGCGAGGTGACCCTGGGGGCCTTTCTCGGTCACTGGGAATACCTGCGGCTGGGGCTGAGCTGCCTTCTGGTGAGCATCACCGGCGGGATCTTCGTGGTGCCCCTCTTCGCCTTCATCCAGCACCGGGCCGAAGCCCACGAGCGTTCGCGGGTCATCGCCGCCAACAATATCATCAACGCCCTGTTCATCTGCGTGGGCAGCCTCATCGTCATGCTCATGACCAAGATCGGTTTCGGGCTTCACCACGTCTTCGCCTTCGTGGCCCTCACCGCCGTGGCCGTGACCCTGTTGACCCTGTATTTCCTGCCCGCCGAGGGCATCCGCCACCTGGCCGGACTGCTGGTGAAGATCCTCTACCGGCCCCGGGTCGCCGGCCTGGAACACCTCGAGGCCCTGGGCGACGGCCCGGCCCTGATCGTGGCCAACCACACCTCCCTTTTGGACGTGGTCCTCCTCATCGTCTACATCCCCCGGAAACTGACCTTCGCCATCGACAGCTACTGGGCCCAGACCTGGTGGCTGCGCCCGTTTTTGCGCGTCTTCAAGGCCCTGCCGGTCAATCCCAACCAGCCCCTGGCCACCCGGGGCCTCATCGAGGCCCTCGCCAACGGCGAGCTGGTGGTCATCTTCCCGGAAGGCCGCATCACCACCACCGGCAGCCTGATGAAGGTCTACGACGGCCCGGGGCTGATCGCCGCCAAGAGCCGGGCTCCGCTGGTGCCGGTGATTCTCGAGGGCCTGCAATACACCCGCTTCGGCCGCCTGCGCCAGGCCCTGCGGAATCGGCCCTGCCGGCCGATCCGGATGACGGTCATGGCCCCGCGCCAGTTGGAGGTCAAATCCATCCCCGGCGACAAGCAGCGGGACCAGCGCCGCCGCTCCGGCGAAGCCCTGTACAATCTCATGGCCGAATGCCAGTTCCAGACCCGCGACTGCGGCCGGAACCTCTGGGACGCCCTGAGGACCACGGCCCGGGAATGCGGCCCGGCCCGGCCCATCCTGGAAGATATGGCCCGCAAGCCGGTCACCTATCGCGGCCTGATCTACCGGGGCCGCCTTCTGGGCCGCCGCCTGGCCGCCCTGACCCAGCCCGGCGAAAACGTGGGGCTGCTCCTGCCCAACTCCGTGGCCGGAGTGGTGGCCACCCTGGGGCTGTGGGCCGACGGCCGGGTGCCGGTGATGCTCAACCCCACCCAGGGCCCCGGTCCCCTGGGCTCGGCCCTGGCCACCGCTGAAATCCGCACCGTCGTCACCTCCCGCAAGTTCCTGGAAGCCGCCGGCCTCGAGGAGATGGCCGCCGGCCTGGCCGCCAAGCTGACCTATCTCGAGGATATGCAATTCTCGTGGACCGACAAGCTCATCGCCCTTTTCTGGCGGGGCCGCCCGGCCCCGGCCGACAGCCCGGCCGTCCTGGTCTTCACCTCCGGCTCGGAGGGCAAACCCAAGGGAGTGGCCCTGAGCCACCGCAACATCCTGGCCAACATCCGCCAGGTGCACTCCTGGATCGAACTCGACGAAGACGACATCATGTTCAACGCTCTCCCCATGTTCCACGCCTTCGGCCTGACCGTTGGGGTCATGGTGCCGCTCTTCACCGGCATGCGTTGCTTCAACTATGTCAGCCCCCTCCACACCAAGATCATTCCCGAGTTGATCTACGACACCCGGGCCACCATGGTCATCGCCAGCGACACCTTCGCCTCGGCCTGGGGCCGCAACGCCCACCCCTATGACTTCACCAGCGTCCGGATCATGCTGGTGGGCGCGGAAAAACTCAAGCCCAAGACCAGGGCCCTGTATGCCGAAAAGCTCGGGATCCGTATTTTCGAAGGCTACGGGGTCAGCGAAAGCGCTCCCGTCCTGGCCGTCAACAGCCACATGGCCTATCGGTCCGGCTCCGTCGGCCGGCTCCTCCCGGGCCTCACCGCCCGCCTGGATCCGGTCGAAGGGGTCGAGCGCGGCGGGCGCCTGGTGGTCAAGGGCCCCAACGTCATGCTCGGCTATCTCTGGCCCGACCGCCCCGGAGTCATCGTCCCGCCCGAGGACGGCTGGCACGACACCGGCGACATCGTGGAGATCGACGAGGACGGCTTCGTCTGGATCAAAGGCCGCTTCAAACGCTTCGCCAAGATCGGCGGGGAGATGGTCTCCCTGGCCGCCGTCGAGGAAGTCGCCGCCGCGCTCTGGCCCGGCCGGCCCCAGGTGGTCATCGCCATGGACGACGAGACCAAGGGCGAAAAGCTGGTGCTGATCACCGAAGAATCCAATCCCGACCTGCCCCGCCTCTGGCAGGCCCTCAAAGAAGCCGGGCAGCCCGAGCTGAGTTATCCGCGCCAGTTCATCCAACTGGCCGAGGTCCCCATGACCCCCTTGGGCAAAGTCAACATGCCCAAGGTGATCGAGGCCGCCCACGCGGCCGTCGTCCAGGCCGCCCGCTCCGTCATCATCAGCGGCTACCAGGGCTGAGCCAGGGCATAGCCCTGGACCCACAGATGCTCCGCATCTGCCCGAACCCGCTTCGCTGGGCGGCCGAGGCCGCAACGTTTGGGGGGCCGGGACCATCGACCCGTTGACATTGAAGAAAAGCCGGCGTTGCCGGCTTTTCTGTGGGCGAAGCTGATGGTTGGACACGCAACGTTGCGATCACCCAATGCCAGTCCTCCATCAATTCGCGAAAGGAAGGAAGCCAGGCGGGCCGGGCCGGTAATACTTCGGAGGGCGGCCGCGTGGGCCCCAACCGCGTCGCCGACTTTGCTGTGAACGATCCCGATGGTCCCGCCCACCCAGACGTTGCGGCCCCGGCCGCCCAGCGAATCGGGCGCGGGGAGGAGGCCTCATCATCCGGTGGGTCCAGGGCCCTGCCCTGGCGGCCGACCGGAGAAGTTTTACCGGCCCGCCCAGCCATGCGAATGCCGATAACGCCATCTTGAAGGAGAATTGGTATAAGAAAAAGCCGGCCCCCCGTCGATATCGACGGGGGGCCGGCTTTGTTTGGGGGGGCTCTAAGCAGTCGCCCCCACGGTTTCCCGATTGCGGCCGGGGGATTATTTCTTTTTGGCCGCCGCTTTCTTGGCCGCGGGCTTGTCGGCCGGTTTTTTAGCGGCCGGCTTCGGAGCGGCTTTGGGGGCGGCCGGCTTTTTGGCCGCCGGTTTACCGGCGGGCTTGGCGGCGGGCTTGGCCGCCGGCTTGGCGGGGCTCTTGCCGACGGGGGCCGGCTTGGCGGTCGCTTTGGCCGTCATCGTTTTTTTGACCGCCGGTTCTTTCGCGGCTTTGATGGCCGGCTTTTCGGCGGACGGCTTGGCGGCTTTGACGGCCGCTTTTTTGGCCGGAGCCGGGGCCGCCTTGACCACCGCCTTCTTCGCGACAGCCTTAGCCTTGGCCGGAGCGGGCTGGCGCCGGTCGGCTATGGCCTGCTGGGCGGCGGCCAGCCGGGCCAGGGGCACCCGGAAGGGCGAACAGGAAACATAATTCATGCCCGCCTGGCAGCAGAACTTGACCGTGGCCGGGTCGCCGCCGTGTTCGCCGCAGATGCCGATCTTGAGCGTCGGGGTCACGGACCGCCCTCTTTCAATGCCGGTCTTGACCAAAAAGCCCACCCCGTCGACGTCGAGGGTGACGAAGGGATCCTGTTCCCAAATGCCTTTGTCGAGATAATCCGGCAGGAATTTACCCGAATCGTCACGGCTCAACCCGAAAGTGGTCTGGGTCAGGTCA
Organism: Candidatus Adiutrix sp.; assembly: GCA_031553735.1. Lineage (GTDB taxonomy): Bacteria > Desulfobacterota > Desulfarculia > Adiutricales > Adiutricaceae > Adiutrix. Next base: position 28,813 of record JAVBLB010000009.1, read on the forward strand.
TTGGTGCCGAAGGAGAAAAACTCGGCTCCGGCTCCGGCGATCTTGTCGGCCGCCAAAGCGGCCCGGGGCAGTTCGATCATGGTGCCCACCAGGTATTTGAGGCGGGTCTTGGTTTCGGCCATGACCTCCTTGGCCACCTGATCCACCACTTCCTTCTGAAGCTTGAATTCCTTTTCATGCCCCACCAGAGGAATCATGATTTCCGGCAGCACCTTGATTTTTTCCGAGGCGGCTTGGACCGCGGCTTCGAAAATGGCCCGGGCCTGCATGGCCGTGATTTCCGGATAGACGACGCCCAGACGGCAGCCCCGGTGGCCCAGCATGGGGTTCTGTTCCTTCAGGGATTCGGTCTTGGCTTTGATGGCCTCGGCGCTTTGGCCGGTGACCTTGACCAGGTGGGCGATCTCCTCGTCGGTGTGGGGCAGGAACTCGTGAAGCGGCGGATCCAGGGTGCGGATGGTCACCGGCAGGCCGTTCATGGCCTTGAAGATGCCGTAGAAATCCTCCCGCTGCATCGGCAGGAGCTTGTCCAGCGCCTTCTGCCGGCCGGCGGCGTCCTCGGCCAGGATCATCTCCCGCATGCTGGTGATGCGGTCGCCTTGGAAGAACATGTGCTCGGTGCGGCACAGGCCGATGCCCTCGGCCCCCAGGTCGCGGGCCACCTGGGCGTCGTGGGGGGTGTCGGCGTTGGTGCGCACGCCGATGAGCTTCCTGGCGTTGACCCACTTCATGATGGTGGCGAATTCGCCGGTCAGGCCGGCCTTGATGGTGGCCAATTGGCCCTTGATGATCTGGCCCTTGCTGCCGTCAAGGGAGATCCAGTCGCCTTCCTTGACGGTTTCGCCGCCCTTGGTGGTGAAGCATTTCTTTTCATAGTTGACCGTGATGTCGTTGGCCCCGGCCACGCAGGTCTTGCCCATGCCCCGGGCCACCACGGCCGCGTGGCTGGTCATGCCGCCGCGGGCGGTGAGGATGCCTTGGGCCTTGTGCATGCCGGAGATGTCTTCGGGGCTGGTCTCCAGCCGCACCAGGATGACCGGCCGGCCGCTTTCGGCCCAACTCACGGCGTCGGTGGCCGTGAAGACCGCCTGGCCCACCGCCGCCCCCGGGGAGGCCGGCAGGCCCGTGGCGATGACGTCCCGCTTGGCTTTGGGGTCGAAGGACGGCAGGAGCAGCTGGGTCAACTGGTCCGGCTCGATGCGGCAGACGGCCGTATCCTCGTCGATGAGCTTTTCCTTGACCAGGTCGGTGGCGATCTTGACCGCGGCCTGGGCGGTGCGCTTGCCGTTGCGGCACTGGAGCATCCAGAGTTTGCCCTCCTGGATGGTGAACTCGATGTCCTGCATGTCCTTGTAATGCTTTTCCAGGGTCAGACGGACCCGGTCGAGGTCTTTGTAGACCGCCGGCATTTCATCGGCCAAGGTGGTGGACACGCCGGCCGGCAGGGGCTTGGTGCGGTTGATGGGGTTGGGGGTGCGGATGCCGGCCACCACATCCTCGCCCTGGGCGTTGGTCAGGTATTCGCCGTAGAAGTAATTCTCGCCGGTGGAGGGATCGCGGGAGAAGGCCACGCCGGTGGCCGAGCTGGTGCCCATGTTGCCGAAGACCATGGCCTGGACGTTGACCGCCGTGCCCCAGTCGTCCGGCAGGCTGTGGATCCGGCGATAGGCCACCGCCCGGGGGATCATCCAGGAGGAGAAGACCGCGCCGATGGCGCCCCACATCTGATCCCGGGGGTCCTCCGGGAACGGCACCTTGAGGGTGGTGCGGATGAGGTTCTTGAATTCGCCCACCAGCCATTTCAGATCCTCGGCGGTCATGTCGGTGTCGGCGGCATAGCCTTTTTTGTGTTTGAGATGGCCGAGAATCTCGTCGAAGGGGTCTTCGGCCAATTCCGAAGCGGCTTTGACGCCCATGACCACGTCACCGTACATGGCCACGAAGCGGCGGTAGGAATCATAGGCGAAGCGGGGGTTGCCGGTCTTGGCGATGAGACCGTCCACGGTCGAGTCGTTCAGGCCGATGTTCAGAACCGTATCCATCATGCCGGGCATGGAGGCTCGGGCCCCGGAGCGGCAGGAGACCAGAAGGGGGTTGGCGGCGTCGCCGAAAGTGGCGCCCATGGTGGTCTCCACGTGCTTGAGGCCAGCTTCCACTTCCTTCTTCAAGCTGGCGGGATACTTCTTCTTGTTCTGATAGTAGGCCGTGCAGACTTCGGTGGTGATGGTGAAACCGGCCGGCACCGGGAGCCCGATCCGGGCCATCTCGGCCAGATTCGCGCCCTTGCCGCCCAAAAGATTTTTCATGGCGCTGTTGCCGTCGGTCTTTTTGCCGCCAAACAGGTAAACGAGTTTCGATTCTGCCATTGTTTCCCCCCAAGTCTCGCCGTGAAGGCTAGGTGATACGCGCCGTCGGAGGCGGCGCTTTTTTCAGAGAATATTGGGCCTGGCCCTGATCCCGTTGAAATGCAAGACTTCGCCGAAAAAAATCTCGAGCCGCGCCGGCAACCCCGTTTGGGCGATCGCCTTCGAGGCGGTATGGGCTTTCAAAATGTTCCTTTATTTATAACATATTCCGCCGGTGATTAACAATAACAATACGCCGTTTTCCCCCGGCAAACGAAAAATTTTAACGGCCGCCGGCCGCGCCCCGGAATCCGGCCGGAACGGATCGGGCCGTGCGAATTCCGGGCAAAAAAAGGGGGGGGCCAAGCCCCCCCTTCGTTGGTTACAAACCGGGTCATGATCATATCAGCCCTTGAGCCAGCATGGCTTCCGCCACCTTGATGAAGCCGGCGGCGTTGGCGCCCAGGACGTAGTCGCCGGGGCGGCCGAAGCGGGCGGCGGTTTCCAGGCAGGACTTGTGGATGGTGACCATGATGTTCTTCAACCGCTGGTCGACCTCTTCGGGGGTCCACAGATAGCGCATGGAATTCTGGCTCATCTCCAGGCCGCTGGTGGCGACGCCCCCGGCGTTGGAGGCCTTGCCCGGGGCGTAGAGGACCTTGGCGTCCTGCAGAACGGCCACGCCCTCGTTGGTGGTGCTCATGTTGGAGCCTTCCGAGACCAGCCAGACCCCGTTGTTGATCATGGTCTGGGCGTCGTCCGCGGTGATCTCGTTCTGGGTGGCCGAGGGGAAGACGCAGTCGGCCCGGTGGTTCCACTGTTTGCCGGCTTCGGCCTTGGTGGCGAAGGCGGTGTATTCGATGCCGGGAAAGCGGTCGGCCATTTCCTGGATGCGGCAGCGCCGTTTGTTTTTGAAGTCTTTGAGGCACTCCAGCATTTCCATGGTGAAGCCGCCCGGAACGTAAATATATCCGCAGGAGTCGGAAGCCGTGACCGGCTTGGCCCCCAGCTGCAGAAGCTTTTCCAGCGTGAACTGGGCCACGTTGCCGCTGCCCGAAACCAGGCAGGTCGTCCCGGCCAGCGACCGGCCGGCCGCCTTGGCCATTTCATCGGCGAAGTAGACGTTGCCGTAGCCGGTGGCCTCGGGACGCATGAAGCTGCCCCCGAAACTCAAACCCTTGCCGGTGAACACCCCGGTGAACTCGTTCTTGATCTTCCGATACATGCCGAACATGTAGCCGATTTCCCGCGCGCCCACGCCCATGTCCCCGGCCGGGACGTCGGTGTCGGGGCCGAGATGGCGGAACAGCTCCAGCATGAAGCTCTGGCAGAAACGCATGACCTCGGCCTCGCTCTTGCCCTTGGGATCGAAATCCGAGCCGCCCTTGCCGCCGCCCATGGGCAGCGTGGTCAGGGAGTTTTTGAAGGTCTGCTCGAAGGCCAGGAATTTCATGATCGACAGGTTGACCGAAGGGTGGAAGCGGCAGCCGCCCTTATAGGGGCCGATGGCCGAGTTCCATTGAACGCGGAAGCCCCGGTTGACGTGAATTTCGCCCTGGTCGTCCTGCCAGGGCACCCGGAAGATGACCACCCGTTCCGGCTCCACGAGCCTTTCGAAAATCTTGGCCCGGCGATAGACGGGCTCGGCTTCCAGCACCACTTTGAGCGATTCGAAAACTTCGGTCACACTCTGCAGAAATTCGGGTTGATCGGGGTCGCGGTTTTTCGCGACTTGCAGTCCATCGGACATGGGACTCTCTCCTTAAAACTATACCTTTTCAGAGGCGGAATACACCCGGCCGGAGCCGGGCTCAAAGGCTCACCGCCGCCTGCCAGGGGCGGGGGTGGGCTTTTTCATAGGCGGTGATTTTATCTTCTTTTTTCAGGGTCAGACTGATGTCGTCCCAGCCGTTGAGCAACAGTTCCTTGCGGAAGGGATCGATTTCGAAGCGGGCGGCGAAGCCTTCCGGCCCGGTCACGGTCTGGGCGGCCAGGTCGATGGTCAGTTGCAAGCCGGGGTTCGCTTCGACCAGTTCGATCAGCCGGGCGGTCTCTTTCGGTGTCAGTTCGATCAAAAGGAGGCCGTTCTTGAAACTGTTGTTTTTGAAGATGTCGCCGAAGGAAGGGCTGATGACGGCCCGGAAGCCGTAATCCATCAGGGCCCAGGGGGCGTGTTCGCGGCTGGAGCCGCAGCCGAAGTTCTCCCGGCTGACCAGCACCCCGGCCCCCTGGTAGCGGGGCAGGTTCAGCGGGCAGTCGGGATCCCTGGAGCCGTCGGGGCGGAAGCGGAGATCGTGAAAAACGAAGCGCCCGAAGCCGCTGCGCTCGATGCGCTTCAAAAACTGCTTGGGAATGATGAGGTCGGTGTCCACGTTGGGACGGTCCAGAACCGCGGCCACGGTGGCCAGGGTGGTGAATTTTTCCATGAGGATCTCCTTACAGCCCGCGGGGATCGGTCAGCCGGCCGCGAACGGCCGACGCCGCGGCGGCGGCCGGGCTGACCAGGTGGGTGCGGGAGTCGCGGCCCTGGCGGCCTTCGAAGTTGCGGTTGGAAGTGCTGGCGCAGCGCTGGCCGGGGGGCACCAGGTCGGGGTTCATGCCCAGGCACATGGAGCAGCCGGGCTCGCGCCACAGGCAGCCGGCGGCCTTGAAAACGTCGGCCAGCCCTTCGTGCTCGGCCTGGGCCTTGACCACGCCGGAACCCGGCACCACCAGCGCCGTGACCCCGCTGGCCACCCGGCGGCCCTTCAGAACCGCCGCGGCCTCGCGCAGATCCTCCAGGCGCCCGTTGGTGCAGGAGCCGATGAAGACGTAATCCACCGGCACGTCGCTCATGGCCGTGCCCGGCTCCAGGTTCTGATAGTTCAGAGCCTTTTCCGCGGCCAGGCGTTCCTCGGGGCGGGCGAAGTCGGAGGGGCTGGGCACCCGGCCGGTGAGGGGGGCGCTCTGGGCCGGGTTGGTGCCCCAGGTGGCCCGGGGCACCACCTCGGCGGCCTCGACGGTCACGGCGCGTTCGAACACATGGTCCGGGTCGGTGAAGAGCGTCCGCCACCAGGCGGCGGCTTCCTCGAAATCCCGGTCCCGGGGGGCCAGCGGACGCCCGCGCAGCCAGTCTTCCGTGGTTTGGTCCGGGGCGATGAGGCCCATCTTGGCTCCGCACTCGATGGCCATGTTCGACAGGGTCATCCGGCCTTCCATGGACAGGGCCCGCACGCCCTCGCCGCGATATTCGATGGCGTATCCGGTGCCGCCGGCCACGCCCAGGAGGTGAATCAGGTGGAGGACCAGATCTTTGGCCGTCACCCCGGAAGCCAGAAGACCCCGCACTTCCACGGCCATCTGCCGGGGCTTGAACTGGTAGATGCTCTGGGTGGCCATGACGTGCTCCACCTCGCTGGTGCCGATGCCGAAGGCCACCGCGCCGAAGGCCCCGTGGGTGGCCGTGTGGCTGTCACCGCAGACCACGGTCTGGCCGGGGAGGATCAACCCCTGCTCGGGCATGGTCACGTGGATGACTCCCTGGCGGGGATCATCCATGCCGAAAAAGACCCGGACCCCGAACTCGGCCTGGTTTTTCTCCAGGGCGGCCAGTTGGGCCTCGGCCGTCTCGTCCGCCAGGGGGCGGCGGCGGTCGCCGGTCGGGACCACATGGTCGACGACCCCGAAGGTCAGGTCCGGCCGGCGCAGCTTCCGCCCGGCCGTCCGCAGACCTTCGAATGCCTGGGGCGAGGTGACCTCGTGGATGAGGTGGCGGTCGATGTACAGCAGATCCGGTTCCCCCGGCGCCCGGTCCACCACGTGGGCCTCCCACACTTTGTCAAGCAAACTGGCCATTGGATGCCTCCTAGCCCCGAATGGGGCAATGCGCCGCCGAAAAGCGGTCTAGCTGAAACTGATCGTCCGGGAACAGGCTCAATCGCCTCCCCGCCTTGGAATATATCGTAACGGAAACTCAAACGGTAATGACTCTTCAGCCGCCGCAAGGCGCAAAGCCTCTCCGGGATTCGGTTTTTTCACACAAAAAAGCCGGGCTCAAGCCTGGCCCGGCGGGAGGGTGGCGGCTCAGCCAAGCCGCGCTTCACCGGCCGGTCCGGCGGCCGGGGGTTCCGCCTTCACCCGCCCGCAAACCGTTCTTCCCGGTGAGTATATTTTTGAAAATCCACGCCATCGGAAATTTTTCCCCGGCCGAAACGGCTCCTCCGGAGCCGCCTCCGTACAGCGCCGACGGTCTTCGCGCCGTCCCGGTCCCCCGGCCTCCGGCCGAACGACTCACGCCCGAGCCTATGAAGTATACCAGCCGCCCCTGTCGCTGTCAATGCCCGGGGCATCGCCGGCAGGGCAATCGCTTGAAAGCGGGGTGATACATCGCGGCGGTTTCGGCGTCCGCCGGGGCGCCGCCCCGGACCCCGCCAGGGGAGGGTGCTGCGCGCACCCTACCCTGGACCCACCCGCGCCGGGGGCTTCGCCCCCTGGGCCCCCGAAGAAGTTTCCATTGTGTCAGTAAGTCCCCGTAGGCAGCGCCAGAACTCGCCTGTACGGCTCAGACAACTGGCGCTGCGGTGACATTGTTAGCCAAGCAGCGACGCCAAAGATATCGACGGGAAGAATTTGGCGCTATCAGCTCCAATCGTCGCGGCGCCGCCGGTTGTTTGAGCCGTTCAGGCGAATTCCGGCGGCGCTACGACCAGCTATCTGACACAACGCTATTGCCTTTCGGGGGGTCCAGGGGGCGGTAGCCCCCGGCGCGGGTGGGTTCTAATTACAAACCGACTGAGGTTTGTAATACCCTGAGATTGCCCGACAGGGCAAAGATGGTAGGGTGCGCGTAGCACCCTCCCCTGGCGGGGGCCGGGGCAGCGCCCCGGCGGACGCCGAAACCGCCGCGATTCATCACCCCGTCTCTCAGCGGCGCATCGCCCCATTCGGGGCTCAGCGGCGGGCAAGCCGTTTTTTGAATTCGCGGCGCCAGAGGTGCCAACGGTATTTCAGGAAGACCAGGGCGGCGACGATTTTCAGGGCCGGGCTCTGAGCCGGGATCTCGACGCCGAATTTCCGTTTCATGTCCAACAGGTCGTGCCCCTGGCAGACGATCATCGGCCCCTTGAAGGACAGGTCGATCATCTTCCAGCCCCGGTCGGTGCGCACCAGGTTCCCGGCATGGGCCGCGCCGGAGGCCAGGCCGACGGCGTGCAGGCGGCCCACGGTGTCGCCCAGGGCCTCCAACCATTCGGCGGAAGGCTGCCGCCCGGGGCCCAGCACCTCGCCCTCGATATATTGGGCGATCAGATAGCTGTCCACGCAGAGGCGATGGCCGGCGTATTTTTCCGCCACCAGGTAGATTTCGGGAATGAAGTCGCAGCCCCGGCCGATGGCCGCCCAGGTTTCCCGGAACAGGCGGGAAAACGCGGTGCCGGACACCAGTTCCCAGAGCCGCCGCCTGGGTCGGCCGAACGGGGCCATGGACCGTTTGATGACCAGCGTCCGCTCCCCGACCTTCACCCGGAAAGTCTCCCGGTCCGGCTGGGCGGCCAGGCGGTCGCCCTGGATCCGGCCCCGCCAGAATTCCTCCAGGATGGCCGGATAGTCCGAGCCGTCCTCCACCCATTGCATGGCAAAACCATCCCGTTCTCCGCCCCGGAAAACCGGGGCGGAGCGGGCTCCGCCGGCGTTCGCAGATACCATATGACCCCCTTTCGGCGCCCGCTTTTTGTGAAGCCGCGCCGCCATAACCTCGACCGGGATGACATTCGCTCCCCGCCCCGAATAGGGCTCTTTACCCTGACGGGTCATAAAATCGCCTTGCCAGGCGATAGAGGTTGACCGCGAACGTGTTTGCGATTATATACGTCGCCGCCGGCCGCGTCTTGAGCAGGCCGCATCGGCCGAAACGGAAAATCCATCCTTGTAATCTGTATCCTGATAACATGGGCTTGACCAGGTGTCAAGGCGCGGGGCGGAGCCCGGGGTTTCCAACTTCCGGTGGTTATGGTAAACTTGTAAGCCATACAATGCGCCCGCCGTCTTCATAAAAAACCGACCAAGGAGAAAAGATAACGCCATGCCGAACGTGAACTTTTCCAGCATCTCCCGATCCGCCCGCCGTCCGGCGGCCATCGCCTTTCTGGCGGCGGTACTGTCCTTCTCCCTGATCGGCTGCGGCGAAGACAAGGCCGACGCCCCGGCGGCGCTTCCGAAAGTGGTGGCCGTCGAGGTCCAGACGGCCAAAGTGCCGCTGAGCTACACCTTCAACGGCGTTTTGACCGCCAAGGAGACAGTGGAAATCCGGGCCCGGGTCAGCGGCTATCTGGCCCAGCGGCTGTTCGAGGAGGGCAGCCTGGTCCAGGCCGGCACGGTGCTCTACAAGCTCGACGACCGCGATTTGAAGGCGGCCCTGGACACGGCCAAAGCCAACACGGCCAAGGCCAAGGCCTCCTGGGAAAATGAGAAGACCACCAAAGACCGCATGGTGGCCCTGGCCGACAAGGGGGCGGTGAGCCTTCAGATGCGCGACAACGCCGTGGCTAAGGCCGACGAGGCCTGGGCCGCCTATCAGGCCGCCCAGGCCGACGAGGAGAAGGCGGCCGTCAACCTCGGCTACGCCACCATCACCGCCTCGACCACCGGCTACATCAACCGCTCCAACGTCGAGGTCGGCTCCTACGTCGACACCGGCGGGGCCACCCTCATGACCACCATCTACAACATAGACCCCATCCGGGCCGAATTCGCGGTCACCGACGAGGAATACGCCCGCTTCAAAAAAGCCCTCGCCAACTGGAGCGGGCAAAAGCCCACCCTGATCTTCCACCTGACTCTGGGCGACGAACGGATACCTTATGACCAGGTGGGGACCCTGGAAATGACCGACCCGGTCATCGACCCCAAAACCAACACCCTGGGGGTGCGGGTGGATTTCCCCAACCCCGACCACCGGCTGCGGCCGGGCATGTATGCCAACGTCATCGCCATCACCGGCGAGCGCGAGGTGCTGGTGGTGCCGGAAGAGGCCGTTCTGGACCAGGCCAATTCCAAGAGCGTCTACGTCGTGAACGAGCAGAACACCCTGGTGGCCGCCCCGGTGACCGTCGGAGAGCTGATCGACCAGGACCTGGTGGTCACCGAAGGCCTCAAAGCCGGGCAGAAAGTGGTGGTGGAAGGCCTGGTCACCGCCCGGCCCGGACTGAAGGTGAACGTGACGATGCGCCCGCCCGCCCCGGTTTCCGGGACGGCCGAAGGCTACAGCACGGTCACCGAAGCGGCTCCGCAGGAGGCGCCCGCTCCGGTTACGGATCCGGCTTCCGCCGCTCCGGCCGCGGAATCAACTCCGGCCGCGAATCCGGCGCCGGCCGCCGACTGACTCCGGCCCTTTACCTTAAGGCGGGGAGACGCTCATGTTCAAGCTTTTCATCGACCGGCCCATCATGGCCGCCAGCATTTCGGCCCTCATCGTCGTTCTGGGGCTGATAAGCCTCAAAGACCTGCCCCTGGCCAACTATCCCCGGGTGTCCCCGCCCACGGTGGCCATCACCGCCTATTATCCAGGGGCCGACGCCAACACGGTCTCCGAATCGGTGGCCGCGGTGCTGGAGAGGCAGATCAACGGGGCCGAGGGCATGATCTACATCGCCTCCAAGTGCTTCAACAACGGCAACCTCAGCATGAACGTCACCTTCGAGGTGGACCGCAACGACGACCTGGCCCTGGTGGACGTGCAGAACCGGGTCTCCGTGGCCGAATCCCAGTTGCCCCAGGAGGTGGTGCGCCAGGGGCTGACCATCAAGAAACAGTCGCCGGACATGCTGATGCTCATCAGCCTCTACTCCCCCAACGGCACGGTCAGCGATCTGGATCTGGCCAACTACGCATCCCGCAACATCAAGGACCGGCTGGGCCGCATCCCCGGGGTGGGCGACGTCAACCCCATCGGCGCCGGCGACTACGGCATGCGGCTGTGGCTGGATCCGGAACGCCTCGACCATTACAACCTGACCGTGGCCGACGTCCGGACGGCGGTCAACGACCAAAACCAACTGGCCCCGGCCGGCACTTTCGGCCAGGCCCCCTCGGACCCGTCGGTCCGGTTCGAACGCACGGCCCAGATCCAGGGCCGTCTGGTCACCCCCGACCAGTTCCGCAACCTGGTGCTGCGGACCAACGACGACGGGAGCCTGGTGCGTTTAAGCGACGTGACCCCGGATCTCAAACGCACCGATTCCAGCGGCAAAGTCACCACCCGGCCGGGCATCGAGCTGGGAGCCTTCAGCTATGACAACTTCAGCCGCCTCGACGGCAAGCCCTCCACCAGCCTCATCATCTATCAACTGCCCTCCGGCAACGCCGTGGAGATCTCCAAAGCCGCCCGGGCCCTGATGGAAGAGATCAAGGCCGACCTGGTCAAGACCGGGGCGGACATCGACTATGCCATCGGCCTGGACACGGCCGAATTCGTCAACGCCTCCTTGACGGAACTGGTCCACACGCTGGCGGAGGCCCTCATCCTGGTGCTCATCGTCGTCTACCTCTTCCTGGGTTCCCTCCGTTCGACCCTGGTGCCCATGGTGGCCGTGCCGGTCTCGCTCATCGGGGTCTTCGCCTTCTTCCCGAGCCTGGGGCTGAACATCAACAACCTGACCCTCTTCGCCCTGGTCCTGGCCGTGGGCATCGTGGTGGACGACGCCATCGTGGTGGTGGAGGCGGTGGAGGTGCACCTGGAAAAGGGAGCCACCCCGAGGGAGGCGGCCCTGGCGGCCATGAAGGACGTGGGCTTCACCATCATCGGCATCACCTTCGCCCTGGTCTCGGTGTTCCTGCCGATGACCATGCTGGGCGGCCTCACCGGGAAGCTGTATCAGCAGTTCGCCCTGACCCTGTCCATCTCGGTGGCCATCTCGGCCTTCAACTCCCTGACCCTCAGCCCGGCCCTCTGCGCCCTGATCCTGAAATCCAAAGACCACCAGGCCCGGCCCTTCATCCTGGTGCGAATCTTCAACGCGTTCTACTCAACCCTCTTCCGGGGTTACCAGACCGGGGTCGGGGCGGTCGCCCGCCGGGCCTTCATCACGGTGGCCATCTTCGCCGTCGTTTACCTGGGGCTGGGCGCGGCCATGAAGATCATGCCCACCTCCCTGGTGCCGGGCGAGGACCAGCGGGTCTTCTTCCTGGCGCTGCAGCTCCCCAACGGGGCCTCCCAGCAGCGCACCATCGACCTGTCCAACGATCTGGCCCTGGAATTGAAAAAAGCTTTTCCGGAAATCGAATCCGTCTCCACCCTGGGCGGCACCCACCTGGCCTCCGGGGCCCAGAGCTCCAGCGTGGCCAGCCTGATCGTGCTTCTGAAGCCCTGGGAGGAACGCACGGGGCCGGGCCAAGACGCCCTCTCGCTCATCCCCAAAGCCCAGGCGCTGGCCGCCGACAAATTCAAAGAGCCCCTGATCATGGCTTTCAACGTCCCGACCATCAGCGGCCTGGGCCTGGGCCTGGGCATCACCCTGGAGGTGGAGAACCGGGGCGACAACCAGGAGCCGTCCGCCCTGGTCGATCCCGCGCTCAAGCTGCGGCAGGCTTTCGCCGAACTGCCGGAGCTGGCCCAGCCCTACACCGCCTTCAGCATGCAGGGCCGGGTGACCCGCCTGGAAGTGGACCGTGAAAAGGCCAAAACCCAGGGGGTGGCCTTGTCGGACGTCTTCGACACGGTGGGCACCCTTTTGGGCGGCTCCTACATCAACGACTTTCAGGAGTTCGGCCAGACCTACAAAGTCATGATGCAGGCCCAGGACCGCTACCGGGCCGACCCCTCGTCGCTGCGCCTGTTCAATATGCGCAACAACTACGGCGATCTGGTGCCGGTCTCGGCCTTCATCACCCCTCACGACACCTCCGGGCCGGAGTTCCTGACCCGCTACAATCTCTATCCGAACGTGGAATTCATGGCCGCCCCGGCCCCGGGCTACAGCTCGGGCCAGGCCATGGCGGCCATGATGGCCAAGGCCCAGGAAGTGCTCCCCACCGGCTTCGGCTTCGAATGGACCGGCCAGTCGTATCAGGAACTCCTGGCCGCCGGGCAGACCTCGGTGGTGCTGGCCCTGGCCTTCATCTGCTGCTTTCTGGTCCTGGCCGGGCTGTATGAAAGCTTCACCTCGCCCCTGGTGGTCATGCTTTCGGTGGCCATCGCCGTGCTGGGGGCCCTGTTGGGCCAGTTGGCCCGGGGCCTGACCATGGACGTCTTCATGCAGGTGGGCCTGGTCATGCTCATCGGCCTGGCCGCCAAAAACGCCATCCTCATCGTCCAATACGCCCAGGAGCGCCAGAAAGAGGGACACCCCCCGGCCGAGGCGGCCGTCCTGGCCGGGGAAGAACGGCTGCGCCCCATCCTGATGACCTCCTTCGCCTTCATCCTGGGCGTCCTGCCCCTGGTGGTGGCCGCCGGGGCCGGGGCCAACTCCCGCCACTCCCTGGGGACGCCGGTTTTCTGCGGCATGATCCTGGCCACGGGCCTGGGCGTCTTCGCCATCCCCGGGCTCTACGTGCTGGTGCAGACGCTGAAACTGCGCTTCAGAAGGGCCGGCGCGTGACCGAGCCGCCGCTTTGCGTCCGTTCCATTCGGCGGCGCATCGTCGCCCCGGAGCATCGAACGGGTCCCCAAACGCTGAGCGGCCCGGCCAAGTCCGCCCTGGCCGTGGGTGGCCATGTCCCGGGTAATCGCTTGAAAACGGGGTGATGACTCGCGGCGGTCTCGGCGTCCGCCGGGGCGCTGCCCCGGACCCCGCCAGGGGAGGGCCCTGCGCGGGCCCTACCCTGGACCCACCCGCGCCGGGGGCTTCGCCCCCTGGACCCCCGAAAGGCAATACCGTTGGGTCAGATACCTGGTCGTAGCGCCGCCGGAACTCGCCTGTACGGCTCAAACACCCGGCGGCGCGGTGAGGGTGTGGGCTGATATCGCC
>JAVBLB010000088.1:0-5360 GCA_031553735.1 Candidatus Adiutrix sp.
CAAACCGACTGAGGTTTGTAATACCCTGAGATTGCCCGACAGGGCAAAGATGGCAGGGCCCGCGCAGGGCCCTCCCCTCCCGGGCGGCGAAGCCGCGCCGGTGGCGGGGTCCGGGGCAGCGCCCCGGGCGGACGCCGAGACCCCCGCGATTCATAATCCCGTCATTCAGGCGCTCACTCCGAAGAGACGGGTAAAACGTATTGCCTGAAAAGCCGAAGCGTCTTATAATCATAAAAATATTCCTGATCCGGGTTCGGCCAGGCAACTCCGATAATTTTTGATCGGCCGAGGCCTCCGAAACCCGCCCATCCGGCGACGAGGTGACGTATGTTCGTGGTTTCCCTTCGCTATCTCAAGCCGCTCGAGGAGATCGACCGGCATCTCCAGGCCCACCGGGAGTTCCTGGCCCGGTATTACGACGAAAACGTCTTCATCTGCTCGGGCGGCCGGAAGCCCAGGACCGGCGGCATAATTCTGGCCCGGGGCGTCAGCCGCGAGCGCCTGGCGGAACTGCTCCGGGAAGATCCCTTTTCTGTCCACGGCCTGGCCGAATACGAGATCGCGGAATTCACGCCCACCAAATACGCCGAGGCTTTCGCCTGTTTTCTGGAATAAGGTGGGGGTCAGGCTCGATTATTGGCCCTGATATTGCTTTTTAGGTGGCCATGATGTTGCCGACGGCTTCCATTCTCATCTAAAGGGGCGAAAAATCATGGCTTTCAACTTTCAGGAAAGACTCAGCCGGGGGCGTGAGATCATCGTCGGCGCCGGGCCTTCCAAGCTGGCGGTGGGGGGAATTCTCCTGGCGGCGGCCACGGCGGTTCTGCTTTTCAGCCTGTTTTATTCGGGCGGCCAATCGTACGGGGTGCTCTATTCCCAACTCAGCCCGGAAGACGCCGGGGCCATCACCGCCGAGTTGAAAAACCAGAAAGTGCCCTATCGCCTGGCGGCCGACGGCACGGTGGTCGAAGTTCCCGCCGACCGGGTGGCGGCCACGCGCATCGACTTGGCGGTCAAGGGTCTGCCGGCCAAGGGTAACGTGGGTTTTGAGATTTTCGACAACCAGAAGCTGGGGGTCACCGACCTGGTCCAGAAGACCAACCTGATGCGGGCCGTCTCCGGGGAACTGGAGCGGACCATCACCAGCCTTCCGGAAATAGAGATGGCCCGGGTGCACCTGTCGGTGCCCAAGGAAACGCTGTTCATCGAGGATCAGAAAGAGCCCGCGGCCTCGGTGGTCATCAAGGTTCGCCCGGGGGCCGAACTGACCAAGCCTCAGCTTCTGGGCATCGTCAACCTGGTCACCTCGTCGGTGGCCGGCCTGACCCCGGAAAACGTCTCGGTGGTCGATACCGAAGGCGGCCTCATCTGGTCGAAGGACAGCAACAAGCCCGGCTTCCTCAACGACGACCAGATGAAGCAGAAGGCCAAATATGAAGACGGCATCAAGCGCCGCATTCAGGCCATGATGGAGCGGGTGGTGGGTCCCGACCGGGCCATCACCACGGTCAACGCCGATTTGGACCTCAAGGAGGTCGTCACCCACGAGGACATCTACGACCCCGAACGCACGGCCATCCGCAGCGAACAGAAAATCGTGGACAAGGGCAGCAACCCGAGCCGGACCCAGGCCGGCGTCCCCAACGCCACCTATGAGCTGGGCACGGCCAACCGTCAGAATTCCGGCGCCGGCGGCCAGGACCAGTACTCCCGCACCGAGGAAAGCAACAACTACGAAGTCACCAACACCAAGCGCCAGACGGTTTCCCGGGGCGGCGATCTGAAAAAGATCAGCGTTTCCGTGCTGCTCGACGGCGTGTATGTTGAAAACGAAGCCGGGGAGACGGTCTTTCAGCCCCGGACCCAGGAATTTTTAAACATGTTGGAAGAAGCCATCAAAGGCGCCATCGGCTTCGACGCCGCCCGGGGCGACATCGTGTCCGTAACCAGCGCCCAGTTCGCCAGGGGCGAGGAAGTGTCCGTCTGGGCCCTGTTCGTCCTCGACCTGGTTCGTGAATTCGCCCGTCCCCTGATCAACATCATCCTCATCGTCCTCTTCTTCTTCCTGGTGGTCCGGCCCATCGTGAACTGGCTGAAGCGGGAAGTGGAACCGGCCGGCAGCGGCGCCGAACCGCCCGTTCTGCCGGACCTCCCCGGCGGCGGGCCCGGCTACGGCGACAGCCTGCCCCTGCCGGCCGCCGCCCAGTCCGGATCCCTGTCCGCGCCCGGGATGGAATTGGGCGACCAGATCGGCGAGCTCCCCGAGACCACCTACGCCCGGAGCCCGGGCGGCGCGATCCCCAACTATGACGAGGAAAGCGAAGCCCCGGATGACGGCCAGCCCCTGGCCCTGGCCTACGGCAACCTCAGCCGGGAGAACATTCTGCCCCTGGCCCGGGAAAACCTGGACCGCACGGTGGGCCTGGTCCGCAGTTGGATCGAACAGCGCTCCGCCACCGGCGACGACTCCAAAATGTAAGCCTCGCGTCAAAATCCCGCCGCCGGCAGCGTCCTTCCGGCGGCGGCCGAGCCGACGACCGGCGGCGGACGAGCCCCCGCCCCGGCCCCGGCAACCGCCCGGCAAAGCTTTTCAAGGGGATGAAAGCGTCTCGCGTCTTCACCCCGGCCGGCCAATCCGTCTAGAAGGCGGGTGCGGCGGCGCTTCGCCCCTTCGGGGTTAGTGAACCTTCAAACCACCGTCAGGATACGTAAAACGCCATGGCCAAAGAAGAAAAACAGCCCGAAGGACTGACCGGCCCGGAAAAGGCCGCCATTTTCCTTCTGACCCTGGGGGAGGAATTCACCACCGAGATATTCAAGGAGCTTGACGACATCGAGATCAAGCACCTGGGCAAGGCCATGAGCAAAATCCAGAACGTCACCCCCAACCAGGTTCAGGACGTCCTGTGGGAGTTTGTGGAGACCATGGAGGTGCCGGCCGACATCCGGGTCAAGGGCGACGACTTCTTCAAAAACACCATCGGCCGGGCTTTGGACAGCGACCGGGCCGAAGGGTTGCTTCAGGACGTCAACTCCCCGGTGCCCTTCTCCAACATCAAGAACATCGACCCCAAGGCCCTCGGCAACTTCATCCGCAACGAGCACCCCCAGACCATCGCCCTGGTCCTGGCCCACATCGACCCCGGCAAGAGCGCCCAGATCATTTCCGAATTTCCCGAGCCCCTCCAGCAGGACGTCATCCTCCGCATCGCCGACCTGGAAAACGTGCCCATCAACATCCTCGACGAAGTCGAAGACGTGCTGCGCCAGGAAATCAAGGCCCAGGGCCCCGTCGGCGGCCGGGCCGCCGGCGGCTCGGCCACGGTGGCCGAAATCCTCAACCAGGTGGATCAGAACACGGAGAACACCATCATGGGCCGGCTGGAGGAAGAGCGCCCCGAGCTTTCCAACGAAGTCCGCAAACTCATGTTCGTCTTCGAGGATCTGATAAGCGTCGACGACCGCTCCATCCGCACCATCCTGAAAGAGGTCAACAACGACGAGTTGACCCTGGCCCTCAAAGCCGCCTCCGAGGATATGCGCAACAAGATCTTCAGCAACCTTTCCGAGCGGGCCGCCAGTATGATCAAGGAAGACCTGGAGGCCATGGGGCCCACCAAGCTGTCCGACGTGGAAAAGGCCCAGCAGGCCATCCTGCGGGTGGCCAAGAAGCTGGAGGCCGAGGGCAAGATCGCCATCGGCAAGGGCGACGGAGGCGATCAATTTGTCTGATTTCGACCCCCGATATTACCGGAGCCCCAAGAATCCGCCCCGGGCGGAGGTGACCGACTTCCAGCCGGAGGATTTCGCCCCGGAGGAGCCGGGCGCCCCCTCTCCCGGTGCGCGCCCGGATGCCGGTCGCCAGGCCCCGGCCCGGCCGGGGGCCCCTGATCCCTTCGAGGAATTTCAGGTGGACCGGCAGCCCCTGTCCGGCCTGATGTCCGACCTGCCCTCGCTGGACGGGCTGTTCAAACCCTTCGACCTGACCGTCGAAACCCCGGACCAGAACGACCACTTCGCCGAGATCTTCCAAACCGGCCCGCCGGCCGCGTACCTCTACGAAGACCTCGACACCCGCGACCCCGAGGTCATCCGCACCCTGGCCCAGGCGGAGGAACAGCGGGCGGCCATCATCCGGGCGGCCGAGGAACAGGCCAGCCGGCTGGTCGAAACCGCCGTCACCGAGGCCCGGGGCCTGGTGGCCGAGGCCCGGACCCGGCAGGATGTCATGCTGAACGAGGCCCGGCAGGGGGCAGAGGAAATCGACCGGGCCGCCCAGATCCGCCTGGAACGGGCGGAAGAACAGCGGGCCGCCGCCGAACAGGACCGCCAGGCCGCCGGGGAACAGCGGGCCGAGGCCGAAGCGCAGCTGGCCGCCGCCGCCGAGCGCATCGCCGGCCTGGACCAGGAGCGCCAGACCCTGGCCGCCGAGCACGAGGCCCGGCAAAACGAGCTGGCGGCCGAGCACGCCGCCCGCCTGGCCGAATTGGAAGCCTCCCGGGACGGCGTTCTGGCCGAAGCCCAGGCCGCCGGCCGCCGGGAGGGCTTCGACCGGGGGCTGGAAGAAGGCCGGGCCGCCGGCCGGGACGAGGCCCTGAAGGATTTTCAGAACCGGGTGGAAAACCTTTTGACCATCATGGGCAAAATGGAGAATATCTACCAGGAGCTGTGGGCGGCCAACGGGCCGATGATGATCAAGCTGGCCATCGAGGCCGCCGAGGCCATCCTGAACAAGGAGCTCAAAGAGGCCCCCGACCTGGCCGCCCGGGCCTTCGAAGCCTGCATCGATTTTCTCTCCCAGGCCCACCGGGTCACCTTCCTGGCCCGGCCTCAAGACATCGCCCAGTTGGAAGCGGCCAAGGCCGAGCAGCGGGCCCGGCTGGGCGCCCTGGTCAAGGTCACCTTCCAGCCGGACGAGACCCTGGGGCCCGGCGACTTGATCGTGGAATCGGACATCGGCCGCCTGGACGCCACGGTCAAGCACCGCACCGAGCAGGTGCTGCGGGTGCTGCGCGAGGCCTTCGACGAAGCCCACGGCGGCCTGGCAGCCGCCCCGCCGCCGGAAGCCGCCGGCGGCGATCCGTCGCCCGCCGAGCCCGCCCGGGAAAGCTCCCCGGCCGCCGCTCCCGAAGAACCGTCGCCGGCCGAGGCTTCCGTGCCGGAACCTGAAGCCGAACCCCCGGCCGCTTCCGAGCCGCCCAAGCCTCCCGAAGCGCTCTGACGAAACGCTCACCGGCTCGGCCTTTTCGTTCACCGCCGCCATGCGCCTGTCAGCCCGGTCTTTTCGTCCACCGCCGCCCTAGGGCTCCGGGGCCGGTAATACTTCGGAGGGCGGCCGCGTGGGCCCCGAACGCGTCGCC
>JAVBLB010000008.1:0-4004 GCA_031553735.1 Candidatus Adiutrix sp.
GTCCAGGGCCCCGGTGAAAGCCCCCCGGGTGGTGCCGAACAGAAGCGATTCCAGGAGGTTTTCCGGAATGGCCGGGCAGTTGACAGCCAGAAAGCGGCGGTTGCGGCCCAGCCGGTGATTGTGGATGGCCTGGGCGAACAATTCCTTGCCCGAACCGGTTTCGCCCACCAGCATGATGGACAGGTTGTATTTGGCCGCCTCCCGGGCCTTTTCCACCGCCGTCTTGAAGCTGACCGATTCGCCGATGAGGTGGGCGAAGGTGTGGGGGGCCTCCAGGGCCGATTCGGGGCGCTTTTTGGCCGCTTCCGGCGAGGCCAGATAGGTGCGGGTCAGTTCCTCCAGGGCCGTGCTGGCCAGGTTGAAATCCAGGCTCAGGCACAGGGCCCCGGCCAGGCGGCCGTCCTCGAAAAAGGGATAGGAGTTGCAGTAGGCGTTCACCAGCACACCCTGCCGGGTGTAATAGAAGACCGACCGCTTGACCGGGGCCTGGGCGGCCAGGCAGCCCAGGGAAACCGAGTTCTTTTCGGTCAGGTTGTAGATATCGACGAAATGCTTGCCCGACACTTCCTCGTCCGGGGTGTAGCCGTCCATGACCGCCATCATTTTATTGTAATACACGATGCGGCCTTGGCTGTCGAGAATGAAGACGCCCTCGTGGTAGTCGTCGTAAATCTGGGCCACGAACTGTCGGTCGAGGTATTTGAAAGGCCAGTCGTTCATTGAAATCTCCCTTTTGCGGTTGTCAACTTCATAAAATACATTTTACACTATTTCGAACCGAATTTAAAACATTTTTTATTCGATTTACAATGGCCACCCCTCATGGGCGAACCGCTTCCGAGAAGGCGGTCGGCCCGAAGCGCGGCTGATAAAAAGCCGTTTGAAATCAAAGTAATGCGTGAAAAAACATCCCGGATAAAAACCGCCGGGGAAACCGTCGAATCGGGTCGCTATGGCGCGGCTTTTGCTCTACGTATTTGGCGACTGCCAACGCAAAATTTGACTGGCTGACTTTTACGAACCGCACCCCCAAGGGGTATACCGCCGCCGCGGCCACATCCGCGCCGCCGCGGCCGAAACGACAATGTATCCGCCACCACACTTCGTCAACGAAGCGGGCTCCGAACTAGGACGACAGGAGGTTCTCTCGCATGAAACTTGAACTGCACAAGGCCAAAGTAAAGGCCCTGGCCTTTGGGGGGCCGACCAGGCTGGAAAACGGCACCCTCTACATCGACAAGGCCGAAGCGATCAAAAAGCTGTCCCAGGACAGCCGCTTCGCCGCCCTGGAACTGGACTTGGCCAGCCCCGGCGACAGCACCCGGATCATTCCGGTCAAAGACGCCATCGAACCCCGGATAAAACTCACCGGCGGCAAAGGCTATTTCCCCGGCTACTGCGCGCCCATGGAACGGGTGGGCCAGGGGGCCACCTTCGTTCTGGAGGGGGCCTGCGTCATCACCTGCGGCCCCATCGTGGCCTTCCAGGAAGGCTTCATCGACATGTCCGGCCCGGGCGCGGCCTACACCCCCTTTTCCGAGACCTACAACGTGGTCCTGGTGGCCAAGCCGACCGCGGGCCTCGATCCCCACGCTTATGAGGAAGCCCTGCGGGAAGCCGGGCTGAAGCTGTCGGTCTACCTGGCCGACTGCTGCAAGGGCCACAAGCCGGACGAGATCACCGTGTTCGAAAAAGGCACGGTCAACGAGGAAGGCCAGAAATACCAGAAGCTGCCGAAGGTGCTGTATGTGATGATGTCCATCACCCAGGGGCTGCTCCACGACACCTACGTCTACGCCAAGGATCTGAAGCCGAGCCTGCCGACCTTGCTCCACCCCAACGAGGCCCTGGACGGGGCCGTGGTGTCCGGCAACTGCGTCTCCGCCTGCGACAAGAACACCACCTATCACCACGTCAACAACCCCGTGGTCCGGGCCCTCTACGCCCGCCACGGCAAGGACCTCAACTTCCTGGGCATCGTCCCGACCATTGAAAGCACGGTTCTGGAAGGGAAATTGCGCACCTCCATGCTCAACACCGCCCTGGCCGTGGAACTGGGCGCCGATGCGGTCATCGTCAGCGAGGAAGGCTACGGCAACCCCGACACCGACCTGTGCCTCAACGCCAAGAACATGGAAGGCCAGGGCATCGTCACCGTTCTGATTTCCGACGAGGCCGCCGGCACCGACGGGGCCAGCCAGAGCCTGGCCGACGCCACCCCCGAACTGGTGTCCTTCGTCTCCACCGGCAACGTCAATGAAATGATCGAAGTGCCGGCCATGAAGAAGGTCATCGGCGAGCCGGAAGCCATCGCGCTCTTGTCGGGCGGCGCGGCCGAAAGCCTGCGGGCCGACGGTTCGATGTATGTGGAGCTTCAGTCCATCATCGGTTCCACCTGCGAACTGGGCTACAGCCGCATCGGCTGTGACTGGATTTGACGAGCAATACAGACCGGAAGCGGCGCCCATTGCCGTTTTCTTGAAGGAGTATATTGATTATGAGAGTGGTTCATTACCTGAATCAGTTTTACGCGGGCAAAGGCGGCGAGGACAAGGCCGACTGGAAGCCGGAAGCCGTGGCCGGCGCCGTCGGCCCGGGCCTCGAATTGACGCGGCTTTTCGGTGACCAGGCCGAAGTGGTCGGCACCGTCATCTGCGGCGACAGCTATTACGGTGAAAACATGGAAAAGGCCCAGGCCGAGGTGCTGAAGCTGATCGAAGGCTTCAAGCCCGACGTCCTCATCGCCGGGCCGGCCTTCAACGCCGGGCGTTACGGCGTGGCCTGCGGCAACGTCTGCCAGATCGTGCTGGAAAAGCTGGGCATCCCGACCGTGTCGGGCATGTACCATGAAAACCCCGGCCTGGAACTGTATCGCAAATATGCCTACGTGGTGCCCACGGCCGACAGCGCCCGGGGCATGCGCGAAGCCTTGGGCAAGATGGGCGCCCTGGCCCTGAAGCTGGGCCGCAAGGAACAGATGGGCAGCGCCGCCGACGAGGGGTATTTCTCCCGGGGCATCCGCAAGAGCTTCTTCCGTCCGGTCAACGGAGCCGAGCGGGCTGTGGAAATGGCCCTGGCCCGCCTGCGGAGCCAGGCCTTCAAGACCGAATATGAAATGCCGGTCTTCAACCGCATTCCGCCGGCCGCGCCCCTGACCGACCTCAAGAAGGCCACCATCGCCCTGATCACCTCCGGCGGCGTGGTGCCTTTCGGCAACCCCGACCACATCCGGGTGTCCTCGGCCGAATCTTTCGGGGCGTACGACATCACCGGGGTGGACGACATGACCCCGGAGAACTACGAATCCATCCACGGCGGCTATGACCGCCACTGGGCCTCCATCGATCCCGACGTGATCGTTCCCTTGGACGTGATGCGGGATATGGAAAAAGAAGGCGTGTTCGGCAAGCTCCACAACGTCTTCTACACCACCACCGGCACCGGGACGGCCGTCTCCCACGCCGAACGCTTCGGACAGGAAATAGGGGAAAAACTGCGGATGGCCGGGGTTTCGGCGGCCATCCTCACCTCCACATGAGGGACCTGTACTCGATGCGGTGCATCGATGACTCGCGAAATTGAAAAAGTGGCCGGCATCCCCGTGGTTCAGATCGCCACCATCGTTCCGATCATGCTGACCGTGGGCGCCAACCGGATCGTCCCCGGGGTGGCCATTCCCCACCCGGTGGGCGACTACACCAACGGCCCCGAAGGCGACAAGGCCGTGCGGCGCGAACTTCTGCAGCGCGCCTTCAAGGCCATGCAGACGCCCATCACCGAGCAGACCATTTTTGAAAAAGAATAATCCCGACGCCCCGCAGGGGCAATGCGCCGACGCAACCGTTTTATGGACGGGTTGCATCGGCCGAGACGGGGGTTCAATCGCCTCCATCCTGCGTTCCCGCCACCTGCCTCTGGGGGCGGGCCGGTTACCCCGCGATCGGTTCAAACGGCGCCGGGGAACCGGAACGCCCCACCGTGCTCCCCATGACGGGGGCAAGGCC
>JAVBLB010000172.1:0-15342 GCA_031553735.1 Candidatus Adiutrix sp.
TCTAAAATTTATAAAAATTACGCAAATAATTTTTATTTTTGCGATTAGACACCCGCATCGCGGCCGACAGAAGTCCCGGCGGCGCATCACCTCCGGGACCCGCGAGGAGGCGTCCGGAAAAATGAGTTCCGATTACCACGACTATTTCATTAAAAACGGCCGCCACCTGGGCCGCTATGAGGAGATGTATCAAAACTGCCCCGACCCCTGGCGCATCGAGGAACTGGGGCCCCGGCTGGATATGCGGGCCGCCCTGCTGCTCCTGTCCGGCCGGGAGAGCGCGGTGAACCGCTTTCTGGACGTGGGGGCCGGGCTGGGGCTCTTCACCGGCCTGTTGACCGAGGCCCTGTGGCGGGTCAACCCGGCCGCCCGGGGCGTGGTCAGCGACATCTCCGCCTCCGCCGTCCGGCGGGCCGCCGAACGGCTGGCCGATCCCCGCCTGGAATTCCAGCCCCTCGACGTCCGGACCCTGGCCGAACGCCCCCTCTGGCCGCCGGCCAGCTTCGATCTGGTGGTCCTGGCCCAGGTGCTGTGGGGCCTTCTAGAAAACCTGGAGGCGACCCTGGGCACTTTGAGCGGCCTGTTGCGCCCCGAAGGTTTCCTTCTGGTCTCCCAGCATTTTCCCGGGGCCGGCCGACAAAGCTACGGCGCGGAGGTGGCGGCCTCGCCCGAGGATCTGACCGCCCATCTGGAGGCGGCCGGCCTGGAGATCCTGGAAACCCTCGAAACCAACCGGGCCGCCAACCACCACTGGGCGGCCCTGGGCCGGAAGCGGCCATGAGCGAACTCGGGCTGGCGGCTCCCCGCTGCCGCTGGTGCGGCGCCGAGGACCTGGAAGAAGTCTTGAGCCTGTCCGCCAACAACGACCTGGGCCGGGCCTTCAGCCTCAGCCTCTGCCAAAATTGCCGCACCCGCCAGGTCTCCCGCCCCCTGCCCCCGGAATTTTTGCGCGAGTATTTTCTGGACCCGGCCCGCTGGCAACCGGCCCGGGACCCCGACGGCCGCCCGGTGAATCCGGTCGAGCGCCTGGAAGCCCGGCGGCCGGAATATCTCCGCTATGCCGAGGCCCTGGTCGGCCGCCTGGACCCCGGCGACCGGGTGCTGGACGTGGGGGCCGGCGGCGGCCTGATGCTGTCGCTTCTGCCGGACCGCCTGCATCGCCTGGCCCTGGAGCCCCACCCCCAGGCGGCTGAGGCCGCCGCCCGGCGGGGCCTAACCGTGCGACGGGAATGGGCCGAAGAGGTGGACTTCCCCCCCGACAGCCTGGCCCTCTTGATCATGAACCAGACTCTGGATCACCTCCACGACCCCGGGCACTTTCTGTCCCGGGCCGTGCACTGGGTCAAACCGGGGGGGCTGTTGCTGCTCACCGGCCTCATCAATCCCGACAGCTTGATGGCCAGGGTCTACGGCCCCCTTTTCCGGCTCTGGCACCCGCTGCACCAGATCTATCCCCCGCCCGAGGCCATGGTCATGGTGCTGGGCTCCTGGGGCTTCGAAGTGCGCCGCTGGTGGCAGCCCTATTGCGGCACCCCATACGGCGGCCCCCTGAAGTTATTGCGGGCTCTGCCGGAAGTTCTGGCCGAATCCCTCAAGCCGACCGGCCGCCGCCCCTCGCCCCCCTGGCCGGGCAACGTTTTCGGCCTCCTGGCCCGCAAGACGCTCCAGCCCCTCACGCTCACCAGGGCGGAGCCCCGGAAGCGCGAAGGCTATTCCCTGCGGCCCGCGCCCGCTTCGCTGTCTTGCCGGACCCCCGCCAAATAAAACCGGGCCGGGGGCGGCCGAATCGCCGCCCCGGCGCGATATCGCATCCTCAAACATCAAGAGGCCGAATTATGTATAAAACATTCGAAGACATCATGGCCGCCGTCCGCGGCCGCGGGCCGGTGACCGTCAGCGTGGCCGGCGCCCAGGATCCCGAGGTGCTCCAGGCCCTCAAAGAGGCCCGGGAGGAAGGGCTGGCCGAGCCGATCCTGGTGGGCGAGGCGGCCCTGATCGCGCCCCTGGCCCGAGCGGCCGGCCTGGAAGACGCCCCGATCATCGACGAATCCGACCCGGACGAGACCGCGCTCCGGGCGGCGGAACTGGTCCGCCAAGGGCGGGCCCGGGTGTTGATGAAAGGTTTGATCAACAGCCGTAATTTCCTCAAGGCGGTGTTGGACAAGGACCGGGGCCTGCGGAGGGCGGCGGCCGGCCCCGCCGGAGCGCGTCTGCTCAGCCACCTCGGCGTCTTCGAGGTTCCGGGGGGCGACCGGCTCCTGTTCATCAGCGACGGCGGCCTCAACGTGGCCCCGGATCTGGCGGCCAAGCGGGACATCCTGCTCAACGGCCTCGAAGCCCTGGGCCGGATGGGCCTTTCCCGGCCCAACGTGGCCGTGATGAGCCACAACGAGCAGGTCAGCGACAAGATCCCCTCGACCGTCGACGCGGCCGCCCTGGCGGCCATGGGCGCCCGGGGTGAACTGCCCCCCTGCGTCATCGAGGGTCCCGTGGCCATGGACGTGGCCGCCAGCGCCGAAGCGGCCCGTCATAAAAAAATCGACAGCCGCATCAGCGGCGCGGTGGATTTCTTCCTGATGCCCAACATCGAAGCCGGCAACCTGGTGGGCAAGACCCTTACCCATTACGCCCGGGCCAAATTCGCCGGCCTCATCCTCGGCGCCCTGGCCCCCGTGGTTCTGACCTCCCGTTCCGACTCCCCCGAAGCCAAACTCCACTCCCTGGCCCTGGCCGCCCTCCAGAGCCAGGGCTGAGCCCTGGACCCACCCCAGGGCTGAGCCCTGGACCCACCGGATGCTGGCGCATCCTCCCCGAACCCGCTTCGCTGGACGGCCGAGGCCGCAACGTCTGGTCGGCCGGGACCATCAGGGTCGTCCACAGTGAGGGCGGGCGCTGAAGCGCCTTTTGGGAAAACTTTTTCGAGATGGTTTTTGCGACAGGCGCCGGTCATTCCTTGATCAGCCCGTCAGCGCCACCCAAGTTCGCGCGGGCCGGGAATACTTCGGAGGGCGGCCGCGTGGGCCCCGGCCGCGTCGCCGACGCGAAGCCGCGACCACCAAGACCGTCACCGGCGGCGCGGTTGGGCAGCGGCCGCCCGGAGAAGTTTTCCCGGCCCGCGCGACCGCCCGGCCGCCCACCAAGCCCCGCGTCCCGAAGAACACCACGGCTCCGCCGCTCCGGGCGGGCTTGCTTCGGTCCCACACAGTGGTTATCTTTCTGCGGACCGCTCCGCCGCTGGCCGGGCCCTGAAATGGGCGCTTCCTTTTGACCCGGCCATGGTGTATAATCAAGCAATTACGGTGTGGAAGGAACGCTTTTCCCCCACCCGGGCGGATCAAATCCAAGCGAGGACAGCCAGACTATGACCGAAACCAAGACCAGCAGCGTCGATAAAATCTGCCAGGAAACCGACTGCGGCGAAAAAATGGCCGAACTGACCCCCGAACAGCGCGAGCTGTTCAAAAGTTTCACCTACTGCCCTTACTGCGCGGAGGAGATGACCCTCGTCTGCAACAGCTGCCACGAGCAACTCACCAGCGCCGACTTCAAATACTGCCCCTGGTGCGGGGCGGAATTTTCCAACTGACCCTCCTCCGGCCGCCAAAGCCCTTTCACGACGGATCACGGCGGCCGGAACGACAGCGCCCGGAAACGGAAGCGTTCGATCAAATCTTCCTGAAAATGGAGGCGAATGAGCCTCCGTCCCGGCCGCCGCGACCCGGTCACAACGGGATTGCGGCGCCGCATCGCCCCTTTCGGGGCCCCGCCGCCAATCGCGAACGGCCGGCACCCGCCGGTCCGCATCCAGGGGAGGACGCCATGACCAGTCAATTGAACCCGAAACTGCCCAGGATTCAGGATTTCGACCTGGCCGGAAAAGTGGTCCTGGCCCGGGTGGATCATAACGTTGTGGAAAAAGGCCTCATCAAGGACGCTTTCCGCATCGATTCCACCTTCGGGCTCATCCATTATATCGCCGCCCGGGGCGGCCACCCCATTCTCATGACCCACGTGGGGCGCACCCGCGACAAAAAGACCGGCCACATCAAAAGCGGGCCGGACACCAGCGTGGATCCGGTGGTGGCCTACCTCAACCGCCGGCTGGAAGCCGGCCTGGTGGTGCCGAAGCTGCCCGTCAACCCCGAACTGGGCATCACCGATCTCGATGAAAAAATCATGGCCCCGCTGATGGCCGGCCTCAAGGCCCGGAAGATCGGCGGCCTGTACCTGCCCAACACCCGCTGGTTCGCCGGCGAGGAATCCAAGGACGACCGCACCAAGGCCCTGGCCGACCAGTGGGCCGCCCTGGCCGATCTCTACGTCAACGACGCCTTCGGCTCCTGGCAGGCCCACTGCTCCACCTTCGACGTGGCCGGGAAGCTCCCCGCCTGCGCCGGCTTTTTGATGCAGAAAGAGCTGATCAACCTCGACCGGGTGCTGAACCCCGAGGCCCCTTTCGTGGCCGTGGTGGCCGGCTCCAAATACGACACCAAGATCGGCCCCCTGAACAAGCTCTATGAAAAGGTGGATCAACTGATCCTGGGCGGCGTCATCTACAACGCCTTCCTCTGCGCCAAATACGGCATCGAGGTGGCCGGGGTGGCCCAGGAGGACGTGGACCTGGCCAAGGGGCTGGTGGAAAAGGACCGGAGCACGGGCAAGATCCTGGAGCCCGGGGCGGTGGTGGAATCCAAGGTGCTGGACCGGCGCGACCCGGCCCAGTGCCGGGTCGTCCGGACGGCCGACTTCAAGCCCGGACAGAAATACGCCTACTTCCTCGACGTGGCCCCGGAATCCTTCGACGCCCCGGCCGTCCGGGAGCCGCTGCTGAAGGCCAAAACCATCTTCATCAACGCGGTCATGGGCTTCACCCCCAATTTCGGAGAAGGCAGCGCCCGCATGTACGGGTTGATCGGCCAAAATGAAACCGCCCTGAAGCTCTACGGCGGCGGCGACACCCTGACCGAGCTGAAGAATCTCCAGCCCGGCCTGTACCTCCAGGCCCTGGACGATCCGTCTTATTATTTCTTCACCGGCGGCGGCGCGGTTCTGACGGCCATCGAAGAGGGCTCGCCTTACGGCCTGAAGCCCGTAGACGCCCTGTTGAAGTAACCGGCCATGACCGAGGCGGACGACAAAAACCGGGACCGGCGGGCGCGCTTCGGCGACGCGGCCTATGATTTTTTGGAAGGCATGCCCCTGCCCGCCTTCATCGTCGACCGCGAGCGGAATCTCTATCTGGCCAACCCGGCCCTGATCGCGACTTTCGGTTATGACGGCCGCCAGGCCATGGAAGAGCGCCTTCAGAGCCGGGATTTCCTCTCCGTTCATTTCAGCCCCGAAGTCATCCGCCAGTTTTATGAAATGCTGAACGACTGCGGGCGGCTGGAGGGCTGGCTGATCCGCGGCCGCAGCCTTGACGGCCGGGAGCTGACCCTGGAAATCACC
Organism: Candidatus Adiutrix sp.; assembly: GCA_031553735.1. Lineage (GTDB taxonomy): Bacteria > Desulfobacterota > Desulfarculia > Adiutricales > Adiutricaceae > Adiutrix. Next base: position 5,449 of record JAVBLB010000172.1, read on the forward strand.
GCCCGGGCCCGGCTCAGCTCCCCAGGGGGACCGGCCGACTTCATGGAGGCCTTCTTCGTCGCCCCCGGGAACGTCCGCGACGCCGAAGCCTTTCTGCAGAAAGCCAAGAAGGAGGCCGAACTGGCCGCCCGGGCCAAGACCGAATTCCTTTCCAATATCAGCCACGAACTGCGCACCCCTCTGAACATCATCATCGGCATGCTGGGCCTGGCCCTGGAGGACGAATCGGCCGACGAGGACCTGCGCCAGAACCTCGGCCTGGCCAAGGAGGCCGCCGACGGGCTGTTCACCATTCTCAACGATCTCATCATTCTGTCGAACCTCGAGGCCCGCCGCCTGGACACCGAGATCGCCCAGTTCAGTTCCTCGCTGCTCCTGGACTCCCTGGTCCGCCAGTTCGCGGCCAAGGCCGAATCCAAGGTGATCACCCTGCGGGCGGAAAGCGACGAGCACCGGGACCGTGTGCTGGACGGCGGCTACAACCTGATCTTCATGGCCCTGGAAAAGCTGGTCGACAACGCCGTTAAATTCACCGATCCCGGGGGCGAGGTCATCATCCGGGCCACCCTGGTGGAAAAGGGCGACGGCCCCTGGCTGCACTGTGCCGTGCTCGACAACGGCCCGGGGCTGGACCAGAGCTTCCTGGAATCGCCGGAGCTGTTCCGCCAGGGCGACAGTTCCCTCAACCGCAAGCACGGGGGCCTGGGGCTCGGCCTGCGCCTGGCCTCCAACCTGGTGGCCACCCTGGGCGGACGCCTGACGCCGGCCAACCGCCCCGAGGGAGGCGCGGATCTGAGCTTCCGCGTCCCGGTCCGCTTCTCCGCTTTCGACGACGACCCCAAGGGTTGATCGACGCGCCGCCATGCCCATCTCCCCTGAAACACCGCTTTCCGCCCGCCCGTCCCCGTCCGGCCGGCCGCCCTGGTCCGTCCGGCGTCTAATCTATACCGGCCTGGGTCTGGGCCTGGCCCCCAAGGCGCCCGGCACCTTCGGCACCCTTCTGGGCATCCCCCTGGTTCTGCTGCTGGCCGGCCGGCCCTGGCCGGTCTACCTGGCCGTCACTCTGGGCCTATTGCTGCTGGGTTGGTGGGCGGCGGCCCGGGCCGAACGCGACCTGGGCCGCCACGACGCCCCGGAGGTGGTCATCGACGAAGTGGTCGGCTATCTGGTTACCCTGTTCCTGTTCCCGGCCCAGCCCCTCCACCTGCTTTTGGGTTTTGTTTTTTTTCGCTTCTTTGATATAGTGAAGCCCTGGCCGGTCCGCTGGGCCGACCGGAAGGTCGGCGGCGCCTGGGGGGTGATGCTCGACGACCTCTTGGCCGGGGTCTACGCCTGGCTGGCCCTGGCCCTGGTCAACCAGTGGCTGTGATCCTTTGCCGGCCCGGGCGCGATCTCTTCGGAGCAAGGTGGGGCGGCAATTCAGCCAATTCCCGGGCGCCCCGATGTCAGCCAGACCGCTCTTCGGCGGCGCCTTGCCCCATTCGGGGCGCGGGGAGCAATCCATGGATTCGGATTCTATCCAAAACCTGGCCGGTCGGCTGACCGCCCAAGGCCTGACGGCGGCCACGGCCGAGAGCCTGACCGGTGGCCTGGTGGCCGCGGCCCTGACCTCCGTGCCCGGCAGTTCGGCCTATTTCCAGGGCGGTGTGGTGGCCTATTCCAACCAATTGAAGGTGGAGCTCCTGGGCGTGCCCCTGGAGGTCATCCTCAGGCACGGAGCGGTGAGCGAGGAATGCGCCCGGGCCATGGCCGAAGGCGTCCGCCGCAAACTGAACGTCCGGGCGGCGGTGGCCACCACCGGTGTGGCCGGGCCGGACGGCGGCAGCGAGGCCAAGCCGGTCGGGCTGGTCTGGCTGGCCGCGGCCACGGACCGCGGAGTGCTGACCCGGCGCCGGGTTTTCGGCGGCGACCGGGCGGCGGTGACCCGGGCGGCGGTGGCGGAGGCGCTGGAGCTGCTCGGAGAGGCCATATGAGGTGGCCTCGGAAGCGACCGACCACAAGCTGTTGCAATATAAAATATTTTATTGTAATTAGCACATAATTTGCCATAATATAGCCCGGGGCGGGAATCTGTATTTTCCCGGCCGGTGACGCTTGAGCCGATCGGAACGCTTTCGGGTTTCAACCCGGCGGCGGGTCGGCCGAGTTGGTTCACCATATCTCCACAGACAAGAATGGAGTATCGGGCATGAAGAAAAGCACCCTGGCCGCGCTGGTCACGCTGGCGGCCCTGTTGTGGACCGGCCCGGCCGCCGTGGCCCAAGTGTCCGTCAATTTCGCCGGCGGTCGCGGCAACAACGATTCGACGACCTACGACCCATACGTGCAGTACACGTTCAATCCCTGGATCAGCGGCGAGAATTACGAGATCCGGCCCTTCGCCACCGGCGGTTTCACGTTCTGGGAGGACAACGACTCCAGCGACAGCGTCTGGGGCATCCTGGCCTCCCTGGGTCTGCGGCTGGCCTATACCGGGGGGTCGCTGGTGCAGCCGTACCTGTCGCTCAACGCCGGCCCCACGTATATCTCCCAGAGCACGTTCGTGGACCGCGACCTGGGCGGGCATTTCCTGTTCAACACCCGGGTCATGGTGGGCCTGATGTTCGGCGAAACCCTCCGCCACAACTTCAGTCTGCACGGAACCCACTATTCCAACGCCCGCACCCAGAGCGAGAACGACGGGTTCAACACCTTCGGGGCCGCCTACGGGTATTCGTTCGATTAAATCCGGCCGCCCGGCTCTTTTTCCGGCGGCTGAAAAGAAACGGCGGGGGCCGCCCCCGCCTTCCGCCCCATGGGCGGACTCAACGCCTGGAGAAAAACATGAAAGCGGGAATACTCGGCTGGCCCGGCAGCGGCCGCGATACTATTTTTTCAGCCTTGACGGGCCTGGCCCGTCCTCCCTTCGGCTCCACCGAACCGCGCCAGGGCGAAGCCCTGGTGCCGGACGCCCGGCTGGACCGCCTAAGCGCCCTCTATCAGCCCCAAAAACACACCCCGGCCCGGGTGGAATTCTTCCTGCCCCACCCTCCCGGCCAGCCCAAAGAAGTGCTCAAAACCAGCCTGGAAAAAGTCCGGGAAACGGAAGTGCTGCTTTTGGTGCTGCGCAACTTCGCCGTCGAGGGCTCCGACGCGCCGGACCCGGCCCGGGAAATGGCCGAACTGGATTCCGAACTCATCGTCAACGACTACCTGGTGGTGGAAAAGCGTCTGGAGCGTCTGGCCGAGGAGCAGAAGCGGGGCAAGAAGAACGACCCCGAAGAGCTGGAACTGCTCCACCGGGCCAAGGTCGAACTGGAAGCCAGCCGTCCCCTGCGCCTGGACCCGGTTTTCGCCCAATCCCCCAAGCTGCGCGGCTTCGCCTTTCTTTCGGCCAAGCCGCTTCTGGCTGTGCTCAACAACGGCGACGACGACAGCCAGGCCGTCGACCTGGGCGGCGACTGGCCCCAGGTGGTGGTCCGGGGCCGTCTGGAGGAGGAACTGGCCGCCCTGGAGCCGGAAGAAGCGGCGGAGTTTCTGGCCGATTACGGCCTGACCGAGTCGGCCGCGGCCCGGGTCATCCGTGAAGTCTACCGCCTGATGGGCCTGATCAGCTTTTTCACGGTCGGCGAGGACGAGTGCCGGGCCTGGACCGTCCGCTCCGGAGCCACGGCCCTGGAAGCGGCCGGGGCCATCCACTCCGATATCCAGAAAGGATTCATCCGGGCCGAAGTGGTGGCCTACGAGGACTTCAATCAGGCCGGCGGAATGAACGAGGCCAAAAAGAAAGGCGCCTTCCGCCTGGAAGGCAAGACCTACCCGGTAACCGACGGCGACATCGTCCACTTCCGCTTCAACATCTAGCCAGGGCTGAGCCCTGGACCCACCGGATGCGCCTGCCGGCGCATCCTCCCCGAACCCGCTTCGCTGGGCGGCGGAGGCCGCAACGTTTGGGCGGCCGGGACCATCGGGGTCGTTTGCAGGGGGGGGCGGGCGCTGAAGCGCCCTGTAATGCCACTTTGCCATCCGAAGCGCTTTTATTTCGGTGGCCAAGCCAGCGCTGAAGCGTCTGTAATACCACTTTGCCATCCGGATTGCTTTTATTTTGTCGGCCAAGCCAGCGCTGAAGCATCTGTAATACCACTTTGCCATCCGGATTGCTTTTATTTTGTCGGCCAAGCCAGCGCTGAAGCATCTGTAATACCACTTTGCCATCCGGATTGCTTTTATTTTGTCGGCCAAGCCAGTCAGGCGGGGCGGGCCGGTAATACTTCGGAGGGCGGCCGCGTGGGCCCCGACCGCGTCGCCGACGTGACATTTCGGCGGCCACGACCGTCGCTGGCGGCGTGGTTGGGCAGCGGCCGACCGGAGAAGTTTTACCGGCCCGCCCCGCCTGCGAACACCAATAACACCATCTTGATGGAGAATTGGTATGATATCGCCTTTCCGGCAAGATTGCTTTTATTCCGTCGGCCAAGTCAGTCAGGTCGGGCCGTCCGGTAATACTTCGGAGGGCGGCCGCGTGGACCTCGACCGCATCGCCGACAGGTCTCCGAATGACGAATTGATGGTCTCGGCCGCCCAGCGAAGCGGGTGCGGAGCGGAATAAAACGAGTGGGTTTATTTTTTTGCGAAAATTCATTACAATGGTACATGTAACCCGACATGAGGCCGGCCCTGAAGGCGGCCGATTCTTTTTGCGGCCGGGCGGCCCGCGCCTCCGCGTAACGGCTTTTTCGGGATAAGCATTTATAAGGTGTAGCCATGGATTTCGACGGCCTGCCCCGCGAAGCGGTCCATTTTCTGGCCGAACTGCGGGATAACAACAACCGGGCCTGGTTTCAGGAAAACCGCGGCCGGGCCGAGGAGGTGCTCCTGGCCCCGGCCCGGGAACTGGTGACCCGGGTCGGCGCGCTCCTTCGCCTGAAGAGGCCGGCCATCGTGGCCGACCCCCGCACCGACCGCTCCATCTACCGGCTCAACCGCGACACCCGCTTCAGCCGGGACAAGACGCCCTACAAGACCCATCTGGCCCTTTGGTGGTGGGAGGGCCCTGAAGACCGCCTGGAATGTCCCGGCTTCTATTTCCACCTCACCCCGGAAAGCCTGGGGCTGTCGGTCGGTTGCTATCGCTTCAGCGAGCGGGGCCTGGCCGGCTGGCGGGCGGCCCTGTCCGACCCGAAGAAGGCCGCCCGCTTCCGTCGCCTGGCCAAGGAATTCGAGGCCGCCGGGGCGACTTTCAGCGAGCCGGAATTGAAGCGGATGCCGGCCGGTTTCGATCCCGGCCACCCCATGGCCGAATGGCTGCGCCACAAGGGGCTGTATACCTGGACGGAGGAATTCCCCCACCCCCGGGAAATTTTTGAGCCCGAAGCGGCCGAGTATGTTTACGGCCGCCTGGTTTCCGGCTTGGCGCTGCACGACTGGCTGGTCAAGGCGCTGCAACAGGGCTGAACGTTCCGCGCCGACACGGGCGGGGCCGATCTCACGGTTGAAAGAAGGACGCGATGTGGGCAAACTTCTGGTCATCGACGACGATCTGAGCTTAAGGGAAATGATGGAGCTGATGCTGCGCGGGGCCGGCCACCAGGTGACCCTGGCCGCCGACGGCCCCTCCGGTCTGCGGGCGGCCGCCGAACAGGCCTTCGAGGTCATCATCAGCGACATAAAAATGCCGGGCTTGAGCGGCCTGGACGTCCTCAAGCGCCTGCGGGCCTCGGGCCAGACCGCGCCCCTGATTCTGGTGTCGGCCTACGCCACGCCGGACACGGCCGTGGAGGCCATGCGGGAAGGCGCCTATGACTTCATCCCCAAACCGTTCAAACCCAACGATCTGCTGACGGTAGTGGACGCGGCCCTGGCCCACCAGAGCGTGGAACAGGAGCGGCGGGCTCTGGCCGAGATGGTCTCCACCAACAAGCGCTTCGGCAGCATGGTGGGCGTCTCCCCGGCCATGTTCCACGTCTATGACCTGATCAAACGGGCCGCCCAGACCTCGACCTCCATCCTCATCACCGGCGAAAGCGGCACCGGAAAAGAACTGGTGGCCAGGGCGGTGCACGAGAACTCCGACCGGACCGACCAGGAATTCGTGGCCATCAACTGCGGCGGCATTCCCGAAAACCTGATGGAAAGCGAACTGTTCGGCCACAAAAAAGGCGCCTTCACCGGGGCCACCGCCGATAAAAAGGGCCTGGTGGCCCTGGCCAACGGGGGCACCCTGTTCCTCGACGAACTGGGCGAACTGTCGCTGCCCATGCAAGTCAAGCTTTTGCGGGTCATCCAGGAAAAAACGTTCCGGCCGGTGGGCGGGGACCGGGAAGAGCGTTCCGACGTACGCTTCATCTCGGCCACCAACAAGAACCTGGAAACGGAGATCATGGCCGGACGCTTTCGGGAGGATCTCTACTATCGGCTGAACGTCATCAACATCCAACTGCCGGCCCTTCGGGAGCGGGCGGCCGACATTCCGCTCCTGGCCCAGTTCTTCCTGGAAAAATACAGCCGGCTCCAGAACAAGGACGTGCGCAAGCTTTCGGCTTACGCCCTGGACATTCTCTCCCGCTACCATTTCCCCGGCAACGTCCGCGAACTGGAAAACATCATCGAGCGGTCCGTGGCCCTGGAGCAGTCCAGCATCATCCTGCCCGAGAGCCTGCGGCTGGCCGACTTCAAACGGACCGAGCCGGCCGCCTTTACGCCGGCCGGGGTCCTGGCGCCGCCGCCTCCCCAGTCGGCCTTTCCGGCCGCGGCGCCGCTGCGGCCGGTGGGGATGCCCGCGCCGCCGGCGTACGGCGAGCGCGCGGCCGGTTCCCGCACCCCGGTCCGCCTGTTCGGCGAGCCGCCGATGGCGGTGCTGCCCGACCTGCCCCCCGGCGGCATCGACGAACTCCTGGCCTCCGTGGAAGCCTACTACGTGTACCGGGCCCTGAGGGACTCCGGCAACATCCGGGGGCGCGCCGCCACCGCCCTGGCCATCAGCCCCTATGTCCTGCGGGAGCGCCTGACGAAGTATGAACTGGCCGACCTGGGCCGCACCGGCCTGGCCGCCCTCGGCGAGGACCATTTCCCCAAGCCGCCGCTTCCGCCCGGCCTGGCCCCGGACTGGGCCGGCGAAGACCTGAACCTCGACGGAATCCTCCTGGACCTGGAGCGGCACTTCATCCACGAGGCCCTCACGGCCAGCCACGGCAACAAGACCGAGGCCGCGGCCCTCCTGGGCCTCTCCCGGCGTTCTTTCCAGCACCGCCTGGAGCGCACCGGCCACGAGGCCGACCTGGCGGCCGATAGCTGACGGCCGCCTTCCGGCGGGCCTGGACATCGGTTCGTCACCGCTTCGCCCGAGCGACAATTAGATCATTATCTTCCGGAGCGGCCTGACGAAGGCGGCTTCCGCGCCATACAACAGGGAGCCGCCATGCGTAACGACATTCTCAAGCAGTTGAATCAGGAACGGGCCGAGGGCCGGGCGGCGGTGCTGGTGACCGTGCTGGGCACCCGCGGTTCCACCCCCCGCAAGGCCGGAAGCCAGATGCTGGTATTCCGGGACGGCTCCATCCGGGGCACCATCGGCGGAGGTTTGGCCGAAGCCCAGGCCATGGCTGAAGCCGCCCGGGCCTTCCAGACCAAAGAGTCCTCCATCCAGCGGATGACCATGACCGCCTCCGTGGCCGCCAGCGAAGGCATGGCCTGCGGCGGCGACATGGAAGTCTTTGTGCAGTACGTCGAAAGCTGAAACCGCCCCGGCGGGATGGAGGCGGTTGAACTTTCGTCCCGGCTTATCGCCCGGCGAACGGCACCCGCCGTCCGTCGCCCGGCGAGGCGAGGCCCCGGTTCGGGGCCGAAGAACGGGGCCGGGGCCATCATCAACCGTGAAAGGATCCATAAAAATATCATGAGTGAAGACGTTTATCAAAAATCGATCCAGGCCCATCGGGAAGCCCGGGGCAAGCTGGGCATGACCGCCAAAATGCCGGTGGAAAACGCGGCCGACCTGTCCCTGGCCTATACCCCCGGAGTGGCCGGCCCCTGCCGGGCCATCGCCGAAAATCCGGAGATGGTTTATGAGCTGACCTCCAAGTGGAACACCGTGGCCGTGATCACCGACGGCAGCGCGGTTCTGGGGCTCGGGGACATCGGCCCGCTGGCGGCCCTGCCGGTCATGGAGGGCAAAAGCGTCCTCTTCAAACGCTTCGCCGGCATCGACTCCTTCCCCCTGGCCCTGGCCACCCAGAACACCGAGGAAATCGTCCGCACGATCTCCCTGCTCACCCCCTCTTTAGGCGGCATCAACCTCGAAGACATCGCCGCCCCGCGCTGCTTTGAAATCGAAGAGCGGCTCCAGTCCATCTGCGACATCCCCGTGTTTCACGACGACCAGCACGGCACGGCGGTCATCACCGTGGCCGGCCTTTTAAACGCCTTGAAACTGGCGGAAAAGGAACTGCCCGAAGTCAAGATCGTGGTCAACGGTTCCGGCGCGGCCGGCAACGCCGTGGTGCGGTTTCTCCTGGCCTTCGGCGCCAGGCGGGTCATCGCCTGCAACCGCAGCGGAGCCGTCTATCGCGGCCGCCCCGGTCACACCAACTGGGCCCTGGACGCCCTGGCCCAGGTCACCAACCCGGACAACGAACAGGGCAGCCTGGCCGAGGTCATGCGAGGGGCCGACGTCTTCATCGGCCTGTCGGCCCCCGGCCTGGTCACCGGGGAAATGGTGGCCTCCATGGCTCCCCGGGCCATCGTCCTGCCCCTGGCCAACCCGGCCCCGGAAATCTACCCCGACGAGGCCAAGGCGGCCGGGGCCCTGGTGGTGGGCACCGGCCGCAGCGACTTCCCCAACCAGTTCAACAACTGCCTCGGCTGTCCCGGCCTCTTCCGCGGCGCCCTCGACGCCCGGGCCCGGGTCATCAACGAGGATATGAAGATCGCCGCGGCCCGGGCTCTGACCGACCTGGTTTCCGACCGCGACCGGACCCCCGACTACATCATCCCCTCGGTCTTCGATCCCCGGGTGGTGCCGGCCATCGCCGCCCGGGTGGCCGAAGCGGCCCGGGCCTCCGGGGTGGCCCGCCGGTAATACCGAAATGTCGTCAAGTAGCCGCCCTGGAAGCGGAGGAACACCATGGACCAGGCGCTGTCTGAAATCTGGGGCGAGTCGGAGGCCATCATTGAGGTCAAGAGCCGGCTCTCCCGGGCGGCCCAGGTCAACCGGCCGATCCTGATCACCGGGGAACGGGGCACGGGGAAAGAGTTGGTCGCCGCCCGGCTGCACTACCTCTCTCCCCGCTGGAAAGGCCCCTACCTGACCCTGAACTGCGCCGCCCTGAACCCCAATCTGGTGGAATCGGAATTGTTCGGATACGAACCCGGGGCCTTCACCGGCGCGGCCCGGGTCAGCCCGGGCCGCTTCGAGGCCGCCGACGGCGGCACCCTGTTTCTCGATGAAATCAGCCATCTCAACCTCGCGGCCCAGGCCAAGATACTTCGGGTGGTGGAATACGGCTCCTTTCAGCGGCTGGGCAGCCCCCGGGAACTGAAAGTCAACGTGCGGCTGGTCTCGGCCACCAACGTGGACCTCAGGGCCCGGGTCGCGGCCGGCGAATTTTTGCCGGATCTCCTCGACCGGCTGAGCTTCGAGATCATCACCGTCCCCCCTTTGCGGGCCCGGGAGGGCGACGTGGCCCTTCTGGCCCATCTGTTCGCCGCCCGCATGGCCGCCGAACTGGGGCTGAACCACCTGCCCTCCTTCAGCCCGGAGGCCATGGAGCGGCTGGAGCGCCACAGCTGGCCCGGCAATGTCCGGGAGTTGAAGAACACGGTGGAGCGGGCCGTCTACCGTGAGCTCTCCCCGGTCATCGGGCCCGACGACCTGGAACTGGACCCGCCCGACAGGACGGAGGCGATGGAACTTTCGTC
>JAVBLB010000154.1:0-23025 GCA_031553735.1 Candidatus Adiutrix sp.
GCGGATTACGTTCTATATCAACAGGTTAATTGCATCCGCATACTGTCGTCCACCCAAACCGCTTCCCGAACCAACCAAATTCGTGGCGGCCGTCCCAATCGCATCCCGCACCGAACGCCGCCGCAGCGCCACTTGTTCGAGCCGTTCAGGCGAGTTGTGGCGCTGCCTACGGGTCATCGCTGCAACAATGGACCTTCGAAGGGGGTCCAGGGGGCAAAGCCCCCGGCGCGGGTGGGTCCAGGGTAGGGCCCGCGCAGGGCCCTCCCCTCCCGGGCGGCAAAGCCGCGCCGGTGGCGGGGCATGGGGCGGCGCCCCATACTCCAAATCGCCCGCCCCATCGGGGCGCACCAATAAAAAAACCGCCCGGCCGAGCGGAATCAAATATTCAGTTCGGCCGCCTCAAAACTGGCGTAGTCGGCCAGGAAAGCCAGTTCCACGTCGCCGGTGGGGCCGTTGCGGTGCTTGCCGATGATCAGCGTGGCTTTGCCGATGAGGCCAGGGTCGGTCTTATTGTAGACTTCGGGGCGGTAGACGAAGGCGATGAGATCCGCGTCTTGTTCGATGGCCCCCGATTCCCGCAGGTCCGAGAGCATGGGCTTTTTATCCGTGCGCTCTTCCACCCGGCGATTGAGCTGGGAAAGGGCCAGAACGGGCACGCTCAGTTCTTTGGCCAGGCCTTTGAGGGCCCGGCTGATTTCGCTGATTTCCTGCTCCCGGCTGTCGGTGCGGTCGCTGCCCCGCATCAACTGGAGATAATCCACCACCACCAGTCCCAGGCTCGAACCCCGGCTGTCCAGCTGGCTTTTGAGGCGGCGGACCTTGGCCCGGAGCTCCAGAACCCGGATGGCCGGGGTGTCGTCGATGAATATCTCGGCCCGTTCCAACTGGGTCAGGGCGTCGGTGAGCTTGCTGATGTCCCCGGGCTCGAGCCGGCCGGTGCGCAGGTCTTTGAGGTTCAGATGGGCGGTCTGGCACATCAGGCGCTGCAGAAGCTGCTCGGTGGACATTTCCAGGCTGAAGATGGCCACCGCCTCCCCGGGCAGGTTGCGGTGCAGTTGCCGCTGGCTGGGCAGGGCCGCGTTCAGGGCCAGGTTCAGGGCCAGGGCGGTCTTGCCCATGGATGGCCGCGCGGCCAGAATGATGAGGTCGGAACGCTGGAAGCCCCCGGTCAACGAATCGAGGGATCCGAAGCCGGTGGGGATGCCGGTCAAACCCTCCTTGCGGTCGCGCAAGGCGTTGATGCGGGCGAAGGCCGCGTCCAGGAGGTCGGGCACCCGCTTGAGGCTCTGGGTGCCGCGTTCGTCCCGCACCCGGTAGATGGCCGACTCGGCCCGGTCCAGGACGTCGTCCACATCCTTGGGGCTGCCCTGGCACTCCTCGGAAATGGTGGCCGAAATGGAAATCATCCGCCGCAGGATGGACCGGTCGATGATGATGCGGGCGTAACGGGCCACGTTGGCCGCCACCCCGACGGAATCGGCCAGTTCGGAAAGATAGGCCGCCCCTCCGACCCGGTCCAGGGCGCCGCGCTTCTTCAGGGCCTCAGGCAGGGTGACCAGGTCGACCGGCTCGCCCTGGTCATAGAGGTGGGTGATGGCCCGGAAAATCTCCCCGTGGCCGTCCTTGAAGAAATCGTCGGCCATCAGACGGGTCTCCAGGACCCGGGGCAGCGCCTCGGCCGCATCCCAGATGATCGCCCCCAAAAGGGCCCGCTCGGCTTCCAGGCTGGAAGGAGCCGCCCCGGCCAGGACCGAATGATCGTCAGAGCTCATGCGTTTCCCCCGCAAACAAGAAAGTCCGGCCTGAAAAAATCAGGCCGGACTTTGAGTATACCATAAATACTGAACAGGAACCTTGGGTGGATTACGAGGCGGTCGCCGGGGCGGCCTCATCCGCCGGGGCGTCGTCCTCCGGCTGGACCACCACCCGGAAGGCGGCCGTCACTTCGGCGTGGAGGCGCACCGGCACTTCGAAATCCCCCACCGTCTTGAAGGGTTCGCCCAGGCGCAGACGCTTGCGGTCGATGTTCAGGCCGGCGGCGGACAGGGCCTCGGCGATGTCCATGGCCGTCACCGCGCCATAGAGCTTGCCGGAATCCCCGGCCTTGCGCCGGAAAACCAGGCGGACTTCGGCCATCTTGGCCTTCAGATCCAGGGCCTGTTCCTTTTCGGCCTTGGCCCGGGCTTCAAACTCGGCCCGTTTCTTGGCCAGCATTTTGAGGTTGCCGGCCGTGGCCTCCAGGGCCGCGCCGGTGGGCAGCAGAAAGTTGCGGGCATAGCCCGGAGCGACTTTCAGCACCTGGCCGCTGAGCCCGAGATTGTCAACATCTTTGATCAGAATGATATCCATGGCCCACCCCTCAATACTGGCTGCTCGACGGCACCATGGCCGTGTAGGGCAGAAGGGCCATGAAGCGGGCCCGCATGATGGTCTGGGTCAGCAGACGCTGGTGCTTGGCGCAGTTTCCGCTGATGCGGCGGGGAACGATTTTGCCCCGCTCGGTGACGAAGTTGCGAAGAGTCTTGATATCTTTGTAGTCGATCTCGTTGATGTGGTCGACGCAAAAACGGCAGACCTTGCGGCGGTGGAACGGCCGCTTCTTGCCCCGGCCGCGGCGGGGATTCTTGTCATCTGACTGGTTGTCGTACATGGCGCATCTCCTCTCTATTCTTCGTCGTCGTCGAAGCCGCCGTCACCGTCGGCGCCGTCGTCATCGGGCTGATCGTCGCCCTGAGCCTGGCGGGCTTCGGCCGCCTCGCGGGCCCGGGCCTTGTCGGCCTCGCGCTTGGCCGCCTCGGCCAGGAGCTTTTCCTTGGCCGCGGCCAGGTCTTCGTCGGTGAACTTCTTGTCCAGAACCAGGGTCAGGTACTTGAAGACTTTTTCGTCGATCTTCAGGTTCCGCTCCAATTCGGTGGACAGCTCGGGAAGGCCCTGGAAATCGTAGAGCAGGTAGTGGCCGAAAATTTCCTTGCGGACCGGATAGGACAGGCGGCGCCGGCCCCAATCCTCGAAGCTGACCAGCTGGCCGCCGCCGCCGGCCATGATGTTGTCGACCTTGGTTTTAAAGCCGTCCAACTCCTGGGCTTCCAGATTGGGAGCCAGCATGATCAGGGTTTCATACCTTCTGGGATGCATGTATTCCTCCTCACGGACATTAAAGGCCCCGACCGGTGGCGGGGCGAGGATGGTCAGGGCCGATCTTTGCGGCCCGACTCGAATTTTTTATTATAGCGTCACAGCCTCATCCGGTCAAGCGTTTTTTGCCGCCCGCGCCGTCGGCCCGGGGCAGCCAGACGGTGAAAACCGTCTCCCCCCGATGGACGGAACTGACGTCGATATGCCCCTGGCCTTCATGGAGAATGCGGCTGACCGTGGCCAGCCCCAGGCCGTTGCCGGTGGATTTGGTGGTGAAGAACGGCTCAAAAAGCCTCTCCAGGTTTTCATGAGGAATGCCCCGCCCGGTGTCGCCGATCCGCAGGACCACGTGATTCGGCCAGGCCGGGTCCAGTCCGGTCTCCACCGAAATCCGCAGCGGTTCCCCTTCATTTTTGGCCTCCACGGCGTTGGTCAGGAGGTTCCATAGGATCTGGGACAACTGGTCGGGATCGAAAAAAACCGGCGGCGTGGCCGCCAGGCGGCTCTCCACCGTGACCTCTTCCCGAGGGGAGGAAGTGAAGACCTTCAACTGATCGGCCACCAGGCCGCCGAGGTCGAAGGGCCGGGGGTTGCCCCGGGCCGGGCGGGCGAAGGACAGGAAATCGTTGGTCAGCTTGGCCAGGCGCTCCATCTCCCGGCCGATGATGGCGATGAGCCGCTGCTGGTCGGCCGGCTCGAGGCTCTGTTCGGACAGAAGGTGCCAGGCCCCGGTCATGGAGGCCAGCGGGGTGCGCAGTTCATGGGCCAGGCCGGCGGCCAGTTCTCCCAGGCCGGCCAGGTGTTCGGCCCGCCGGACGGTCTCCTCCATCCGGCTCAGGGAGGTGAGATCTTTCAGGACGAACAGGCGGCCCCAGATGTCGCCGCCCGCGTCTTTCAGGGCCAGGACATTCAATTCCAGGGTCAGTTCCCGCCGGTCCGAATCCCGGGTATATTCGAAGCGCAGCCCTCCGGCGTCAAAAAAAACGGGACGCCCGCGATGGGAGAGGGGCAGGATGTGCTCCAACTGGGGAAAGAAAAGCTGCCAGGGCCGGCCCACCAGATTCCCCAGCTTCTGGCCTAAAATTTCCAGTCCGGCTCGGTTGACGGACAGGATCAGCCCGCTCTGATCCATGGTGATGAGGCCGGAATCGATGCTTTGGAGGATATTTTCGTTGAGGCCCGCCAGACGGTCGATGCGGGCCTGGCTCCGCACCAGGGCCCGGCGAGAAATGAACAACTGGCCGGCCAGGTAGCCGCTTAGAATGGCCACCAGATAGCAGGCCCCGGCGTTGATGAGGATGCGCACCAGGCGGGCGGTGAGGCCCGCCTCCAGGCCGCCGATGGAAGTCGGCTCCAAATGAAGTTCGGGCAGCCAGGTCAAGAGGTGACCGGAATCCTGCAGCGTGATGAGCCCGCCCCAGAGAGCCGTGGAAAACGTGGCCACGATCAGGGCGGTGCGGATGCCCCCCTGAAAGGCGGCGTTGATGATGGCCAGAAGGAACAGAAACGAAAAGGGACTGTCGCCGCCCCCGGTAATCATGGTCAGGCAGATGGCCAGGGCCAGGTCGGCCGCGATCTGCGCGGTTTGCTGGAAAGCTTCCCTCCTCCCCCGCCCCGGAAAAATATAGTAGACGACGGCCTGGAAATAATAGAAGCCCAGGGCGGCCAGCCCGGGCTCGAACCATTGCAGGTAGATGTCCCGGGTGTTGCCGTGGGCCTTGATCAGAACCAGGGAGATCAAAAGGAATGTGCAGATGACCAGCCGCAGGATCATCAGCCAGCGCTGTTGGGGAGTTTTGGGGGTTCTGTCGGGCGTATCGGGAGTCATGGTTTCAAGGCGGCCGTCCCGTGGTTCCGGCCCGGCGGGCGACATCTCCACCCCCGCCCCGGAGAATTTCGGTGAGTGAATCGGAATTTCTGACTGAACCGCCGGCTCCCGAAGGAGGCCGGCGGTTCCAGGCAATTTATTGGACGGCTTCGCCCATGGAAAAAATAGGCAGGTACATGGCGATGACGACCGTACCGACGGTGACCCCCAGAAAGACGATGAGCATGGGCTCGATCAGGGAGGTCATGGTATCCACGGCCGCGTCCACTTCTTCATCGTAAAAGTCGGCTATTTTCGTCAGCATGGCGTCCAGGGCGCCGGCCTCCTCGCCGACCGCGATCATCTGGGTGACCATGGGCGGGAACACCCCGGATTCCAGGAGCGGGTCGGTCAGCGAGCGGCCCTCGGCGATGGCCATGCGGGATTCGATGATGGCCTCCTCGACGACTTTGTTGCCGGCGGTGCTGGCCACGATATCCAAGCTGGAGATGATGGGGACGCCCGCCTGCAGCATGGTGGCCAGGGTGCGGCTGAATTTGGCCACGGCCACCTTGCGCAGAAGGTCGCCCGCCGCCGGCAGCCTCAGGAGCGTGGCGTCAATGGTCCTTCTGCCGAAGGGGGTTTTGGAGAACCGGATGAAGCAGAAAACGAAAATAACAATACAGATGATGACCACCACCATGTGGTTGATCAGGAGTTCGGAGACGTTCACCACCGCCTGAGTCAGGGGCGGCAGTTCGCTGCCCAGGCCGGCGAAGACCTCCTTAAACACCGGGATGACAAAGACCAACAGAACGACGATGACCGCCACGGCCACGGTGAGAACCACCGCCGGATAGGCCATGGCTCCTTTGACCTTGCGCTTGAGCTTTTCCGCCTTTTCGATGTATTCGGCCAGACGCTTGAGGATGCTGTCCAAAATACCGGCCGCCTCGCCCGCGGCGATGAGGTTGCAATATAGATCGTCGAACATCTTCGGATATTTGCGCATGGAATCCGACAGGGTGCTGCCGGACTGGACCGAATTGTTGACGTCGCGCAGGGCGCTTTTGAAGGTCGGGTTTTCCACCTGGTCCCCCAGCACCTTCAAACTCTGGACCAGGGGCAGACCGGCGTCGATCATGGTGGAGAACTGCCGGGTGAAGATCATGATGTCTTTGGCCTTGACCTTGGGCTTGACCAGGTTGATCTCCCGCGGGGCCGGCTTGATGGTGTAGTCGTTGATGCGCAGGCGTTTTAGAAAATTTTCGACCTGCCTCTCGTCAACCGCCTCGAGCTTCCCCTTTCTTTTCTTCCCCCCGCTGCCGACGCCTTTCCATACGAAATAAGGCATACGTCCTCCACCTTGAACAATTATATTGGGACCGGGGGAATCCCCCCTCGTCCCGGCCTGATCGCTCTACGAGCGACGGCAGTCTATCGCCTGGCCGGACGATCATATCGCCGGCGGGCGCCGAGAGCATCGCCGTCCCGTCCTTTCGCGGACCCGGCAACAAAGCCCGTCCCGACGCGCAATTTTTGACCGCCGGGGAAAAAAAATCTTTCGATCCATCCCAAACCGGTCTCTGGTCTTTGGTAAATTTATCAGGATTCTCCAAAGAATGCCACCATAATTTATCGGTCCGACCCGCCGCCTCCCCCGGCCGATTCACGAACCGCCTTGAAAAATCGTCGTCAATCGAGTAATATAATAAAAATTAACAGCCGATGGGAGCGCAAGGTCATGAACAAATCGCAACTGGTCGAAAAGCTGGCCGAAGAGGCGTTGTTGTCCTCCAAGCAGGCCGAACAGGTGGTCAATATTTTTTTCGATTCCATCACCATCGGGCTCATCCGGGAAGGCCGGGCCGAACTGCGGGGTTTGGGGTCCTTTAAAGTCAAGGAGTATGCCGGATACGTGGGGCGCAATCCCAAAAGCGGGGATCCCATTCAGGTGCCGCCGAAAAAACTGCCCTTTTTCAAAGTCGGGCGGGAACTGAAAGCCATGGTCGACTTCGAGGACTGAGCCCGCCGGTTCAGGCCGATTCCTTTTAAGTCCGGTCTCTTTCGGGTCGATAACAGAGATACGACCGCCCGTCTTCGCCCCCGGCGAGGGGGCCGGACGGGACGGACAGGCAGGGATGCGCCGCCGGAGCCTTTCCGGCGGCCGGCCAATCGAACCAAGGAGGGACACGCCATGAGCATGTTCAACGAGGTCAACAGCCTCACCGGCAACCTGATCCAGGTTCTCTATGACGGGCAGAAGGCCGTCACCGACCAGGCCATGAAGCAGGCGGCGGTCAACATGCAGGCTCAAGTCAGCCTGCAGCAGCAACAGACCGCCATGGAAACCGTGGCCATGATGACCGGCATCGGCACCAAACTCGACACCGTGGTCTGAGCCGGACCCCGGAGGGACCGGACGCCGCCCCGCGATGACCGAAACCGCGGCCGCGCTCCCCTCCCCCCGACCGCCCGGCGCGGCCGCATCAACCCCAACCAGCGGAAGGCCGGGCCTTCCGCTTTATTTTCATCCCCATATCCCCGGGCTCCGGGGTTGACTTCGAATAACCGGGAACGTATTATAATAAGATTACTGTTGTCCATTCAAACGACAGCTCATCAGCCAAGGAGCGCGAAACAATATGAAGCAGGGAAACTTCCTTTTTACTTCCGAATCGGTGACCGAAGGCCACCCGGACAAAATCGCCGACCAGATTTCCGACGCGGTGCTGGACGCCATTCTGACCTGTGATCCGGACAGTCGGGTGGCCTGCGAAACCCTGGTCACCACCGGCCTGGCCATGATCGCCGGCGAGGTGACCACCAACTGCTGGGTGGATCTGCCCCAGGTGGTGCGGCGCACCATCGAACGCATCGGCTATAACGATTCCAACATGGGCTTCGACTGGCAGACCTGCGCGGTCATCAATTCCCTCGGCAAGCAATCGCCGGACATCGCCATGGGGGTGGACAGCTACGACGGCCACGAACAGGGCGCCGGGGACCAGGGCCTGATGTTCGGCTACGCCATCGCCGAAACCGACGTCCTGATGCCGCTGCCGATCCACCTGGCCCACCTCCTGACCCGGCGGCTGGCCATCGTGCGCCACAACGGCAGCCTGAATTTTCTGCGGCCGGACGGCAAGTCCCAGGTGACCGTTCAGTATGAAAACCACCAGCCCAAGCGCATCGAGGCGGTGGTCATCGCCACCCAGCATTCCCCCGACATCAGCCACGCCAAAGTCCGGGAGGCGGTCATCGAGGAAGTGATCAAAAAAACCATCCCCGCCCACCTTCTGGACGCCGACACCAAAATGCACGTCAACACCACCGGACAGTTCGTGGTCGGCGGGCCGATGGGGGATTGCGGACTGACCGGCCGAAAAATCATCGTCGACAGCTACGGCGGCTGGGGACGCCACGGCGGGGGCTGTTTCTCCGGGAAGGACCCCTCCAAGGTCGACCGCAGCGCCTCCTACATGGCCCGCCAGGCGGCCAAAACCGTGGTCGCGGCCGGGTTGGCCAGCCGCTGCGAGGTGCAGTTGGCCTACGCCATCGGCCTGGCCGAACCGGTCTCGGTCATGGCCGACACCTTCGGCACCGGTCTGGTGGAAGATTCCCTGATCGCCCAGGCCTTAAGGCGGGTTTTTTCCTTCAAACCGGCTGAAATGATTAAATATCTCGACCTCAAACGGCCGATCTACGAGAAAACGGCCAGCTACGGCCACTGCGGCCGCACCGAACCGGAATTCACCTGGGAAAGCACCGGCCGGGCCGGTGAACTGCGCGAGGCCGCCGGCCTCACCGGGCTTCCGCCCACCATTATTCCCACCTGCGACGCGCATAAGTGCGGGTGACGCCGGACCGCCGCGACCGCGGTCCCCGCGGTCGCGGCGCCCGAAGCGAAGCCCCGGCGCAAAATCGACTTTATCCCTGACGCCTTCTGTGCTATATTAAAAAGAACAGTTTAAGAGATTCTCTTGTTATGGCGATGGCCCGGCCGGGCCGTCGCCCGATAATGAGGGGCTTTTTTTTTGTAAAAACAGGATGGAGACAGAGCCTATGCGGGTATTGGTTTGCGGCGGAGCCGGGTACGTCGGTTCCCACATGATCAGGCAGTTGATCCGGGCCGGGCACACGCCGGTGGTTTTCGACAACATGTCCACCGGCCACGATTGGGCCCTGTCGGAGGCTTTCAAGGGCGCCCGGGAAAAAGGCCTGGAACCGGTGACGGTTCCGGGGGACGTGCTGAATCTGACCGATCTCGAACATTTGTTCGACCGTCACCCGATCGACGCGGTCATGCATTTTTCCGCCCGCAGCCTGGTTTCGGAATCGGTGCAGAAGCCCGACCTGTATTATCACGGAATTCTGGTCGGCAGCCTCAATCTTTTGGCCGCCGCCAACCGGGCCAAGGTGGACAAGTTCATTTTCTCCTCCACCGCCGCCGTCTACGGCACCCCCGACCAGATGCCCATCGAGGAAACCTGCCCCACCCGTCCCATCACCCCCTACGGCCATGCCACCAAGATGGTGGAAATGATCCTGGAGGATTACGCCCAGGCCCAGGGGCTCAAAAGCGTGGCCCTGCGCTATTTCAACGCCGCCGGGGCCGACCCGGAAGGCGGGCTGGGCGAGGCCCACGATCCCGAAACCCACCTGATCCCCAATGTGCTGAAAGCCATTTTGGGCCAGACCCCCCCTCTCCAGATCTACGGCGACGACTACCCCACCCCCGACGGCACCTGCATTCGGGATTACGTCTACGTGGGCGACGTGGCCCAGGCCCACCTCCTGGCCCTCAACCACCTGAGCGCGCAGAAGGAGCCCGGCTTTTCCGCCTACAACATCGGCAGCGGCAAGGGTTTTTCGGTGCTGGAGGTCATGGCCGCCGCCGAGCGGGTCACCGGCCAGTGGGTGCCCTATACCTTCGCCCACCGCCGCCCCGGCGACCCGCCGGTCTTGGTGGCCGCCGCGGAAAAAGCCAAAAAGGTCCTGGGCTGGAATCCGGAAATGGCCAGCCTGGACGAGATTATCCGCAGCGCCTGGTGTTGGTTTAAAAGCCGTTCGTAACCAGGCCCCGAACGTGCCCATGGCGCCGCCGTAGCCGCCTCATGGTCGGATCGCGGCGGCCGGGATGGAGGCGCAATCGCCTCCATCCTTAAAATGGGCCATCCCCAAACCCCCAAAAATAACAGGCCGCCGCCCCCGGGGCTGAATCGCGGCGGCCGGAAAAAAAGCTCGTCGCCCCCGCCCCCTTCCTCCGCCTCCCCGGTTTCGCCTCTGGTCCCCCCGATCGCATCTTGACAATGTTTATAGATTTTAGTACAGTAAGTAAACAGATTATATACCGTATTTATTTTTTTAGACACTTAATCGGTCGCTAATTCGAGGCAGATATGAGCATCGGCAATTTGAACAAATCCGTCCTGAAGGCTTTGGAAATAATCGAATTATTGGATTCCGAGGGGGCGTTGGGCATCACCGAAATCGCTCACCGACTGGAGATGGACAAAAGCTCGGTCTTCAGAGCCCTCAATACGTTGAAATCCCGACATTATGTCCGCCAGGATCCCGACACCCTGAAATACTCCAACAGCTATAAATTTTTCGAGATGGGCCACAACGTCGTTCGGGAAACCGGGCTGCCCCGGCTGGCCCACAGCTTCATGCACCAATTGGCCCGGGAAGTGGACGGGGCGGTTTGCCTGGGGGTGCGGGACGGGCTGAAAGCCGTTTACATCGACAAGATCGACAGCGACTCGGCCGTGCGGGCCACCCTGAAGATCGGCCTGGGCCTGCCCCTGTACGGCACGAGCGCGGGCAAAGCTCTTTTGGCCTTTCTTCCGGAAGACCGGATGCGGACCATTCTAGAACAATTGGTCTTTGAAAAAACCGCGCCCAACACCCACGAAAGCCGGGACAGCCTCTTGGCTGATTTGGTCGAAGTGCGCCGCCGGGGATTCGCCGTGGACGACGAGGAACTCAGCCCCGGCCTGTTTTGCGTGGCCGCCCCGGTTTTCGACGCCTCCGGGGCGGCCATCGCCGCCTTGGGGGTGGCCAGCGTCAAGGTCATGCTGGCGGGGCAGCCGGCGATCGACCTTCTAGCCCGCAAGGTCATGAAAGCGGCTAACGATTTTACCGTCTCCCTGGGCGGCCGGCAGCCCGGAGCGCCCCGCCTTCCGGTGGTCGAACCCGCCTCCCGCCGGTCGACGGCTCGGCCCTGACCCTGAAGCGGCGCCGGGATGAAGGGCCTCGCCTCCATCCTTGACACTGGCGACGGATATCCCGTCGCCATTTCTTTTTGGCCTCGAACTCTGTATAATCAAAGAATGGAGACGCCATCGGGCCCCGAAGGGGCCAGGCGCCGCCGTCACCGCAAAATGGACGAGGTGTCCCATGCTGCCGGAAAGAGTGATCAGCCAACTGGCGGGCATCGTCGGACCCGAGCACTGCCGCCGCGATCCCCTGGATCTGGATTTGTATTCATACGATTCCTCCCCCTTCATCCACCCGCCGGATATGGTGATCTTCCCGGGCACGGCCGAAGAGACGACCCGGGTGACGGCCCTGGCCTTCGAAGAGGGCCTGCCCCTGGTGGCCCGGGGGGCGGGCACCTGCCTGTCGGGCGGCGCGGTGGCCTGGCAGGGGGGGCTGATGCTGGTGACCACCCGCCTGAATCGGGTGCTGGAGCTGGACCTGCTGGAGGAAACCGTGCTGGTGGAATGCGGGCTGGTCAACCTGGACCTCCAGAAATTTCTGGAGCCCCACGGCTACATGTTCCCGCCCGATCCAGCCAGCCAGAAGTCCGCCACCCTGGGCGGCAACCTGGCCGAGAACGCCGGCGGCATCAAAGGGGTCAAATACGGCCTCACCAAGCACCACGTGCTGGGGCTGGAAGTCGTTCTGGCCGACGGCCGGCTGACCCGCACCGGCCGCCTGGCCGAGCCCGGCCAGGCGGCCGGCCCGGACCTCACCGGGATATTCCTGGCCTCGGAAGGCACCCTGGGGCTGGTGACCAAAGCTCTTTTGAAAATCACCCCGCTGCCGCCGAGCTGCCGCACCGTCTCCGCCGTCTTCGGCGACCTGGGAGAAGCCGGGCGGGCCGTGGCGGCGATCATCGCCGCCGGCATCATTCCCACGGCTCTGGAACTCATGGACCGCCAGCTTGTCGGGGCCCTGGAGGCCTATCTGCACCTGGGCTTCCCCCCGGAGGCCGAAGCCGTGCTGCTGATCGAGGTCGACGGCCTGGGGCCGGAACTGGACCGGCAGATGGAACGGATCATGGCCATCTGCCGCGAACACGGGGCGACCGGGCTGGCCATGGCCGCCACCCCGGCCGAGCGGGAGCGGCTCTGGCTGGCCCGCCGTTCGGCCAATGGGGCCCTGGGGCGGATCAAGCCGGCCACCATCATCCAGGATGTGGCCGTGCCCGTCGACCGCCTGCCGGAAATGCTGACCCTGGTTCAGGAGGTGGGCCGGCGCCACGGCCTGATCGTGGCCCAGACGGCCCACGCCGGCGACGGCAATCTCCACCCCAACCTGCTCTACGACCCCGACGACCCGGACGAATACCAGCGGGCCCTGGCCGCCGGCCACGAGATTTTCGAAGCCGCCCTGGCCGCCGGGGGCACCCTGACCGGCGAGCACGGCATCGGCCTGGAGAAGATCGACTTCATGCCCCGCCAGTTTTCTGCCGACGATCTCCACTTTATGGCCCAGCTGAAAAAAGCCCTGGACCCCCGGCGGATCCTGAATCCCGGCAAGGTTTTGCCGGCCGAATGCCTGCTCTGAGTCAATTACGCGGCGCTCCCGCAACGCCGCCCCGGTGGCGGCCTCGGACCGAATATGGATATACGATACCCGCAAACCGTCGAGGAAGCCGTCGACCTGTTCAAAGAAGCCGTGGCCGCCCGGCGGCCACTAGTGCCCGCCGGCGGCCTGACCCGCCTCAAGGCCGACCCGGCGGTTCAAACCGAGGACGCGCTGATCCTCAGCGTCCGCCGTTTGACCGAATTCCGCCCGGAGCCGGGCAATCTTCTGGCCGGGGCCCAGGCCGGCCTGACCCCGAATGAGGTGGACCGGGCCCTGGCCGGCACCGGCCTCTACTGGCCGGTCAGCGGCCTGGGCGGCCGCACCCTGGGGGCCATCATGGCCGAAGGGGCTCTGGGCCTGGAAACCATGGCCCGGGGTTCCATGATCGATTGGATTTTAGGGACCTCCATCATCGTCCCCGACGGCCGCCTGGTCCACAGCGGCGGGCGCACCCTCAAGAACGTCAGCGGCTACGATTTCACCCGCCTGGCCTGGCGGGCCCACGGGCGCCTGGGGCTGAGCGTGTCTTTCATTCTCAAGCTGCTGCCCCGGCCGGCGGCCGCCCCGGTGCTGGCGGTGGAGACCGCCGGCCCCGGGGAGGCCGCGGCCCTGTCCCGGGAAATCATCACCCGGCGCCTGGCCCCCGAGGCCTTGCGGATTGCCTGGAGCCCGCAGGGGACCACACTTCTGATCTGGCTGACCGGCTTTCCCGAGCTGGTGGCCGACAAGGAAGCGGCCCTCAAGTCCCTGATCGGGGGCCGCTCCTTCAGCCGCCACGAGGACGGCTTCACCCATCTGGCCGAATACCGCCGGTTCTGGCCGGCCGACGACCCCGGGCTGGTCGGGTTGATGGGTTCGCGCCATTCCATTCTGGATCTGGCCCGCCGCTTGGAGGAAACCCACCCGCCTCTGGCGCTTCGGGCCGATCTGGACGTCGGCGGCGGCCGGGCCGTTCTGGAACCGGTTGAAGGGCACGACGCCGACGGCCTGTCCGCCGACGTCCCCGGCCTGGTGCCCGACCGCTACCAGGCGGCCGGGCTGGTCTTCGAACGGCTGAAAAAAGAACTCGACCCGGACCGCCTCATCTTCCCCGACCGCCCGGCCGGCGCGAACTAGAGCGTTTTACAATTTATCTGTCTTCAATAAATTGTAAAACGCGCAAACATCCGGGCGCTTTTCATTTCATGCTCATTTCCTTACAATAGAAAAGCGCTCTAAACCCCTCGTCCCCCAACCGACCCAAGCAGGCCATACCATCATGTCCGACCCCGCCTATGCTGAAATATCCCGCTGCAACCGCTGCGGCTTCTGCCAGAGCGTCTGCCCCACCTATGCCCGAAGCCTTTCCGACACCCAGGTGGCCCGGGGCCGCATCCACCTGATGCGGCTCCTCCTGGCCGGCCGCTACGACTGGCGGGAGGACCGGGGCATCGCCGAAAAGGTCGACGATTGCCTTCTGTGCGGGGCCTGCGTCGCCGCCTGCCCTTCCGGCGTGGCCACCGATGACCTGATGCGGGCCGCCCGCCGGGATTTCTTGAAAGTCAAAGGCCTGTCGCTTTTCCACAAGCTCGTCTACCGGGGCGGGCTTTCCCACCGCGAACGGCTGGACCGGGCCTCCTTTTTCCTGCGGCTGTATGAAAAAAGCGGGGCCCGCCACCTCTTGTATGGCCGGACCCTGCGCCGGGCCCTGGACCGGCTGGTCTATTACGAATCCTTCCTTCCGGCCGGGCTGGAAACCCCGGCCCGACAAGGGCTGCCGTCGGTTCTGCGGCCGGCGGGGCGGCCCCGCCTGAAAGTCGCCTTTTTCATCGGCTGCGCCTCCAACGTCTTCGCCGCCCGCCAGGTCCGGGCCATCCTTGAATACCTGGTGGGCCGGGGGCTGGAAATCCACCTGCCGCCGGTGGCCTGCTGCGGCGAGCCCCACCACTCCGCCGGCGACGCGGCCGAGGCGGCCCGTCTGGCCCGCCGAAACGTCGGTCTCTTATTCTACCCGGATTACGACTTCATCGTCTCCGACTGCTCGACCTGCGCCCACGCCCTGGCCCACTATGACCGTCTCGTTCCGGCCGATTCGCCGGAGGCCGCCCTCATCCGCCCGAAGCTGCCCCGGGTGCTGGAGGTCAACACCCTGATCCGCGAACACCTGCCGCCCCGGCCCGGGGACATCAAAACCGGGCTGGACCTCAAAGTCACTTACCACGATTCCTGTCACGCCGTGCGGGGATTAGGGGTCCGGGAAGCCCCCCGGGAGCTCTTGCGGCTCATCCCCGGTCTGGAACTGGTGGAAATGGAGGGCGCGGACAGTTGCTGCGGCGGGGCCGGGTCCTACAGCTTCAGCCACCCGGAGATGTCCGGCCGCATCGCCGAAAGCAAAGTGGAAAGCATCCGCCGGACCGGGGCCGGGGTCCTGGCCGTCTCCTGTCCGGCCTGTATGCTGCAGTTGGGGGCCGGGCTGCGCCGCCAGGGCCTGGCCGTCGAAGTCCGCCACCCGGTGGAATTGCTGGCCCTGGCTTCGAAGTAAGGTTCGTCGCCGCCGAAAAGCCGGGATAGAGGTTTCTCTGTCCACCATTGAGTGGCGTTGTTGGCTGCCGCACGGCGGCCGGGGCCGGTAATACTTCTCCGGACGGACGCTGCCCAACCGCGTCGCCGGCGACGGCCCTGACTTTCGAGACTTCGCGTCGACGGCGCGGTCGGGGCCCACGCGACCGTCCTTCGAAGTATTGCCGGCCCCGCCGCCTGGTTTCATCCCTATCGAAAGGAAAACAGTCCCACTGGCGACATGACGCCGGCTGAGGCGAATTTGCATAAAGAATCGTGACTGTGTAGATCAGGTAAATACAATTGAAACCGTAAAAAAAGCCGGCAAAGCCGGCTTTTTCTTCACTGATAACGGGTCGATGGTCTCGGCCCCCCAGACGTTGCGGCCTCGACAGCCCAGCGAAGCGGGTGCGGGGAGGATGCGCCAGCATCCGGTGGGTCCAGGGCTCAGCCCTGGCCCTGGAGGAGTTCGGCTTGGCGGGCGGCGTCGGAGATGGCGGCGCTGAGGATGCGGCTCTGCTGGTGGAGAGGCCAGCGGGCCGCTTCGGGCGGCAGGGTCAACAGGGGCCCGAAATAGATGATCAACTTGGCGCCGGGCAGAGGGAGCCGAGTGCGGTTCCAGCTTTTCTCGAAGGTGAAGGCGCGGGTGACGGCCACCCCCAGGGGGCAGATGGGGCGGCCGGTTTTGGCCGCCAGATAGACCGGCCCGGGCTTGGCCACCAGCCGGGGCCCCCGGGGGCCGTCGGCGGCGAAGGCCACGTTGCGGCCGCTCTCCAGGGCCCGCTTCATGGCCAGGAGCCCCTCGGCCCCGCCCCGTGATGAAGAGCCCCGGCAGGCCTGATGGCCCAAAACTTCGATGGCCCGGCTGAGCGCGGAGCCGTCCCGGGATTGGCTGACCAGGATGCTGGCCTTAAGGTGGGAAAGCGAGGGCAGGAGCGCCAGGTCGTCGCCGTGCCAGTGGGCCAGGATGACCGGCCCGACCGCCTCCAGGTCGGGGTGGTTGACCAGCTCTACCCGCACCCCCAGAAAGATCAGCTTCAAAAGTCGCCCGGCCCAGGCCGGCCAATCCAGGAAAAAACGTTCCTCCGCCTTGGTGGCGGATCGAACCAGAGACTGTTTCTCGGCGGTCACGCTCATCCTTCGGCCACCCCTTCCTCCAGAGCCCGGATCCCCTGGCGCATGGGTCGAATCAAAAGATACAGACAGATCAGGGCCGCGGCCAGTAACAAGAGCCCCCCGAGGCCCATAGAGAGCGGGGAGACCTTCCGGCCGTTCTCGAATTGCAGCAGCGTGACCACCGGCCAGGCGGAAAGCCCGATGACCGACAAGCTGGCCAGACTCGAGGTGACCATGTAAATCAGGCCGCCGTAGCCGGTGGGGGCCTGGACCGGGTTGGCCGCGTCGAAGCGGGGGAAGCGGCCGCCGAGGCCAACGGCCAGGGCACACAGCCCCGGGGTCAGGGCCAGGGTGATGAGGGCGGCCGCCAGGTGCATCACCAGGCCGACCTTGAGATAGTAATTGCCGACAATGATCAGAAACATGGAAATCAGCCAGATGGGCGGCAGCCAGAGCCAGAATTTGATGCGCATGAAGTCGCCCAGGGACATGGGCGCGGCTTTGATGATCCAATAGGCGAACCCCTCGCCGGAGATGGAGGGGAAGGCGAAGCGGAGAGAGAGGGTGGCGGCCACCAGGGCGACCAGCCCCAGGTTCAGGAAGGCGAAGGAGTTCGCCAGGACGAAGGCGCCGCCGGGAAAGCGCCCCAGGTTGAATACCGAAAAGTTGTAGAGATAGATGACCAGGAGCGCGGCCAGGAGGAGCAGCTGCGACCACTGGGCGTGATCGCGGAAGAAGGTTTTGAGATCCTTGACCACCAGGGCCCGGCGTTCCGGCTTCATCAGCCGGCTGAAAGGCCGCAGGGCCAGGCTGAGCAGGCTGGGGCCGCCCCGGCGGCGGGAGGCGCCCTCGAGGCTTTTGTTGTAGCCCGACCAGAAGAGCCCGGAGGCGGCATAGGAAGCGGCGACCGCCACCGCCGCGCCGGTGCTCCACAGCAGAAGCAGCCATTGCCAGGATTCCATTCGCCCGGGGCGGCCGCTGAGAAAGGGCCAGACCGCCTCCCCGGCCCATTCGGTGGGCAACAGGATCGAATTGGGGCTTTGAAGGCTGGCCAGATAGGCCGCCGCGTTCATGAAGCCGGCCGGGTTGACCAGGTCCTCCGGCCGCATCAGGCGAAAGGCCACATAGAGGCCGCAGAAGGCCACGATGGCCGCCAGCCCCATGATTTCCCGGGTTCGCCGGGCCGGAAAGACGTTGACCAGCACCATGACCATGATCTGGCTGAGGTAGCCGGCCCCGGCCAGAAGCGGCACCGTGGCCGCCGGCGCGACCAGGTAATAGCCGACCGGGGCCTTGAACACCCAGCCATAGGCCAGGAAGATCGGCAGCATGAAGGCCGCCGGCATCCAGGCGCTCACCACCAGGGCCTGGGTGGACCGGGCCCAGAACAGGCTTTCGAGGCTGATGGGCGCCCCCATCAGGAGGTCGAGGTCCTTGGACAGGAAAAACCCGGACAGGGAGGAAATGAGGGCCGAAAACATCAACAGGGCCGCGCCGGTGATCCACATCAACCCCAGGAACTTGCGGCAGAGCAGGTCGCCCACCACGTCGGCCGCCCTGAGGTTCCCCAGCACCTTGACCGCGAAGACGAAAACCAGGAGCCAAACCACCAGGGCGAACAGGCCCACGAACAGGGCCCGGGTCCGCCCTCCCCGGCCCGGCCGGCGGACGATGTTTTTCAGGCCGATCAGGCCGGGCTTCAGAATGGTGATCCAGGCTGGCATGGAATTCCACCGGGCCCCGGAAGGGGCGATGCGAAACCGGCCGGCTGAACACATTCCGCCGGCCGGCCAGGGGTTATTGACTGCTGAAAACTTCCGACAGGATCTGAGGGGCGGCGCCGTCGGTGATTTTCAGGAAAATGTCCTCCAAATCGCCGTTCTGGCCGGAGCGGGCCCGGAGCTCGTCCTCCGTCCCCACCGCCTGAAGCCGACCCTTGAAGATGATGCCGATGCGGTGGCAAAGGCGGGAGGCCAAACTCATGGTGTGGGTGGACACCAGGATGGCCACCCCCTCTTTTTCGGCCAGATGGCGGAAGATGTCCACCACCAGTTTGGCCCCCCGGGGGTCGAGGCCGACGATGGGCTCGTCCACCACCAGGATGCGCGGCCGGGGGAGCAGGGCTCCGGCCATGATCAGGCGCTGCTTCATGCCGTGGGAATAGTTTTCGACGAGGTCGTCGCGCCAGTCCCACAGTTCGAAGAGTTCCAGGAGCTTGGGGCCGCGCTCGGCCAGGGCCCCGGCGGGCACGGCGTAGAGGTCGGCCAGAAATTCAAAGAATTCCCAGCCGGAAAGTTTTTCATACAAAAAGGGCCGGTCCGGAATGTAGCCCACCAGGCTCTTGGCCAGGCGCGGCTCCCGGGCCAGGTCGTGGCCGCCCAGAAAAATCTCCCCGGAGGTGGGGGCCAGGGCCCCGGCCACCATCCGGATGGTGGTGGTCTTGCCGGCGCCGTTGGGGCCCAGAAAACCGAATATGTCCCCGGCGGCCACGGTCAGGCTCAAATCGTCGACCGCCGTGTGGTGGTGGTAGCGCTTCGAAAGATGCCGTATGTCGATCATTGCTTCCGCCATGGCTTCCCTTCCCTCGCCGCTTCCTCCGATTCAGGGCTGATTCTGATCGGGGGTCGGCGTCCCGGGCCGATCTTCTTCCAATTTTTTAAAGACCGCGCCCCAATCCTGACCGGTCATCAGGCGCAGCAGAGCCGGCGGCGGGGTCAGGGGGGTCACCCCCTGGGCGGCCAGCCGCTGTTCGCTGACGGAGGGGTCCAGAGTGATGACCCGTTCCAGGCGGATGCCCAGGCTCTCTTCCCGAATGGTGCGGCCGAAGCGGTCCAGCCACTGGAGGGTCTCGCCCCCGCCCCCGGTCAGGCGTACCCGGTAGACCGGGATGTCGCGGCCGGTCTCCGGGTCGTATTCCCGATCCTCCGCCTCCACCCGGGCTTCGATGGGCGTCAGGGTCCGGGTCACGGGTTCCAGGATGGTCAGGGCATACTGACGGCCCGGTTCCAGCCCCAGATAGCTGAGATAGGGGGGGAGCAGCATGGCCAGGGCCGGGCCGGCGGGAGCATTCAGCACCGCCTCCCGGCTGAAATCCAGACGGTCGGCATAGCCGCCCAGAAGGCCGCGGTAGTCCTCCAGGATCTGTTGGAATATCGGGCCGTGCTCGCCGAGATTGACCTGGGCCGAAAGGCGGCCGTCGGCCACCAACCCGCTTTCGGATACGGTCAGGGGGCCGACCTGGAGAACGTAGGTGAAGTCGACCAGGTTCAGAAGGCGATCAAGGTTGGCCGAGCTGTTGAAACGCACTTCCATGGTCCGGCCCGGAAGCGCCACCTGGACCACCATCCCCTGGCCGCCCTGGTAGCCGCCTTCCGGCAGCCGTCTGAGGCTCTTGAAGGCCCAGCCTATTTTCTGGTCGCCGTATTTCAGGCCGTAATAATCATTGAAATCCGGGAGGAAGGCGGCGTTGATCTTTTCCGGGGCCGGCCAGGTGCGGCTTTCCAGCCACCACCAGCCCATCAGCCCCAGCCAGACGAGAAGGATGGAGACTTTGATGAAATGCTTGTAGCCCCGACGGCCGGCCATCATATTCGCCGCTGGAAACGACCGGCCAGGCGGGCGGCTTCGGCCATCATGTCCAGGTATTCGGCCTGGCTCAGGCCGGCGCCCAGGGCCACGGCCCGCTGGCGTTCCGGGGTCAGCCAGTCGCCGGGGGCGTGGCCGTCGGAATTGACCAGCACCCGGGCCCCGTGGAGCCGGGCCAACTGGGCGGCCAGGCCGTTGGCCAGCCCGTGCCCTCCCCGGCCGCTGAGCTCCAGATAGACGCCCTTTTCCGCGGCCAGCGCGGCGTCATCCTCGGTCAGGAGGCCGGGATGGGCCAGGATATCGGCCCCGGCCAGGATGGCCGCCCGGTTGGTGCCCGGGGCCACCGGCTCGACGATCGATTCCCCGTGAACCACCACGTGGCTGGCCCCAAGATCGCGGGCCTTCTTGACCAGATCCCCGATCAGGGCCGGGGGCACGTGGGTGATCTCCACGCCGGGGAGGATGGTCAGGCCCTCCATATGGCCGTTGAGGGCCCTGGCCGAGGCCCGGGCCGTTTCAATGATGCCCGGGAGGGTCCCCGGATCGGCATGGTCGGCCAGGCCCACCACCGCGTATCCCGAAACCCGCACCCGGCGGCCGAGCTCGGCCGGGCACAGAACGCCGTCGGACAACAGGCAGTGGGTGTGAAAATCGATGACCGGCAGGGTTTCCATCATAACGCCATCAGGGTTTGGCCAGGTAATCGGCCACGTAGAGCACGGTATTGACGTAGACCGCGCTTTTGTTGTATTTCATGACCACCGCCCGCCGTTCCTCCTCGGTCATCCCGCTCTTCCAGCCGTGGCTCTTGAGGAAGTTGCCGATGCTGAAGATGGCGTCGGTCTTGTCGAAGATGTCGACCTTGCCGTCGCCGTTGCCGTCCACCGCGTATTTGAGGATGTTGGAGGGCATGAACTGGCCCCAGCCCACGGCCCCGTAGATGGAGCCGGGAAAGGTGGTCGGGTCGTGGCCGTTCTGAAAGGAATAGGTCATCAGGGCGGCCAGTTCGTTCAGGGCCCAGTCGCCCCGGGTGACGGCGTTCTCTTTCAAAAAGGCCCGGGATTCGGCATCCTTGTCCAGTTCGACCACGGCCGGGGCCACCACCGAGAAATCGGAGGCGGCCGCGGACATGGAGGCCAGCATGGCGGCCGCCTTGTGTTTGCCGAAGAACTGGCCGTAGCCGGTTTCGATCCACATGATGGAGGCCGCGACCTCGCCGGGAACGCCGTATTGGCGGCTCATGCGCTGAAAGATGTCCCGGTCGGCCTGGTAGCGGGCTTTGATCTGGGCCAGGGCCGAAGGGTTGGTGAACTGGGTGTGGGTGGCCGTGCGGGACGGTTTGGCCGCCGGCGGCGCCTTGTAGCCGGACAGGGGCCGGAGGGTCTTGGTCTTCATGACCCGGTTCAGGGCGGCCCGGGTGGCCTCGGAGACCTCGCCGTTGGGGGTCAGGCCGTTGTCCTTCTGAAACCTGGTGATGGCCCCTTGGGTGCTCGAACCGCCCCGGCCGTCGATGAGGACGTCGTAGCCCAGCTGATACAGCTTTTCCTGAATCTCCCTGGTCAGTTCGGAGCGGAAGAAGATGCCGTAGAGTTCTTTGAGCTTGGCGGCCATGGGCTGGCTGGTGTAGGCGAGATTGGGGGAGAGGAAGACCACCTCCAGCTGCTTCTGGTCGAAGCCCCGCTGGGCCAGCTTCCCCGCCGGCCCCTTCCAGGGGTCGGGAATTCGCGACAGGTCCACCGAGCAGGGCGTCGGGGTTCCGGGGGTGGCGCCGGTGGTGCCGACGGTTTTGGTGGCCAGGCAGCCGCTCAGCATCAGGGTGGCGGCCAGCACCAGCATCAGGCCGGTCAACGGACGTTTCAGCGTCATAATTGTGTATGTTCTCCCGGCCGCACGCCGGGGGGATTATTTCAGAACGATGATTCTTTTAATGGACTTCACCACTTCCTCGGGGCTGTCCATGACGGTGAAGAAATCCAGGTCGTCGGGGTTGATGTACTTGTGGCCGAGCATTCTCTCCCGCATCCAGTCCACCAGCCCGCCCCAGTATTCGGAGCCCATCAGGAAGGTGGGGAACGGGCGGATGCGGTGGGTCTGGATGAGGGTCAGAGCCTCGAACAGCTCGTCCATGGTGCCGAAGCCGCCGGGAAGAATCACGTAGGCCTGGCTGTATTTGACGAACACCACCTTGCGGATGAAGAAGTAGTGGAAATCCAGCCGCAGGTTGGCATAAGGGTTGGGCAGCTGCTCATGGGGCAGCTCTATGTTCAGGCCGATGGACAGGCCCCCGGCCTCTGTGGCCCCCTTGTTGGCCGCGGCCATGACCCCGTCGCCGCCGCCGGAGACGACCCCGAAGCCGTTTTTGGCCAGGAGCCGGGCCAGTTCCTCGGCCATAACGCACTCCGGCGAATTCGGCTCCGACCGGGCCGAACCGAAAATGCTGACGCAGGGGCCGGCTTCGCTCATGGCCGTGAAGGCCCGGACGAATTCGGACAGGATCGAGAACATGCGCCAGGATTCGCCCGCGCCCAGGGCGTCTATGGGATAGGGGTCGCCGCCGGAACGCCGAAGTCTTTCAGCCATAGGTGTCATTCTCCATGCCCCCAAGGGGCTGTATCGCCGCCGTGAATTCGCATAGCGCGCCAAACGATCAAGCCGGGGCGGAAGTTCGATCGCCTCCATCCTTTGAATCAGCTGCCGCCCGGCAAAACGGTATATCATACCATCATAAATTATGAAAAACAACCGGATGATAGCAAAAAATCTGGGTAATCGCTTCTTCTTTGAAAAGCGGGGGGGCAAATCACGGCAATCGTGCCCGCTCGCCCGGGGCGCTGCCCCGGACCCCGCCAGGGGAGGGCCCTGCGCGGGCCCTGCCCTGGACCCACCCGCGCCGGGGGCTGTCGCCCCCTGGACCCCCGAAAGGCAAGACCGTTGTGTCAGATAGCTGGTCGTAGCGCCGCCGGAACTCGCCTGTACGACTCAAACACCCGGCGGCGCGGTGACGGCTTGAGCTGATATCGCCAAAT
>JAVBLB010000125.1:0-31818 GCA_031553735.1 Candidatus Adiutrix sp.
CTGGACGGTCGGCGGACGTCCGGCCATCAAATTGGAGTAACCCATGCCCAGCAACGAACTGGAAACATTGATACTGGAGAGCTTGCGCGGGTTACGCCAAGATCAGCGGGAGCAGAGCCAGGCCATCCAGACCTTGGAAGCTCGGCAGACCGAATCGGAAAAGCAATTGACGCGCTTGAGCGAACTATACCGGCACTTACTGCCGCTTATCGACAATATCAACAAAGCCTTGAACAGCAAATGAACCAGGGCAGACCACAACCTAATCGCGGACCCAGCATGGGCCGCTGAATCAACCGCCCGGAAACGGCGGACCCGAAAGGTATTTACTATGACCCTACGCATGAAAGACCTTCAGGCCATCGAGGAAGACCTAAAAAAACGTAAACTTTCCGACCTGGACCAGGACAGTGAAAAGCCTCTGTCCATCAAACAGGCCGTAATGAAATTGGCTCCGACTTTGTTGAAAAAGAGGTCGCAAGGCTTCGGAACCGCCGATCTGGTGAACTTGCTCAGCCAGCATCAGATCACGATCAAACCCAGTGACCTCAGCCGATATCTCCGGGAGTACAAAAGAACCTCAAATGGGGCTCCCGTAAAGAAAATGGCAAGTGGCAAAACCAAACCCAAGCAAATAGCCACTCCCAAAGTATCTGCTATCAGTGGGACGATACATAACCAACAATCACAAACCCTGGCTACTGATCGCGAACCTCGCCCCGATTTAACTCAGGATAATACCTCGCCGGCGATAAAGTCATAAGGAGAACATAAGCGACCCGGCTGCTTTTAGGCCGGGTTATCAATTGAAAATGTGAGCCTCCCCCTTGACGAAAACACCTCATTGTGGTTAAATTTACAAAGGTGCTGAAAACACCTTTACTCGTGACGGCGGCCACACCCGTAAGATTGTGGTTTTTCTGTGCCCTAAGTGTAGTGTATCTTTGGGCCGGATGTTGGGGGAAATGTCCAGGGCGCAAGCCTAAATACCTCCGGCCGTTCACGACGGTTTTCAGCATCCGGCTCTATTTTTTAGGGTCAACTGAAAAAAATCGTGAGGTTCATTATGTCGCAGCAGTCCCAGGCTTACCAGGCCACACCTTCCACCACTCCACTAAACACTGAAACCATCAATGGACTGGCTGAAAAGTTACAAGAGGTAGCTAAAGCTCTCTTGAGCCTTGGGCAGGAAGACCTATCAGAGCCAGATGACGAAATCGACGAAGACGCTCCCAGGCCACCGAAAGAACCAGACCAAATCCGCTGCTATCGCGTTCCTGCCTTTATCGCTAAAGTCGAGCAAAAAGCCCTCAAAGAGTACAAGGCTGAAAACCTTCTGGATTTTTTGCAAAAAGCCCGCGAAGAAATTTTTATCACGGCCTTTTTATTGCGCAATTTCGCTGATTATGAGGATGTGACCGGCTATACCTTGAATCAAATCGGTGAGCACTTTGAACGCCCCTTGGCCATGTTGAACCGGCTCTGTTCCATTGTCGCAGACTATAAGCCCCACCCGCCTGAATCCGAATTTTTATTATAACAGTTTATTCAATCAAAAAGCCCCCTACATCGGGGGCTTTTTGATTGAGGCGTATCGCCAAACGGAAAACGCCCTTTATGCCAGACCGTTATTTCTCGTGGCCCGACCAATTTGAAGATTGATGGATGATAATGGATAGTTCTGTCTTTAAACTTGACAAATATATATGTTTATATCAAATCAAAACATGTAACTCTTAATTGGAGGTGATGACGTGCCCCCCCGGAAACGAGTCCAGAGAAAATGCTAGAATAGGACTTGTTGAACCCCTATATCGTTATCCAATAATGACTTAGCCGCTAGAAACTACTAAAAGAAAATTTTTTTTGATACTGCTTCAATCCGACTTAAAAGCTCATCTTTTCCGCATGGTTTACTAATCATGGAATCCCTGGCAAATTCCAAGCATTCGCGCACTTTGGGAGACTGTCCATAAATCTTAATAATATCTTTCCCATCAATAGGCAATGGCATTTCATTTGCTATATATTTTTCAAAAATTCTGCGGATGAAATTATTCAAGTCTGGTGGGTTTTTTTCTCGCAGTTCATGATTTATCTTTTCTGTATAACTTTTTGTAAGCTTTGAAGAGTCTATAAAATCCAGTAGACCAAAATCTGACAAAACTTCTTTTAAAATAGACTCAAGCTGATGAGCAGGGACAGACAGAGAAATACGGTATCTCAGTCTGCCCAGGCCTGGTTCGTTCATGGACTCAAGGTCTGATTTACATCGCTCCAAAAAATTACTAGACTCAATTAAAATGACTGACAAACAGTCCTTCCACTTGGCTTCATCACAGGGTTTAGGCTCTCCTTCCATGCTGCATGCAGTGGAAAACCACAGAACCACTTTTTGGCTGAGTTCTTGGTCTCTTTTGGAGTTTAAGGTGTCAAAACCATGTTGAAAATGAGTTCTGAGTAGATTTACATTGATGTAATGATTGTTTTCGTTGCTCAGGGCCTTGAAGAGTGTCTTGGCAGATTCATAATAGGCGCAATAGAGCCATGAAATAAAGCGCAAAAAAGTGATTTCGGCTACGCTGTGACTCGGAGTTGGCAATAACAAGTGTGAAAAGGCCTCCTGGGCCCCTATTTTTTCAATGGCCAATTCCCGGATATCATTGAGCGTGGTATCAATGGCTTTAATTTGGCTGGCGACCATGAGGTTATTCGCTCCCACGGGGGAAGTGGATAATGGGGCCGTAATAATTGAACGCAATCTGGAATTCATCCGCAATATCAACCCCATCTTGAAGGCCACGATCAATAATGTCGCGTCGTGAGATGCGGACTTGCGTTTCAGCCGGGAAACCTGCAACTAGGACTTTTTTCAGACCGAATCCGTCCGGTATGCCCCCTTTTATTTTTCCCCGAAACAACATCGGCTTGTCCTTCGTTTCCATAATAAGGTGGTGCTGAAAAAATGGAGATGTAGCACGGTCATTATCTGATTGCAAACTGTCCCATATATTTTTAGCTCTTGAGTAATTTTCATCTTGCCAATATAAAGCCGCCATGGCATACCTCCAGATAAATCGAACTTTAGACTCGCTTACCTGTAGGAGATCGCTAAGATAGTCCTTTAATCGCATTGTATCTGGATCATTTTTCAAGGGCAATGGTTGCCGGTTGCCATCGGTGGCCATGAAGTGCCCAGTTGTTTTTAGCCACAAGCATCTAATAAGATATTTGAGACAAGATGGATCCTTGAGTACAGCTTTGTCGCTATTTAGCAGTTGGTCGGCTGCCGCCCCGGCCGTGACACCAGCTTGTTGTCGCATCTCATGGGTTTCTAATTTTGATTCGAACAAGCCCTTATATTCTTCTAAAACTTTGGCTAAATGATACTTGGCGGGATATTTTTCTGCCATGACCGCCATGACCGCATCGTAGTGTTTGTCATCCCGAAGTCTCTGGAATATTTTTCCGAATTTACCAATAATATAAGCGTCCTGATTAGTGTCTTCAGAATGGTCCCTGATCAATGTAGTCAAATTAAACTCACTAAGTAAGTCACAGGCATCAGCCTGAAAAACAGCTATGGTTTCAGGTTGAAAATCCCCGGCGTCCAGCAGGTTATAAATAGTCCAAACCTTGATATTTAAGGGGTACATTGTTTCACTTCTCAAGGTGACTAGGGTCGCGATTTCCTTGGATCGGTTGTACAATTCTAAAGTTTCACTATAATCCATTGTATTAAACTTCTGAATAGCCAAAGTGCTGTAAGCCGCCGCTTGTTCGGTCAATATACTGTCATATGTGTTCGAACGCTGATCAACTTTCTGTATGGCCTCTAGTAAAACTTGCACAGCTTTTTCTAAGGCCTCAATCACATTTTCATGGGAGGCGTACAATTCATCCTTTACATGATCTATGCTAACGCTTATTGCCCACTTACGTAGCAAACGGGACTGTTGCAACATCAGGTCGGCCTTGGCGGAACTATCAAGAGTAGACGAGTCATCTATAATGTGACCAATTGCGTCGGCCATATTTTTCCAATAGCTTTTATATTTCAAAGCGCTTTTATTTATATCGCCCGGGCACAGAGCCTTCGCAATATCTAACAAAAAACTTTTTTCTTCATTGCGATAAATATCTAACTTTAAAAGGATGTTTTCAAAAAAATCCCATTCTCTCTTCAGATCACCTCCAAATTCGTTGTTACAGAATACTTCCGCTTCAAGGGTATGCATAGGGGCTAACCAGAAATCATCATTATATTGTGCCTGTTGCCAGGTAACCAAGTTGACGGCTTTGAGTTGCTGAATCACATCGAGCAAAGAGATATGGCCATCTTGGGTGATCAGGCGGAAGACCAGATTGGCAGGCACTGCGCATTTCCACTGTCCACACAGCATGATTGCGCTTATAGCTTCTTTTAATGAAGCGCTGATCTCAGTGTCGCCGACAAGATAACCATTATCCTGGCTGGCACTTGAACTGAGCCCTAAGTCTTCCAATTTGTGTTGCATCAAAGTTTTGGTAACCGTTTTTTCATTAGAGGCTCTTCCACCGCTAAAATCTAAACCGGCGATCGCATATTCAAAATAGCGAATGTACCCGGCCGACAGTATTTGCCTGGCATAAGGCATCATATTGTAAAATATGGGGAAGATTGTCCTGTTGTTAAATTGGAAACGGTTGCTTTCATTTGTAATCTTAATCGTATTATACCGAGCATTCAGCCTTTTTATCAGATCGTCCAGATCAATATGGGCGTGTTGACTTGTGATACTCTTCAAACTGTTATATTCGGGGCTGGTGAGGGTGTTGTTTAATTCAATAAGTTTATTTCGGGATTGGTAGGCGGTCACTAACATTACAACCCGACGTCCACGGGTGCGTAAATATTCGAAAATATTGATAATATCTTTAGCATTCTTTTGAGTGTCTATGACGATTAAAGTGCAATTAGCTCCTTCCTCTTCAAAAAAACGGCAAATATTCAAAAGAGGTTCTTTGGCCGGGAGCGTATGGCTATTGTAGCTGTAAAGTATCGGGCATTTTTTTTGCCGCAGTATTTCAGATGTCAGGCGGCCAACCAGCACTGTTTTACCAACGGCGTTAGCACCAGTAATTACCAGTGGCCCCTTCTTAGTAGTATGATTCTCAATAGCTTCTGTAATTTTACCTAGACACTGTGATTCGGCAGCGCGTTCAATGCTGAAGCCATTACTAATGCCTCGGAACAGATTTTCCAAGTTCGAAGGAAAACTGTGAAATTCAGTAAATGCTTCAACCTTTTCACTATCATTAAACGCGAGTGGATTCAAAAACGCTTGATAGGAGTCTGTGAGAGTTTCGATGGAATTTCCGAGGGGCACCAGATAATCGCTTTGTACTTCAATGACCTTTATGGAGTTATCGGCATTTTTGAGGGTAATGGTTTTACTGGTGGAGGTATTGAAGTTAAACGAGTCCGGTATCACCCCCTGAGTTGATTTTTCCTCAATCCAGCGCGCCAACGACATGGGAAGCCGACATACACCACATTTGGAAATAGCTTTATCCAGCCCACATTTTGCCAAGGTTTGCATTTTGTCATCATTAAGTCCAAACCAGATCACGCGATTTTTCATGAGCTTGATAAGTTCTTTAATTTTAGAGGCTGGTAGGCAATCCCAGTCTGGATCATATCCATCTATTATTATAAGTCCTGCCGCCCCTAAAGCGTGGATCAAGTTGCGTAGCAATTCAGCCGCCTGGAAGCTGAAATCGTCTAAATTATCATTATCCATCAAGTTTTCATGTAAGTAGCTGGGGTGGGCAGTACTGCCAAAAATGGAGATACAATTTAATCGTTTCGTGTTAAGCAGGCTTCGCGGCAGATTATCAGCATCATCGACGTGATGGATTGTTCGACCGGCCCTACGAAAAAACTCTGGAACCATTGGGTCAAAAGAGCTGGTGGTAACCGCATTCCAAGGCAGCCGTGTAATTTGGTCAAAGTCACTGGGAGCAAGATTGTGACGATATATATTATCAAGCCAGGTGTAAAAGGCCTCGACAATACGCTGCTTGGCGTTATCACTTATTAATTCAGAATACCCTAATTTGGCAAGGACGGATTGGTCCAGCCCAAGCTGCCTGGCGATGGCATCCAATATCGGGTCACAGCCCATTTCGCGACGCCATAGATCCTGCCCGAGGAATAGTATGATGGGGTGAGTCGGGTTATTCAATGTTTCAATAAAAACAGCTTCAAGTGTTGATGAGTTCATATGTTATTGCTCG
The DNA here is from genome assembly GCA_031553735.1 of Candidatus Adiutrix sp. Lineage (GTDB taxonomy): Bacteria > Desulfobacterota > Desulfarculia > Adiutricales > Adiutricaceae > Adiutrix. Next base: position 6,280 of record JAVBLB010000125.1, read on the forward strand.
TTCCCATGCTTTGCGGCAGGTAAGTAGAAGTTAAATGGGCAATAATTTTAACTCCTAAAGGTGGTGTCGGGTGCACAACGGAATAATACTAATTTCCTTAATGGCTTTTATACCGTCTATTTCATTTTATTGCCAATGTTTTTTAGCGGCAGCAAGCTTGATCCAATTCCATCATAAGTGGACAGTACAGTCTAACAATTTCTTTCGTGGGTACCAGGTGGGTACCATGATGCCCAGCAAAGCCAAGGGGTCAGTCGAAAATTCGACTAACCCCTTGATTTGACTGGAGCCGGCGATGGGATTTGAACCCGCGGCCTGCTGATTACGAATCAGCTGCTCTACCCCTGAGCTACGCCGGCGCGATGTGCATCGTGCATTTTTGGCATTATACTGAAGGCGGAAGAATTAGGCAATGAGAAAAAGTGCGCGGCTTCCGGCGCCGTCGGCCGGGCTTACGCAGGAAAAATCAGCCATATTTCTGGGATCATTGAAAAATCCTCAAATACAAGTCAGATACCTCCGGCAGAGCCGGAGGCCAGATTGCTGACAAAGTCCTGGCCAAGTGGCCGGGATTTTGTTTTACTAAAGAGATGTTAAAAAGACGATCCAACGAAGAACAACAGAAGATGGAACTGGTGATCCTGGGCGATTTAGTGCCTAAAGGGCCTCTGTTGCGAAAAATATCCAAAGCGATAGAGTTTGATTTTATCTCTAAGAAGGTCAAGGTCCTCTATTGCGCGGACAACGTCCGCCCGGCGGTAGACCCTGTAGTGCTGTTCAAGATGCTGTTCATCGGCTATCTGTTCGGTATACGGATTCAACTCACCTGAGGGCCAACGCCAACAAGAGCAAATTCAAACGCGAACTGGTTGATAAATCGACCCGCGATTATATTGCGGAGCTTAACCGCGATGTTGCCAAGGACCGTCTGGCGCATGGCAAAAAGCCCTTGCGGGACAAAGTGGCGGATGAGGAACAGAAAGAAATCAAAGTCAGCACGACCGATCCTGACCGCGGCTACATGGTTCGCGACGGCAAGCCCAAAGGTTTTTTCTATTTGGACCATCGTACCGTTGACGGCCGCCACGGTTTGATAACCGACAGCCACGTAACGCCGGGCAATGTTCACGACAGTATTCCATATTTATCACGTCTGGATCGGCAACGGGAACGCTTTGGGTTTGAGGTTTCAGCGGTCGGTCTCGATGCGGGTTACTTCACGGCCCCGATCTGCTACGGCCTGGTGAAGCGCGAAATTTACGGAGTGATCGGTTACAGCCGTCCGACTCATAGAGAAGGCTGTTTACGGAAGAGCGAGTTCATCTATGATGAATATTATGACTGCTATCTGTGCCCAAGTAATCATGCCCTCAAATACCGAACCACGACCCGTGAAGGCTATAGGGAGTATGCTTCGGATTCAAGACGATGCTGTGATTGTGATCTTAGAGGACAGTGTACTCAGAGTCGGAACAAAGTCAAAATAATAACCCGCCATATCTGGCAGGACAGCAAAGAACAGATTAATGATCACCGTTATGAAGCCAGAGGCAAGGCCATTTACGGGCGGCGCAAAGAAACGGTGGAACGCAGCTTTGCCGACGGCAAGCAACTGCACGGGCATCGCTATGCCCGTTTCAGAGGTTTATTGAAAGTCAAAGCTCAGTGCCTTCTGTCAGCGGCTTGCCAAAACATGAAGAAAATAACCCTGATCGTCCATCGGAAAGGACAATCGTCATTTTTGACCGATTTTTATGCTCCAATGGGCCTCCAAAAACGCCTTTCAAGCCTCGTGGCCGCACTCAAAACATCTCAGCCTAATTTCATCGCATAAAGTCTGGCCTCGCCAAAAAAGACAAACCCCGCCTCAGACGGGGTTTGTCAGCAATCTGAACGCCGGCAGAGCCGGAGGCTTGTAAAGGCATGGCCCCCTCAAAGGGGGATTGAGTGATTACCAGCACGCAGCATTTTTTGTTGCCTTCCAATATCGGTACTGGTTATGGGCTGTTTCGTGAATCCAGAAAGTTGGGGGACCGCGGGCAATTGATGTGGTCTGGTTGGATTTCCTCTTTATGACAGCCTGCTTCAGCTCAGCGACTTTACTTGTCGGTGCTTTGGTTTGAGATCGAAAAAAGCCATCCTTCTTCGCCGCCTATATATCTCGGACAGGTAATGTGCCTCCAGTAGCTTCGCCACGGCCCGACGCCACAGCCGCGACGAAGATTAAGCCGCCGCACCCTTCAAAGCGCGCCTTGGTAGTGGGCGAGCATCCAGCTGTCGTCCTGCACCATTTGCGGCGGAAGGCCGATGGCGTTGAGGCGCCGGGCCCGGCGCAAGGCTTGCTCATATTCCTTCCAGGCCATCTCCCGCTTGGAGTTGGAGGCGGTCAGGGTCTCACACATCTCCACGGCCAGCCGCGAGGCCAGGGTTTCGACGAAAGCCGGGGGAAAGAGGCCGGCGTCGGTCACCCGCCGCAGGTAGGTCAAATTCAGGGCCGGGCCATGGTTGGTCAAAATATGTTGACCCTCCAGGACAAAGCTGCGCCGGTCGCCGTCTATGTAGCCGTCCAGAACCGCCTGAGGCCAGGGGCCGGCTTCCAGAACCCGCAGACAGTCGGCGGGCAGCAGATATTGGTGGGCCCAGCCGAAGGCCGGCTTTTCCGCCTCGGCCGGAAGCATCGTCCGGGTCTTGGCGAAGTTCCAGGTGTGGCCCGAGATTTCCGAATCACGCACCGTTTCGAAAAGTGAGGAGGCCAGCCCGGCGGAGGTGGTGCCGTCGGTCAGCGAGGTCAGACGCGCCTCCCCCAGCTTGGACAGGGCCCGGTTGACGATGTCGACGTTTCCAGCCATTGTTTTCATCCTTTCCCGGGAGTCCGCTCCCGGCTCCTGTCATACTTGTTTAGTCCGCGCGAGCCCCTGCGGCGACGGCGGCCGTCTCCGGCGGTGACGTGACGCGAGCATGGCAAGGGCGGGGCCGGGAGCCCACCGAAGAGCGCTCCCGGCCGCGGGTGTCGCTTTTATTCCTTGCAGTCGACCCGCACGACTTTCTTTTCCTGCGTCCGGGTGGCCCCGATGGTGGCCCGCGCGTAGACCTGCCAGACATAGTTCTTGTCCGGGCGGACGTCGGCGTTGACATTCAGGGTGTCCCAGGTGCCGAAGTGCAGCCCGCTCTTGACCCAGGCCAGGCAGTGCCGCACGCCGGCCGCCTGGAACAGGCGCTCGGTGGAGATGAACTTGAAGCCCACGAAGGTATCCACCTCGCCCTTGACCAAGGCTTTGACGGTGTTGTAGTCGGCGCTCTGCACGGCGGTGTCCTTCAATAGGTCGGAGAGCTGTTTTTCGGAACAGGCCAGGAAGCGTTCCTCGGCCGGGTCGTTGCCGGCGGCGATGAGCTTTTCTTTGGCCTCGATGAGTTTGTCGATGGTCAGGCCCTCGCCGTCGTCGCCGATGACCTGGCTGGCGGGAAAAGCCACTTCCACCAGGTCGTCGTATTTGCCGGTTTTGGCCGGGCCGGTGGCGGCGGCGATGACGAGGTCGTCATAGCGGCGGGCGTAGGCGGCCCGTACGGCTTCGGCGTAAGGCGAGCCGGGGTTGTTGATCATCCGCACCTGATCCTGGCGGCTCAAGGGCAGCGAGACGGCGAAGTCGCTGGGGAAAACCCAGCGCTGATAATGCTCGACGCTGGACCAGACCGTGTCGCCCTTCCACTGGCCGGCGCCTTCGCCGGGCTCGATGGGGGCCATGTCGACCTCGCCGAACTGGATGACGGCCTGAGCCTTGTCGCCCTGGTAGGAGCCGCTGGTGACGGCCCCGTCCAGGCGGGCCTTTTTCTGCTGCAGCAGCAGTTCGACGTTGCGGGTAAATTGAGTGACGTGATGATCCTGAACCGTGTAATTGGTTGCCATTGATACTCCTTTGTAAAGCGGGCTGAACCCGCCGCACCATATCGATGATGATTCGGCGGCGGGACTTGGTGCGATATGGTTTAAAAAAATATGGGGTTGCCGGGCGGCTATAAAAAGCCGTCCGACCCGCACGACGGCCGCGCTTCCGAGCCGGGGGATTCACGCGGCGGGCCTTGAATCCCCGGGGCTTGCCGGAAAAGGAATGATGCTATTTGACGCTCGCCCGCCGGGACAATTCAGTTATTTCCTCAAAAGCGAGCTTGTCGCCGCCGAGATAGCGCCGGCTGTAGGCCGGGTCGGCCAGAAGCCGGTCCAGGCGCCGGCGGGCGCCCTCGGGGGAAGCCGCCGGCCCCAGGGCCCGGGCCTCGTCCACCGGCCGGTCTTCGGCCAGGGCCTCGCCGATGCGGGCGAAGACTTCCACCGCCTCGCGGGGCCCCAGGGCCTGCTCCAACTCGGCGGCCGCCTCCCGGGAGACGCCGCAGAAGCGGAAGCCCCGGCGGGCCGTCTCCAGACGGGCCGGCGACAGGGTCCGGCAGACTTCCTCCTTTTCGTTCTGATACTTCAGGGCCTGGACGGTGACGAAGCGCTCCAGCTGCTCCTGCCAGGCCGAGGCCAGCTTGTGGGCCTGAACTTTGGACAGCCCGGCTTCGTGCATGGCCCCGGCCATGGTGCCCATGAAGTCGGAATCCAATTCGCGGTCGGCCAGGAGCGCGCCGAGCTCGTAGCCGTCGGCCGTCTCCGGACGGCCCAGGGCCGCGTAGAGGCGCGCGTAGCCCTCCCGGTCGTTTTCGTCCCGGGGCATGATCAGGCCGCGTCCGCTCTTGTCGGCGCCCAGCAGCTCTTCGAGATGTTTGTAGCTCCGCAGCGCGTCGGCCGGTTCGCGCCAGCCTTTGGCGTCGGCCACCCGGCGCAGGTCCTCGGGCAGGGCGCCGACCCAGTCGGCGGCGGGGGAGGGGCGGGCTTCCAGGAAGCCCCCGTTCAAAAGGGTGTCACTCATGCTCATGTTCTCCGTTCGGTTTGAGTTGGCGTTTCAGTTCCAGATCGGTGGCGCGGGCGCATCCAAGAATGTGGCGCACCACCTGGCGGCCGCCTTCGGCCACAGCCAGGGACTGGGCGTCGACGGGGACGTTCTTGAAAAAACGGGCGAAGTCGTAGAGGTCGGCCAGCACCGTTTCGGCTTCGGGTTTGAGGGCGCCGGATTCGGTCAGAAAAAGCTTCCGATAGGCGGCCAGGCGCCGGGACTTGCGGAAATAGGCGTCGATCATGCCTCCGCCTCCGTTGGGGCGGGCGCCCCGTCAGACGGGCCGGCCCCGGGATTCAGGGCTTCGGCCCCTTTCTCCAGAAGTTCGGGCAACGCTTTGAGGGTTCCCGGGGCCATCCGACCCAGAGTTTGGCCGGCCTGATTCAAGCCTTCCAGAAGGGCCCGGGCCTCTTTGGCTTGGCTCTGTTCGGCCTGGAGCTTCTTCATCTCCTTGGCGCTCCGAGTCACGGCGGCCGGCGCGCCGAAGGATCGCCAGATGGCCCGGCCGGCGGCCTGGGCGTCGATGAGATTCATCACCTCGGGGTCGAACTGGGCCAGCGCCCCCAGGGCGGCCAGGGCCTTGAGGATGGCCTGGCCGTCGCGCGCGGACACGGCCTGGGCCAGGTCGGTTTCATATTTCGGCTCCAGCCCGCGGGCGCCGGCGGCCAGGGCGGGCGGAAGAGGGGGCAGGGCGTCCAGAGCGCCGCCCTGAATCAGGATGTCCAACTCCCGCTCGATGATGGGCCTTAAGAGCTCCGACTGCTGGCGGCCCACGGCCGGGGCCAGCAGTTGGGCCTTTTCCAGGGCCAGTTCCATGACTTCGGTGGCCGTCTTCTGCGGGCTTTCCACCAGGATCTGGAAGAGGTTGCCGTAAAAGGCCTCGTTGATGACCTTCTGGCTTTCCTGGACCAGTTCCCGGCCGACGGGGAGGTTTCCCCCCAGTTGCAGCGGCACTACCCGCTGCCGGCCCTGGTCGTCGAGCCCCCCGTAGTTGATGGAGCCGGTCTTGAGGCTGAAGGCGGTCAGGATATCGTCCTCCGGGGTCAGGAGGGGAGGATTGACCATCTTTTCAGCGGCCCGCAGAATGGTCTTTTTCATGGCGTTGACCTGGACGATGTCGGCCATGACTTCCATGGCCGGGGAGCGGCCGTAGACTTCGCCGGAGGTGACCGTGAAGCGGGAGACGGCGTAGGGCATGGTTCGGTAGCCGCTTTCGCGGACCACCCGCCGGGCGGCCCGGGCCAGGTGGACCGAGGCGATGGGCAGGTGGCGCGGGCCCCGCCGGTTCGGGTCCAGGTCCCGGCGGGGAAAGACGCCGTGGATGAACTCGTGTTCCCGGTCCATGGCCCGGGGATCTTCCGCGTCGCGCCGGATGTCCTCGGGCAGTTCGTCGCCGAAGGCGGCCAGGGCCTGGCGGGCCGTGAGGCGATACCAGCGGAAGACGGTGTCCACCCGGCCGACGCCGTCCACGGCCAGGTAGGCTTCGTGGAGCGGCACGCATTGATACCGCAGGCCCAGGCCGGGTTCGTCGTCGACGAACATCACCGCCGTGCCGTGAACGCCCAGCGACAGATAGGCCTCCAGGATCTGGTTGGCGAAATTGCTCTCCGCCGCATAGCGCCGGCTGAACAGAAGATCGCGCAGGGCCTCCAGCCAGCGGCCCACGTCCGGGTCGTGGTTGAGTTCGGTCCGGCCGGCGGCCAGGCTGTGCCATTTGTGGGTCCGGGGGGTCAGGAACGATTCCATGGCCGCGGCGAAACGGCCCAGGGCCAGGGGCGCGGTGGAATCGAAGATCTGGTCGGCCCGCCGGTGATGCCGCCCCAGCCGGGGCAGGACGTAATCGGCGCATTGCTGCCAGACGCCCTCCCACTCGCCGCGTTCGGCCTCCAGGGCTTCGAATCGTTTGAGTATATTTTCCGCGTCGATCATGGGTTCTCCTATTCCGCGCCGCCCACCGCCACTTCGGGGATGACGGCGGCCAGGGTGAAGGGTAGGGGGTGGGTCTGGGCCACGGTCAGGACGCCGGCGGTGTCGTAGCCGCCGGGCCAGTTGACGGTCTTGTCGCCGTTGAAGAGGGGCCGGGCCTGGTCGGTGCGGTCCATTCCGGTGCGGTATTCCAGAAAAGCCAGGTGGTCGAGGTCCGGCCCGGCCGCGCCGCCGGCGGAATCCACCAGCCGCAGGTGAAGACGGGTGAAGCGTTTCAGCCGCCCCTGGGCGCTGCCGTCCGAGAGCTGGGCTTCGAGGTTGACCGTGGCCAGCACCGAATCGTAAGGCAGGCCCACCTGGATCAGGTCGGCCGGATACTGCAGCGGCACCCGGCCGCCGGCGACCACCTGGCGGGGCTGGACCCCGCCGTCGGCCAGGATGGCCACCTCGTGGCCCTCCAGGTGCTCCAGGCCGGTGATCTCGGTGAGTCGGGAGCCCCGCACCGTGAGGCCGGAGTCGACGTAGAAGCATTCGGTCTGGTCCTGTTCCGGGTCGTGTCCCGGGTCCAAGACTTCGATGTAATGAACCGTCCGTCCCTCGATCTCCCGCCTGACCGAGAGCCACAGTTCGTCGCGGCCGCCGTGGAAGGCCGGGATGACCGCCAGGTGCGAGACCCGGCCGCCGCCGCCCAACTGATGGCGGTGCCAGGCGGTCATGTCCTGCTCCCGGCAGTAGGTGAAGCCCAGGAGCTGGCCGTCGGGCCGGGTGGCCCACAGGGTTTCGATGGGTTCCGACTGCCAGGCCAGAGCGGTGAGCCCGCCCCGGGTGATGTGCTCGGCGGCCACGGTGACGTCCATGGCCGAATAGCCGTCGCCGGAGTAGTCGTAGACGAACTCCCGAACCTTCCGGCCCGCCCGCTGGACGAACAGCACCACCGAGCCGATGCGCAGGGCCTGGATGGGGGAGGAGCCGAAGGCCGTCTCCGGCACCACTTTGATGTTCTCCGGCCCCAAGGGGTCCACGCTGGTGGTTTCGCCGATCATGAATTCGCCGCCGGTGGTGCCCACCAAAAGGGAATTGGAGGGGCAGAGCCACTGGATCTTGTCCATCTGCTCCGAATAGACGTTGACTTCGATGGGGTCGTCGGCGGCGACGACGTTGGTGGCCTTGGTGATCAGGTAGCCCTTGTAGTTGTCCACCGCCGGGTCGTAGGCGATGCTGGATTTGTTCGGGTCCACCGTGACCTGGATAAAATTGTTGTTTCCGGATTTGACCAGGACGGTCCCCAATACGGAGTTGGGGTGGACGGTGAAGGCCGTGGTGACGTTGACGCCGATGCGGCCCAAGCCCTTCTTGGGATCCTTGGCCGTGACCAGCACCTTGTAATCGCTGACCTTGTTGAACTCGACGTCCTCGGCTTTGAAGCCCACGGTGATGACGTGCGACGATTCGGTGGACGTGACCGTGCCGGCGGCGGCGTCGACCACCAGCCGATACTCCGGCCGATACGACACGATTTCCGCGCCGGGAATGCCGGCCACCGGCAGTTCGAAGTTGTCGAAGGCTCCGCTCTGGCTGAGATAGACGGTCTGGTCGGCGGCCAGCACCAGCCGTTCGCGGAAGAGCGCGATGGCTGTGGGGTTGGGCCGGTCGCCCCAGCCGGGCAAAGGCTCGATGCGCCAGTCGGTGTGGCCGTGGCGCATGAGCTTCCGCGGCGGGCGGTTCGGGCAGACCACATACATCACGTCGCCGCTCTGCACGTATTTCAAGGCGCAGACGCCGCTCTCCAAAAATAGGTCGGCCTGGGCCCACGGCGAGGAAATCTGATAGACCTGCCCGCCGCTCATGACCGGGGCGCCCTGATAGAAGAACCGCAGATAACCGTCCCCGGCTTCGATGACGTAGGTGGTGGTTTCGGAAAAGGCGAAGTCGATGAGCGCCACCGGTTGGTCGCCGTTGCCGGCCCGGGCCACGAACCGGGTGCCGCCGCGCCTCTGGACCGGACCCTGCAGGAGCGGGATGAAATTCAATAGGGTCCGGCAACCGGCGGCGTATTTGGCCAGATCCCCCCGGGCGCAAAGGAGCGGCGAGACTTCGCCGAAGTTGAAACGGTTGAGAATGGGCTTCAGTTTCATTGGTATGCCTCGAGCTTCAGTCGCCCAGAAGGGTTTTGCCGCCGGTCTCGTTTTCTCCGGCCAGAATGGTGCTCATGCGCCCGGACGATTTGACGCCGGCCTGGCGGTTTTTTTCGGCCTCTTCCAGGGCGATCCTCTTGGCTTCGGCCCGGCGTGCTTCTTCCTGGGCCCGGCGCTGATTTTCCTGGGCCGCGTACAGGGCGGACTTGTCCACCTGGGGTTTTTTGAACAGGCTTTTAACGATGCCTCCCATAATTACACCTCCACAGCGGCCGCCGGTTTCGTCTCCCGATTCGGCGGCGGAAAAAGGAATTGAACCCCGGCCACGGTTCGCTTCAGTTTTTCGATCCAGCAGCAGCCGGGGATCTCGCCCATCCGCCGGCCGCCGGCTTCCAGAGCGAAAGCGACGGCGCCGCGGTTGATGGCCGGGACGATACCCACCAGGCATTCGAAATCAAAGGTGGCGAAACACCACTTCAGGACCGTCCGCCCGATCTCCCGGCGTTCGGGCCGCCCGGCGGCCAGAAAACAGAAGTGCATCCGGGCGGTGCGGCCCTCGAAAGCGTTGAGATAGAAAAAGCCCAAGGGGATCTCCTCCTCGCCGTGGACGGCGCCGAACACCTCGGCCCGGCGGGCGAACAGCATAAAGAGATCCCGGCTGACGGCGGCGTCATAGGCCACCAGATCCAGCGCGCCTTCCTTGCGGGCCTGGTCATAGATCCGGCCCAGCTCCTCGTCGGTCATTTCCCAATACAGTTTGATTTGATGCGACATTCTGTTTGTCTCCTGGGGCGCGCCCGGGGGGCGCCGAATGTATTTAAGATGACGGGCCTGTTCAATCCATATCGGCGAAGCGGGGCCGGTCGGGCTGGCGCTCGGCGGCGCTGACCGGCTGGGCGAAGGTCAGGGCCAGGGCGTCGGCGCAGTCGGTGGAGGCCAGCCCCCGGCTTTTCAGGTCTTCCTTGCTTTCGATCTTCAGACGCCCGACGGCGTCGAAATCATAGGTCGGGGCCAGAAGATCGTTCTTCAGGTCCGGCCGGTCGACGATGACCGCGCCTTCGGCCAGCCAGTCCCGCATCCGGCTCCACATTTCGGCCTTGAGGTTGGCGAAGCGCTCCGGCCGGGAGGGCCGGCAGCCCGAATTGACCCCGATGACCCGGTGCCCCAGTTGCTTGAGGCGGTCGGCCACCCCGGCCCCCAGGCCCACCGCATCGATGAAGACGGCCCGGGGACGGTGGCGGTTGATGGCCAGGGAGACTTCCGAGGCGGTGAACATCAGGTCCCGCTCGCGCCAGACGAGGAGTTCCTCCACCACCAGGCCCCGCCGCAGCACCAGCACCGTGCGGTCGTCGCCGAAGCGGGCCACGTCCAGGCCGAAGACCAGCGGCGCGGTGTTGGTCTCCGGGCGCGGGCGGCCGGCGGCTTCCCGCACCGCTTGAAAATCGATGAAGCCGCCGCCCGCGTCGGCGGTGAAATCGCCCAAAAATTCCCGCCGAAAAAGTTCTTCGCCCATTTCCGCGCGCAGCCGGGCCAGTTCCCCGGCCTCGATGACCCCGGTGTGGTCGGCCGGAAAATGGCCGGCATACCATTCCTCGGGGCGGGCCAGGGCGCCCTGATAGAGATCGTAAAAAACATTGCGGCCCTTGGGCGTGCCGATGAAGGCCGCCCAGCCGGCCCGGTCGGCCAGGGCCGGGCGGACCACCGCCGGCCAGGTCTCCGGCCGCATCTGGGCCACTTCGTCCAGCACCACCCCGTCGAAGCCCAGGCCCCGCAGGCGATCCGGATAGTCGGCCCCGAACAGGCGGATGGTGGCCCGGTTCCACAGGCGGATGCTGAGCTCGGTTTCGTGGACGGCCACCTCCGGCAGGTGGCGGGCATAAAACTTCAGCCGGTCCCAGGCCACGGCCTTGGCCTGGTTGAGAAAGGGCGCCAGGTAGCCGAACAGGGGCGCGGGGTGCTCCCGCGAGGCGGTCATGGCCGCCAAGAGGAGCCGGATGGCCACGGCCTCGGTCTTGCCGGCCCGCCGGTGGGCCACGATGACCGCCAGGCGGCGCCCTTCCAGGGCGGCCAGGGCCTCGGCCTGCCAGGGCCGGGGCGTGTAGTCGAAATAGACCACCCGGGCCGGGACCGGCGGGTCGGTCGGGTTATTGTCGAACTGGGGCATGATCCTGTCTCCGCCCCGTGTGATGAGGCGCTGGGTATGGGGGAGCCGTGACGGCCCGGTTAATGGTTCAGTTGACCGCCGGCGTTCCGCCGGGCTCGGACAGGGCCGCGACCGCTTCAGCGATGGGCGGCGCGGGCGGTTCAATCACCTCCGTTCCGGGAGCTTCCATCGGCTCCGGGCGCACGGTCCGGCGGCCGGCCGCCGCGGCCCTGGCTGTTCGCCGGGCCGGCGGAGAATCGGCCCGGCCGGCTTCGGGCGGCAGGGCCTCACCGCGGTCATGCCGCACCACCACCACCGTGGGGCCGGCCTCCTCGGCCGGGCTTTCCCGGCCGGAGTCGGGTTTGCCGTAGGCCCGGTTGAGGATCTCCTGCGCCACAGCCAAAGCCAGCCGTTCATTTTTCGATTCCAGGAGCGCGACCAGACGGGCGAAGGCGGCCGGGCCATGACGGCGGGCCAGATCCCGAATTTCCGAGCCCCCGTTCGAAGGGGAAGACGGTTTGGCGGCGGCTTTGGACGTGGCCATGAGCGCTCCTAGTGAGAAGAGATAGGTTATGGATAAAATATTCTCATGTTTTTAAATTACGAGTAATTATTACCCTCATGGATGTTTTATACCCATTTTTAGCTGGCAAGTAAAGCATTTTTTTGCCTCAACCGCTCAATATTTGAAAAAAAGAAACGGATCTGGTTTCATTTATTTGAATTTATTGAAATTATATATTTTCGGCGATGGGCAGGATGTCTCCCAGGCGGGTTTCCAGGTATCGCAGCCCGACCAGAATCAGGGTCAGGCGGGCGCACTGTTCGTCGTCAAGATCGTGCCGGGCGGCGACGGTGTGCAGATTGAGGATGGTTCCGTGGAGGAGGTGACCGATTTCGGCGCAAGTGGTTTCCAGGGATTCCAGGGTGACGGTACGGCCGTTGAAGGCCAGATATGACAGGTTGTGGTCCATGGGCGATCTCCATTCAAGCGAATGACCAATGTTTATTTGTTGTTTTGGCTGTATTGTAAATTTATAGTCAGTTAGACTATAAATAATGCGTTTATGCCCTATTTAAGTGATCATAATATAGTGTTTAAAACTATTTTGTCAAGATGCTTTGCCTATATTTTGTTGTTTTATTTTGCCGGGTATCAAGATATTGGGTATCGGACGACAACCCCCAGGTGGTCGTCGCCCGGTCAAGGAGGCGGCAAGGGATGTCAGGCCGCCGACGGGTCGGAACGCCCGGCGCGTTTTGACTTTGCCTCCCCACTCTGGCATAATAAAAGTTTATGAAGGGCATAGACCCCATCCGCCCGCCTGTCGGGGCCCCGGTGGCTTGATGTATATTAAGTGTCTGGAAATCGTCGGTTTTAAATCTTTCCCCGAGCGGGCGGTGGTGCCCCTGAGTCGGGGCATCAGCGCCGTGGTGGGCCCCAACGGCTGCGGCAAGAGCAATATCATCGACGCCATCCGCTGGGTCATGGGCGAGCAGAGCCCCAAAATGCTTCGCGGCCGCAATATGGACGACGTCCTGTTCAATGGCTCCCAGGGGCGCCAGGCTTCGGCCCTGGCCGAGGTCACCCTGACCCTGGCCCGCGACCCCGACCCCGGAGCCGGCTTTCCCGCCGCCGCCGAGACCGCCGTCACCCGGCGGCTGTACCGCAGCGGCGACAGCGAATACCTTTTGAACAAAATGCCCTGCCGCCTCAAGGATGTGGTCCGTTTTTTCACCGATCACGGCGTGGGCACCCGGGCTTACGGCATCATCGAGCAGGGCCGGGTGGGCTGGCTGGTGGACGCCCGGCCCGAGGAACGGCGGGGGCTCATCGACGAGGCCGCCGGCATCACCCGCTACAAGCAGCAGAAAAAAGAGGCCGAACGCAAGATCGAATCGGCCGAGGCCAACCTGGTCAACGTCTCGGTCATCAAAGCCGAGACGAAAAAGCAGTTGGACCAGATCGCCCGGGCGGCGGCCAAGGCGGCCCGCTATCAAGCCCTGAAAGCCGAACTGCGGGAGTTGGATCTGGCCCTGGCCGCCCGCGCCCTGACCGCCGGCCGGGCCCGGCGGCGGGAACTGCGCCACAGTCGGGAGGAAAACCGGCGGCTCCTGACGGCCCTTTTGGCCGAGGCCGAACGCTACGAGCTGGAGATGGAGTCCCTCAAGCTGGAGGTGGCCCAGGTCGAAAAGGAACTGGGGGAGAAGACCGCCGACTGGCATCGTCAGGTGGCCGCCCGGGACGGCCTGGTCAAGGAGGCCGAGTATACCCGGGCCAACCTGACCCGGACCGGGGAACGGCGGGGGCAGTCCTTGGCGGAGTTGGCCCGCATCGCTTCGGAACGCCGCCGCAAGCTGGAGGAGGAGGCCGCCCTGACCGGGGCCCTGGCCGCCCTGGAGCAAGAAGACCGGGCGGCCCGCCAGCGCCTGGAAAGCTTGCGGGAGCAATGGCAGGCCCATAAAACCGCCTATGACGCCCTGGCCCGGGAGCACGGAGAGGCCGATCAGCGGCGGGCGGCCGCCGAACGCGAGGCGGCCTCGATCCTGACCCGCCTGGCTGGGGCCGAGAGCCTTCTGGAGCACCATCGTTCCCGCCTGGCCGCCCTGGCGGTCGAGGAAACCGAAGCGGAGGCCGGGGCCGGGGAGGCCGCGAGCCGCTTGGATGATCTGCGGCGGCGCCAGGCCGAATTGGCCGGCGAAGTGGGGGAGGCGGCGGAAGAGGGCGCATTCCGGGCCGAGGCGGTCACGGTGGCCGACCGGGAGCAGGGCGAGGCCGCCGCCCGGTCCGCGGCGGTCGAGTCGCAACTGGCCGCCCGGCGGGCCCGGTTGGAGACGCTCCGGAGCGTCAGGGACAATTTCGGCTGGTATCCCCAAGGCGTCAAGGCCCTCATGGCCGATCCGGCCCTGCGGGAAGCGGGCCTTCTGGGCCCATTGGCCGAATTCCTGCCCGTGCCCGACGGCTACGAGGCGGCGGCCGAGGCCGCCCTGGGCGAGCGGCTGGCCTGGATTCTGGTGGAAAACCGGGCCGCCGCCCTGGCCGCCTTGAAAGTTTTGGACGAGCGCGGTCTGGGGCGCTGCGGCTTCGTCTGCCGCGATGAATTGACCGCCGGCGGCCGGGATCTGGTCCGGGCCCTTTTGGGGGACTACCGACTGGCTGAAGACCTGTCAGCGGCCCTCGATTCGGCTTCGGCCGTCTTGACCGCAAGCGGGGATTACGCCGGGGGCGGGCTGGTGGCCGGGGGACGGCCCCAGGGCCGGAACAATGCCCCGGACGCCGGCCTCCTGGCCCGCCTGAAAGAAGTGGAGGCCCTGGACCGCGAAGTGGAAGCCCTGGCCGCCGAGTCCGCCGCCGCCCGGGCCCGGGTCGAAGAAGCCCGCGAGGCTGTCGTGGCCGCCCGCGAGGCCGCCCGGGCCGCCGAGTCCGCCCGGGTCGCCGTCGCCGGGCGTCTGGCGGAAACCGACAAAGCTCTGGTTCTGGCCGGTTCGGACGAGAGCCGGGCCCGGGAACGCCGCTCGGCCCTGGCCGGGGAGCGGGCCCGGATCGAGCGGGAAGCCGGGGAGTTGGCTCGCGGTCTGGAAGAGGGCCGGGCCGGCCGGGAGGCCGCCCTGGCCGCCGCTCTGGCCGCCGCCAGTCAGGCGGCCGAATTGAAGGCCGGCCTTCAGGAGCGGGACGAGGTTTTGGAGGAACTGCGGAATACCCGGGAGGAATCCCGGCTGGCCGCCGCCGGGGCCGCCGAGCGGCTGGACCGGGGCCGCCACGATCTGGCCCGAGTCTCCGAATGGCTGGCCGAGGTGGAAGACAGCCTGGCCGCCCGGGAGGCGGAGGCCGAGGCCCTGGCCGGGGAACTGGAGACGTTTCGCGTTCGGCTCGATGATTTGGAGGAACAGGCGGCGGCCTATCCTGAGATCCTGAGCCGGGCGGAAGCGGTAGTGGCCGAGGCCCGGGGCCGCCAGGAGGCGGTCCGCCGCCGCCAGGAGACTCGGGAGACCGCGCTGCGGGAGGTTCGCCGCCGCCGGGAGGATCTCAACGCCATCCTGACCCGGCAGGAGACCGATCTGTTGGCGGTGGATTTTTCGCTGGAGAAGACCGAAGAGGATCTGCTGCGGGAATGGCGGGCGGTCATGCCCGATCCCGAGTTGCCGGCGGAAGCCGAAGCGGAGGCTCCGTCGCCGGCGGCCGCTGAAACGGAAGCCGGGGAACCGGCGGCGGAAGCGGCCGGAACGGAAGATGCGTCGGCCGACGGAGCCGGGGAAGTTGAAGCGTCCGCCGCGCCGGGCGAGGTTCAGACCGGGGAGGCTCCGGCCCTGGAAAGGCTCGACCCCCGGGCCTGGGCCGACCGGCCCCTGCCCGAGGGGGCGGCCGCCCGCTGCCAGGCCCTGAAGGCCAAGATCGCCTCCCTGGGTGAAGTCAGCTTGGGGGCCATCGAGCGCGAGGTGGAACTCAAGGCCGAATACCAGCGCTTTCAGACCCAGTATGACGACCTGACCCGAGCCATCGCCGATCTGAAGGACAGCATTTTCCGCATCAACCACACCTGCAAGATCCGGTTCGCCGAGACCTTCCAGGCCGTGGATGAGAAGTTCCGGGAGATTTGTCCCATTCTCTTCGAAGGCGGCGAGGGCTGGCTCAGCCTGACCGACGAGGGCGACCCGTTGGAGAGCGGGGTGGAGATCCACGTCCACCCCCCCGGCAAGAAGCTTTTGGTGATGAGCTTGTTGTCGGGCGGTGAAAAAGCCCTGACCGCCCTGGCCTTGATCTTCGCCCTGTATCTGATCAAGCCCAGCCCGTTTTGTCTGCTCGATGAAACCGACGCCCCGCTGGATGAAGCCAACATCGACCGCTTCAACCGGCTGCTTCAGCAGCTCAGCCGGGCCTCGCAGATCATAATGGTCACCCACAACAAGCGCACCATGCAGATCAGCCGCACCCTCTATGGCGTCACCATGGAGACGCCCGGGGTCTCCCGGCTGGTCAGCGTGAACCTGGCCGAAGCGGAGGCTATGACCGACGATGTTTGACTGGTTTCGCAAAAAAAAGAAAGACGCCCCGGAGACCCCGGCGGCGGAAGCCCGGCCGCCGGAGAGCGAACCGGCGGCCGCTGAGCTGGTGGACCCGGAACCCCCGCCGCCGCCTGAGGCCGCGGCCACCCCGGACCAGATTCCGGAACCGGCTCCGGCCGCTGTCGAGCTGGAAGCGGAATCGGCGGCTCCGGATCAGGCCTCGGAGTTTGCTCCGGATCAGGTCGCGGAGCCGGCTCCTGTCATTTCCGAACCGGAGCCGGAGGCGGCGATCGCCCCGGAACCCTCCGAAGCGGAGGATGCCGCCCCTGAAGCGGCGCCGTCGGCCGCCGAAGAAGCCCTGACCGAAGCGTCGGCGCCCAAGAAAGGCTTCTTCAGCCGTTTCCGAGCCCGGTTCTCCGGCTCCGAGGCCCCCGAAGCCACGGTCTCTGACGAACCCCGGCCGGAAGTCGCGGCCGAGGAAAATCCGCCCGCGATGGAAGCGGCCCCGGAAACGGCCGCCGATTCGGAAACCCGGCCGGAACCCGCCCCGGAAAGCGCCGTCATTGCGGAGCCTCAGCCCGAGCCGCCTCTGGAAGCCGAGGCTGTTCAGGAGCCGTCTCCCGAACCGCCGGCTGATGCCACCCCGGAGCCGGAGCCCGCCGCTCCCGATCTCCCGGAGCCCCCGCCGGTCGAGGCCGCCGTCGAAGCGCCGCCCGAGACGCCCGAAGTCGACGATGAATTCGACGAGGACGAACCCGCGCGCCGGAAGGGACTCTTCGCCCGTTTCAAAGAGAAGTTGGGGGCCACCCGCGACCGCCTGGCCGGCCGCCTGGAGACGCTCCTGTCCTCGGTCCGGACCATCGATGACGATCTGTTGGACGAACTGGAGGAACTCCTCATCACCGCCGACCTGGGGGTGGCCACCACCAACGATCTGCTGTTCAAAATCCGGGGTCAGGTGGCCAAAAAAGAGCTGAAGGACGCCGCGGCCCTCAAGGAGGCCCTGAAGAAGCGCATCTGCGAAATGGTGGATCTGCCCCGGCCCCCCCGGCCGGAGGTCAAGCCCCTGGTCATGATGGTGGTGGGCATCAACGGCGTGGGCAAAACCACCACCATCGCCAAGCTGGCCCGACGGCTGAAGGAGGACGAGGGCCAGAAGGTTCTTCTGGCCGCCGGCGACACCTTCCGCTCGGCGGCGGTGGAACAGCTCACCATCTGGGCCGAACGGCTCGGCGTCGACATCGTCTCCCAGCCCACCGGGGCCGACGCCTCGGCCGTGGTCTTCGACGCCCTGACCGCGGCCCAGGCCCGGGGGGTCGACGTGGTCATCATCGACACCGCCGGCCGCCTCCACACCAAGGTCAACCTCATGGACGAGCTCAAGAAGATCAAGCGGGTGGCCAACAAGGCCCTGCCCGGGGCGCCCCACCACACCATTCTGGTGCTGGACGGCAACACCGGCCAGAACGCCCAGCGCCAGGCCCAGACCTTCCACGAAGCCGTGGGGGTGGATTCCATCGTCGTCACCAAGCTCGACGGCACGGCCAAGGGCGGGGTCATCGTCTCCATCGCCCACGAACTGAAAATCCCCATCGCCTTCGTCGGCCTCGGGGAATCTTTCGACGACCTCCAGCCCTTCGATCCCCAGGCTTTCACCGAGGCCATCCTGACGCCCTGAACGGCTGGCGGTGATGCGGATCATAAAAAAGCCGGCGAAAGCTGGCTTTCAGATTGCTGACAAACCCCGATGGCTCACCAGATGGCCAATAATGCGGACAAAGCTTGGGCCGACGATAACGGAGGCCGCCGCGTCGCCACTTGTTTGAGCCGTACAGGCGAGTTGTGGCGACGCTTACGGGTCGACACTGTTAGGCACATCGGGGGGCCAGGGGGTATCCCCCTGGTGCGGGTGGGGTTTTAGGGGCAGGGGCGCACAGCCCCTCCCCCTAATCAGTTTCGATGCCAAGGGGCCTGATTTGGCCACTTGGCAGTAGCCTGAAAGCCGGTGAAAGCCGGCTTTTTTATGGTCCGCATCGCTGACGTCATCGTCGTCGGCCCGTGCTTTGTCCGCGTTAAGGCGCCTCAGTCGAATCGCCTGACCTTCATGTTCGCCGGATACAGGCGGCTTTGACCGGAAAGTGGTATAATGACCCTGTTTTATACGGCGATTTTTGAGATCAGGCGGATGCGGCGGCGAGCCCCGCCGCCGGCATATACGTCCGGTCCGGCATCATTCCATGAAATGAGGGAGGCTCACAGACATGAAGAAGTGTGCAATCACCGTGCTCAAAAAGACTCTGGATCGGGAACTGGCCGATGAATTCGGCATGGAGGGTTTGACCGCCTGCCCGATGCTCGAGGAAGGGCAGGTCTTTTACGCCGACTACGCCTGTCCGGAAGGTTTTTGCAATGAAGCCTGGAAAGCCATATACCAGTATGTTTTCGCTCTGGCCCACGGCGTGGGCGAGGACGGCGGGCTGTTCTACTCTGGCGACTGGATCCGCAAACCGGGCGTGGCCATCTGCAGCTGTAACGACGGGCTGCGTCCGGTAATCTTCAAAATCGAACCCACCAGGGCATAGCCCTGGACCCACAGATGCTATCGCATCTGCCCGCACCCGCTTCGCTGGGCGACCGAGGCCGCAACGTTTGGGTGGCCGGGACCATCAGTTCGTTGATTGAAACGGGTAAAATCCAGGCTTTGCCTGGAGTTTCGAATGTATGGGGCTTTGACCTATTAGCGAGAAAGACAGGGCAGACGCATTACGACAAACTAAACGACGCTTGCGGGTGACGAGGCCGGTCGGGGGTGAATTTTTTCGTAGGGAGCCGTATTTTCCCGACAAGTGTCGGAGCGGAGCGACGCCGTTGTCGGAAAAATACGAGCGAGCGAAGAAAAATTTCACCCCCGACCGGCCGATTTCAGGCTTCGGGGCTGTAAATAAATCAACCCTGGGGATGGCATTATCCGCCGACCGGTCGGATAGTGGCGATAGCCAGGGCGGCCAGGGCCAGCCCCTGGCCGGTGGATTCCAGCCCTTCGGTGGTGGTGGCCTTGATGTTGATCTGTCGCGGGGTCGCGCCCAGGGCCCGGGCCACGGCGGCGGCCATGGCCTCCCGATAGGGGGCGATCTTCGGCCGTTCGCCGATCAGGGTCAGGTCGGCGTTGACCAGCTCGAAACCGGCGGCCCGGACTTTCTCCATGGTCCCGTCCAGAATGGCGGCCCCGGAAGCCCCGGCCCAGGCCGGGTCACGGTCGGGGAAGTGCTGGCCGATAGCGCCCAGGGCGGCCGCCCCCAGAAGGGCGTCGGCCAGGGCGTGGGCCAGGACGTCGGCGTCGGAATGGCCCAGGAGGCCCCGGTCAAAGGGGATCTCGATACAGCCGAGAAACAGCGGCCGGCCCTCCGCCAGGCGGTGGAGATCATAGCCGTGCCCGGTGCGGCAGAAAGGCGGGGGCGCGATTCGGTCCGTGGCGGCGGGGCGCCGGAGCAGAGCTTCGGCCAGGATCATGTCCTCGGGAGTGGTGATTTTCAGATTGATCGCCGAACCGGGGACCACGGCCGCGCGGATGCCCAGCCGCTCCACCAGGCCGATGTCGTCGGTGGCTTCCGCCGGACCGGCGGTGGACAGGGCCCGGGCCAGGATTTCCCGGCCGAAACCCTGCGGGGTCTGGGCCCGCCAGAGCCGCTCGCGGTCCACCGTTTTGTGGACCAGGCCGTCGTCGGCCACTTCCTTGAGGGTATCGCTGACCGGGACGGCCGCCAGGGCCGCGCCGTGCTCCCGGGCCGCCCGGGCCACGGCCTCGATCAGCTCCGGACGCACCAGGGGCCGTACCCCGTCGTGCACCAGAATCAAATCTCCGGCGGAGGCGGCGAAACCCCGGCGGGTCGATTCCGTCCGGCTGGCGCCGCCGGCCACGGCTTTTACCCTGGTAAAGCCGAACGGCCGCACCGTTTCCTCGAGCATGGCCTCCAGCTGGTCGGCCGGCAACACCAGAATTATTTCCGAGATCAGGGGGGAGGATTCGAAGGCGGCCAGGGTGTGGGCCAGCACCGGCCGGTCGCCCAGCCGGGCCAGTTGTTTGGGGCGCTCGCCGCCGAAGCGGGAGCCGCCGCCGGCGGCCACGATGACCGCGCTGACGGTGGGAAAAGATGTGATATCCGATGTCGGGTCGACTGGGATCAATGTGTCTCCGGCGGCGGCCTCCGGCCGGCCGACGTGGGGGCCTGTAAGCCGGGTTCTGTACCCCCGGCGGACCGGGGGCGATGACCATTCATCTAGGCCGCGGGTTACCCCGCGGCTCAAGCAACCTACCCGGCGGCAAGACGGGCCGCCTTATCGCCGCCCTAGTTGGTTTTGCTCCGGGCGGGGCGTGCCTGGCCCGGACGGTCGCCCGCCCGGCCGGTGAGCTCTTACCTCACCCTTTCACCCTTACCCCCGGCCGTGAAGCCGAAGGCGGTCTGCTCTCTGTTGCGCTTGCCCGGGGTCACCCCCGCTGGGCGTTACCCAGCGCCCTGCCCTGTGGAGCCCGGACTTTCCTCCCGGCGCCAAAAGCGCCCGGCGGTCATCCGGCCCGCCCCGCCGACCGCCGAAGGCCGCCGCCGGAGACACATCAATACGGGGGCTCCGCCCCCACCAGGGCTGAGCCCTGGACCCACCGGATGCTGGCGCATCCTCCCCGAACCCGCTTCGCTGGACGGCGGCCGCCGCAACGTCTGGTTGGCCGAGACCATCATTTCGTTGGCGCGGTCGGGGCCCACGCGTCCGTCCTCCGAAGTATTGGCGGCCGGCCCCGCCTGGCGGTTGCGGCTGTCGGATACGGGCAATCCTGGGTGGGTGTTACATTTTTTGAATCATCCAAAGGATGATCATTCTCGACCAATCTGAGCCGGCGCAGCCGGCTCCCGCTCCCCCAACGGGTCGATGGTCTCGGCCAATCAAATGTTGCGGCCGCCGAAGCCCAGCGAAGCGGGTGCGGGCCGGATGCGTCAAGCATCCGGGGGTCCAGGGGCTTTGCCCCTGGTGGCGGCGGCGGCGGAGGCCAGGGCGTCGGCAGCGCGGTTGTGCTCGCGGCGGACGTGGGCGATGTCGTATTGGTCGAGACGGGCCAGAAGGTCCATGACTTCCTTGAAGAAGACGGCCAGGCGGGCGTTTTTGACCTTGTAGACGCCCAACACCTGACGAACCACCAATTCGGAATCCATGCGGATGCGGAGCCGGCTGACGCCCAGGGCCAGGGCCTTTTTCAGCCCTTCCAGAAGCCCCTGGTACTCCGCTTCGTTGTTGGTGACCCGGGAACCCAGATAGAGCGATATCTCGGCGGCCAACTGGCCGGTTTGATCATATAAAACAGCTCCGGCGCCGCCGGGTCCGGGATTGCCCTGGGAAGCCCCGTCGGCGTGGAGCAGCCAAAAATCATCAGTCATATCCAAACTTTCTTTCCCCAAAGGGGGCCTTTGGCCGCCAAAACAAACATACCGCGGCCCCATGGCGGCCGGGGCGGGGTTCACGCTTTAAAAAACTCAGTGGTGGCGCCGTTTGCCCCGGTGGCGGGCGGGGCCCATCATCTGCAGCCAGGTGGGGGCCATCAGGGGCAGGGTGGTCTTGATTTTCTCCAGGAGCTTGTCCTGCTCCTCCTGGCCCATCAGGGGGGGGAGGGCGGCCAGGACATCGGCCGCGCGCTCGGCCGGAGTTTCGTAATCCAGGCCGTAATCGGTCCGGGCCACCAGTTGAAGGGCCAGGTTGACCACGGCCACGGTCATCCGGCTGCCGGTGGCCAGTTCCGGGCGATGGTGGTAGAGGATGACGTCCTGAAGATACCGGGGCATGCCCCAGTTCTTGGCCAAGAGGTGCCCGATGACCTCGTGCCACAGGCCCAGGTCGGCTTCGGCCTCCTGAAAGGTGTGGCCTTCACCCACATAATTCATCAGCCGCTGGAGCTGCACGGTGAAGTGGGTGACCAGCATGATCTGGCCGAGGTTGTGCAGGAGGCCGGCCAGCAGGGCCTCCCCGGGGGCGGCCAGCCGGGTGGCCGCGGCCACCTCCCGGGCGGCCCAGGAGACCGAAAGGCTGTGCAGCCACAGGGCTTCGCCGTCGAAACCGAAGGGGACCTTGCGCAGGTCGAAAGTGTCGGCCAGGCCCAGGCCCAGGGCCAGGAATTCCAGTTCCTTGAACCCGATGATGACGATGGCCCGGGAGATGGTGGTGGCCGGGGTTCGCAGGCCGTAATAGGCCGAGTTGCCGAGGCTGATGACCTTGGCCGACAGGGCCGGATCCTGCTCCACCACTTTCTGCAGATCGTCCGGCGTGGTGTTTTCGTCGCCCAGAAGGCGCATCAATTCCCAGGTGACCTGGGGCAGGGTGGACAGCCGGCCGATCTCCCTGATTCTGGAAGAAACCTGTGGATCAATGATTGTTTCGATATGCGTAGACATTCCAATTATTTCCTGGGCCGGAGGCCGCCCCGGGGCGGCGAGTTCCATCGTGGAGCCCCGCCGGAGCGGGAACGGTCGCAGCCGATTTACACACACTTTATTCATGATATCACAAGACACCGTGAAATTCAAAGCCCCGAATGGGGCCATGCGCCGCCGAAGGACGGTTCGGCTGAAACTTTGTCGTCCGGGAACAGGTGAGTCGCCTCCCCATTTTGCAGACCGGCTCGGCTGGCAGCAATTCTCAAAGTAAAAGTGCGGTTCCTGTTCTATCCCCGCAAGAGACAATTTCCATCCCTGACCCGTCCGAAACCGCCCGCTTTGGGGCGGTTTCGGTATCTTTCAAGCCTATCAGCTTGAATCTCAATATATCGCAAGGTGTTGCGATTTGGGGTCCAGGGGGAAATTCCCCCTGGCGGGGTTTGGGGCAGAGCCCCATTTCTTCTACTTTGAGAATTGCTGCTCGGCTGGAAAGCCGATTGACAGGCGAGGGGAAATGGGCTATATTTTAAGCGTCAGTTACGAAAACTGGCTGGTCGGGTGACGAATTCACAACACCTAAGGGCTACGAAGGCCGCGTTCCGCCGTCAGAGCGGGAGGTGGCCTTTTTCGTATTCCGTTCGATGCCCCGAATGGGGCAATGCGCCGCCGAAGAGCGGTCTGGCCGAGGTTTGGTCGTCCGGGAACAGGCTGAATCGCCTCCTCACCTTATTTTTCATGCCGCGTGGGCGCGGCGTCTGGCTCCGGCGGGGGCCCGGAGGCGAACATGCACATTTCAGAGGGAGTTCTGTCCGCCCCCATCCTCTTGGGGGGCGCGGCCCTGACCCTGGGGGGGCTGGCCAGGGGGATCCGGGCGATCAAGGCCGAGGATCTGCCCCGGGCGGCCATGCTGGCGGCGGTGTTCTTCACCGCCTCCCTCATTCACGTCAACATCGGGCCCGGCTCCACCCATCTGGTGCTGAGCGGGCTGGTGGGCCTGCTCATGGGCTGGGCGGCCTTTCCGGTCATCTTCATCGGGCTCCTGCTCCAGGGGCTCCTGTTCCAGTTCGGGGGCCTGACCACCCTGGGGGTCAACACGTTCAACATGGCCGCCCCGGCCGTTTTCCTGGGCTGGTTGCTGCGTCCGGCCATTACCGGGCCCGGCGGCGGCCGGGCTTCGGCCGGCGGCCTGATCTGCGGGGGGGGCTCGATTCTGCTTTCGGCGGGGTTGGTGGCCCTCTGCCTGTACCTCAGCGGCGAGCAGTTCGCCGTGGCCGCCGGCGCGCTGGTGGTGGGCAACCTGCCGGTGGTGGTCATCGAAGGCCTGGTGACCATGTTCTGCGTCCAGTTTCTGCGAAAGGTCCGCCCGCGTCTTTTGCGGGGGCCCATGACGACAACCCATCAGGAGAAAACCCCATGACCTGCCGGAACCTGACCGACGATTCCCTCGTCCAGCGGCTGGATCCGCGCTTGAAGATCCTGGCCGCGGTGGCCTGGTCTTTCCTGGCGGCCCTGGTGGGTTCCATCCCGGCGGCCCTGGCCGGGCTGGCGGGGTCCCTCGTTTTGGCCCTGGCCGCCCGCCTCCAGCCCGGGGAGGCCCTGCGCCGCTTGTCGGTCATCAACGTTTTCGTGCTGTTCATGTGGCTGATGCTGCCGTTTTCCTTCTCCTCGCCGGGCCGGGTGGTGGCTTCCCTGGGCTTTCTGGAAATCACCCGGGAGGGGCTGGACCTGACCATCCTCCTGACCATCAAGGCCAACGCCGTGGCCCTGGGGGCCATGGCCCTGTTGGGCCGGGCCTCCACGCTGCAACTGGCCGCGGCCGCCCGCCGCCTCGGCGTCCCCGAGAAGCTGACGGCCCTGTTTCTGCTGATGCTCCGGTATTTCGAGGTGATCAAACAGGAATACGGCCGGCTGCGGGTGGCCATGCGGATGCGGGCCTTCCGGCCGGGGATGAACCTGCACACCTACCGCACCTTCGCCAGCTTGGTGGGCATGCTTCTGGTGCGCAGCGTCGACCGGGCCGAGCGGGTCCATGCGGCCATGCTCTGCCGGGGCTATCGCGGGCGTTTCTGGCTGGATGAGGAATTCCGGCTACGGCGGGTGGACCTGGCGGCGGGCCTGATTTTAGGCCTGATGATGGCCGGGGTGGCGGGTCTCAATGTCGCCGTCGCCTGAGGTCTTGATATCACTGAAAGATGTGGATTTCGCCTATCCCGGCGGGCCGCCGGTATTGCGGGGTTTCAACTTCAGCTTTACAGCCGGCGACCGGCTCGGGCTGGTGGGGGCCAACGGCTGCGGCAAGACCACGCTTTTATATCTGATTATGGGCCTTCTCAAGCCCCAGCGCGGGGTGGTGGAGATCTTCGGGCAAGAGCGGCGGGAGGAGAAGGATTTTCAGAGCGCGCGGCCCCGGATGGGCTTCGTCTTCCAGGACGCCAACGATCAATTGTTCTGCGCGACGGTGGCCGACGACCTGGCCTTCGGCCCCCTGAATCTGGGCCTGAGCCGGGAGGAAGCCCACCGGATCGTGCACGAGGTGTTGGACGCGCTGGGCCTGGATGGCTTTGAGAACCGGGTCACCTATGACCTGTCGGGCGGGGAGAAGAAACTGGTCTCCATCGGCACGGCCCTGGCCCTAAGGCCGCGCCTGTTGATCCTGGACGAGCCCACCACCGGCCTGGACCAGCGGACCGTGGAACGGCTGGAGCACTTCCTGAACCGCTGCGGGCTGCCCTACCTGGTGGTCAGCCACGATCACGACTTCCTCGCCCGGGTCACCGATCGCCGCGTGAGGATGTCCGACGGCCGGCTGATCGACTGAGATCTTTTTTTCCGTCGCCCACGCATGTCTTGATGAGTCGCCGGGGGGGGGCCAAAAGCCGCCGGCGCCGGCCGGCACGCGGGGGTGTGGAAACCCGGGGCAGCACGCGGCACGGGCGGGGTAGACAAATGAAACGACGAAAAGAAAAAACTTGAGGGGAAAAAAAGAAACC
>JAVBLB010000069.1:0-42595 GCA_031553735.1 Candidatus Adiutrix sp.
CATGCTCTTGGCTTCCTCGACGGTGATGACGCCTTCCTTGCCGACCTTGTCCATGGCCTCGGCGATGATGTTGCCGATGGTCTGGTCGTTGTTGGCCGAAATGGTGCCGACCTGGGCGATTTCCTTCTGGTTCTTGGTGGCTTTACTCATTTTCTTGAGCTCGGCGGTCACGGCTTCCACGGCCGCGTCGATGCCGCGCTTCAAGGCCATGGGGTTCAGGCCCGCGGCCACCAGCTTCTGGCCTTCACGATAGATGGCCTGAGCCAGCACGGTCGCGGTGGTGGTGCCGTCGCCGGCCACGTCGGAAGTCTTGGAGGCCACTTCCTTGACCATCTGGGCGCCCATGTTCTCGAACTTGTCGTCCAGTTCGATTTCCTTGGCCACGGTCACGCCGTCCTTGGTGATGTTGGGAGCGCCGAAGGTCTTGTCCAGAATGACGTTGCGGCCCCGGGGCCCCATGGTCACCTTGACCGCGTCGGCCCGGGTGTCGACCCCGCGCATAATGGCTTCGCGGGCTTTGACGTTGTATTTGATCTCTTTAGCAGCCATGAGAGTTTATCCTCCTTGAGATGGTTCCGTGATAACGGGGATGTTACTTGCCGAAGACGCCGAAGATGTCGTCTTCCCGCAGGATGAGGTACTCTTCGCCGTCGACCTTGATTTCGGTGCCGGCGTATTTGCCGAAGAGCACCACTTCGCCGACCTTGACCGCCGGGGTGATGCGGGTGCCGTTATCCAGAAGTTTGCCGTCGCCGATGGCCACAACTTTGCCCTGCTGGGGTTTTTCCTTGGCGGTGTCGGGGATGATGATCCCGCCTTTGGTGGTTTCTTCCTCTTCCAGGCGTTTGACCAGGACGCGGTCCGACAAAGGACGAACGTTCATGTCGCGAGCTCCTTTCCAATTATGTTCCTAAGTATGGAGATTTCCCGGGGTGAATGTCCCGGGATAGAATGCTAGCACTCTCCGTGCGAGTCTGCTAACGGGATTAAATATAACCATTGACCGTGGCTTGTCAAGCGGATATGAATTTTTTCGCGAAAAATTTTTCGGGGACGATTTCGCCGGGCCGGGAAGCCTTGAAGGCGGGAGACCGGGAAAGGGGGGAGCCAACCCGGCGGGGCCGGGTCAGCGTATGTCGGGGGTCCAGGGGTCGCGCTGGCAGACGGTGTTCTTGCCGGCGTGTTTGGCGTCGTACAGGGCCAGGTCGGCCCGCGATATGAACTCGCGGGAATCCTCACCGGGCCGGTAGATGGTGCAGCCGATGCTGATGGTCACCTGGCGGCCGATGCCGAAATCGTGTTCGGCCACGATGCGGCGCAGCTTTTCGGCCACCTGCAGGGATTGCGGCAGGCTGGTGTTGGGGGCGATGACCGCGAATTCCTCGCCGCCGTACCGCACCGGGGCGTCGTTCTTACGGAGGGAGCGGCGCAGGAGCTCCCCGATCTGGGTCAGCACCGAATCGCCGGTGAGATGGCCGAAGTCGTCGTTGATGTTCTTGAAATTGTCGATGTCCATCATCAGCAGGGCCAGGTTGGGCGCGTAGGTGCGGAGGTTGGCGATCTGATTCTGCAGGATGTCCATGAAGGCGCCGCGGTTGTACAGCTTGGTCAGCGAATCATAGAGGGCCCGCTTTTTGAAGGCGTTCAAGGCGTTGGTGATCTTGCGCCGCTCCAGAAGCTCCACCCGGGCTTTGCGCAGAATGCGCACCCGCTCGGCGTATTCCTCGCGCACCGCCTGGATCAGCAGCACTTTGGCCTCTTTCAGCACCCGGGCCGTGGCCGTCAGGGGCACGTCCTCGCCGCTGTCTATCTCCTCGACCCAGATGCCCGAGCCCAGGCTGGCCCCGGGTTCGGAATTGTTCTCGAAAAAATCCTCGGCCTCCTCCAGGAAGAATTCGAGCATGGGCGAATACTGCCAGGGGCTGTTGCAATGGGCGCCGTCTTCCTGCTGCGGGAACAGCTGGGTGTAGAAATAGGGGGCCACGCCGCAGAGGTTGTAGACCCGCGGCCCCAGACGGCGCAGCACGGCCACTTCCATGGTCATCAGGATGTCATAGGCCAGGGCGTACGAAACGGGCGGAGGGTATTTGTCGGCGCTGTTCATTTTGGTTGATCCATCATCATCGCCGCCAGCGTGCTGAAGGCGAGTTCCACGTTAAGCCCCGTCTTGGCGCTGGTCCTCAGGACGGTGATTCCGCTGTTGCTTAACGATTCCAGAACTTTATCGGTAATCTCCCAGGTATCTTTCAAGTCCTCTTTATTGATGATCAAAAGATGGGGCGTCGTCGGCCCCAACATTTCCAGGGCGGTGTTGCGCAGCATCAGGGCCACGGAAAGCGTTTCGCCCCGGTTGCCGTCGACCACGAAGAAAAGCCCGCTGGCGCCTTTGATGTAGCCGGTGTTGACCGCGTTGTAGTCGTCCTGGCCTTCGAGATCCCATAAAAGCAGGTTGACCGGTTCGGCCGCGGTCTTGACCTCCACGGTTTTTTTGCTGACCTTGACCCCCACGGATGAAAGGTAGTGGTCGGAAAATATGGAATGCACATACTGTTGGACCAGGGCGGTCTTACCCACGGCCAGAGCCCCCAGCATGCATATTTTTTTGTTGATCATCAGGCCACCTGTGCCGTTTCACGCCTGCCCGGTTTTCCGCCGGGCGCTTCGGGTCGGGCCGGGATGCCGGCCGGTTTGGAAACGGCGGTTTTATAAGCTTGTAAAATATACCATGGACGTAAATTTTTTTCAATTATATAGCGAGATCGCCGTATTGATCCGCGGACGCCGGGCCGGTTCCGGCCGGGGGTTGATTTTCAGGGCTTCGCGGCCGCCGGGGCTGAGCCGCCGCCCGGCCCGTCGGGGCGTTGCGGCCCGGATTTCGGCTCCTTTTCGTCCCGCGTCTCCGGGGGCCCCCTTTACCGTTCGATTAAATATGTTAGAATGGGGCCTCGGGACATCCTGAACCGGCGATGCGGGCTTGACGGCCGACGTCCCGCCGGGCCCGCGCCGTCGTGGCCCACGGCCGGATCGGGGCGACGTTCTGATGGAGGATGGAAGCGATTGAACCTCCGTCTCGGACTATGCGGCCCGTCAATAACGTGGTACGACGGCGTTTTGCCCCATTCGGGGCAACGAACCGCGGCGGCGGAGCGGAAAAACGGACCGCCGTCACATTAGGAGGGTGAAATGACTGACGAACAACTGGCTGAGCTGATCAACCAGCTGAAATGGCTGCGGGCCTCGGTGATCAACAGTACGGTCAAGCAGGTGGAAGTGGAGTGCGTCCGGCGCCTGGGGCGTCCGTTGACGGCGCAGGAAAAGGAAGTGATCCACCGCGACTGCCTGGAGGAAACCGCCCAGGTTTGCCAGTTGATCGATCAGGGCGGCTTTTCCTGAGACGGCCGGGGCGGCTGTGACGGAAGCCGGCGGCTTCCAGCCACGATGACGTCCCCGACTTCGGCGGGACGAAAAGATGCGGCGGCCCCGGGCGGGGGACCGCCGCCGGCCGGTCGGCCGGGCGGCGCCGGATTTTTTCCGGGATCCGGGCGGCCCGTCGAGTTCGCTTTTCGTCCCGATCGGTGTTATTAAATTTGTGCCCCGAAGGGGCCATGCGCCGCCGCGACCGCGTCATGGACGGGTTGCGCTGTCGCCTCGTCAGGCGATAGGCGGGTATCGCTCGCGGAGCGATCAGGCCGGGACGAAGGTGCCATCGTCTCCGCCCTTTCGGGGGCGGCGACCCTTCCGTCCCGGCGGCGGCGTCCGGCCTCAACGGGTGGTATGGTCCCGGGCTATCCGGTAGACATGGGGAATGATCAACAGTGCTAAAAGACAGACTGAACAATGACGACCGGTCGCGCCAGGCGAGCGACCTGTTGCCGGCCGGGTTCGATCCGCACCAGGCCATGCGCGTTCTGGCCGGGTACATCCGGAACCTGGAAGCGGCTTTTGAGGATTATAAAAAAACGGCCACCGTCGAGCGCCGTCAGTTGGAAGGCGAGTATCGGGCTCTCAACAAGGTCCGGGAGGACCAGAAGCAGGAGGTCGACCGCCTGACCGGCGACCTGATGGAAGTGACCAACACGCTCGAGGAGCAGGAGAGCCTTCTGTCCACGGCCAACCAGAAGGTGGTGAGTTACGAGAAGCAATACAAGAAGCTGCATCGGGAGAATGCCGAACTGGCCAACAAGCTGACTCAGAAGGAAAACGACGCCAGCTTTTATCGCCAGGAACTGGCCCGCAGCGTTCAGGAGAACGAATCGCTGACCGCATCGCTCAAGGCGCTGAACATGCGGGTGGAAGAGGTGGAGCGCAAGCTGGCCGTGGAGCGGGAGACGGCGCTCATGCACGAAAAGGAGGCCCGGCGCCTGAACCTGATCCTGTCGGAGAGCCAGGGCAAGAACGCCATCACCGAACGCAAATTGGAAGAGACGGTCCTGAAGTATTCGGAGGAAATAAAACGCCTTTCCGAACGGGCCAACGTCGATGCCCAGCACGAGGCCAACCTCTTGAAGAAGCGGGTCCGCTCCAGTGTGGCCCCGGAACTGCGCGAACTCGACAAGCTCATGGGCAACCGGTTGAGCATCGAGACCGCCAGCAATTTCAAAGCCCTCCTGACCCGCCTGCTCACCAAGCTGGAACAGGCCGGCCTCGATCTGTCCTGAACCCTGAAGAGGCCGGATGTGCCCTCCGGGGCGCGAATGCGGCCGCCGGAAATCGGTCAGTCAAAAGAGGCCGGGGAGCGATGCTCCCCGGCTCTTTCAACATTTCGGCATATTACCGGTCGGCACGGTTCATCTTCCTGGACCAGGCGAACTCCCGCGAAGTCACGTAGTCCTCGATGCGGCGGAGGCGTTTTTCCACCGCCCCGGCCCGGCGGCTCAGTTGATCCAGGGCCGCGCCGGGATCCAACTGGGCCTGGAGCCAGATGTCCCGCTCCTCCTGGGAGTCGAGGCGGCCGGCCGGAGCCGGGCTCATGATCAGGGCGGCGGCCAGATACAGGATGATGGTGGGCCAGAAGAAGAGGAAAACCGTGGCCAGGATGAGGATCAGCCGCACCAGGCCCACCGACCAGCCGTAATGCTCGGCCAGCCCCTTGGCCACCCCGAAGATGATGCCGTCATTGGCCCGGAAGGGGCCGTAAGCCTTGAGCTGGGCGGTGAAACCCCGGTCGGCCCGTTGGTCGGCGCCGCGCGGGCGACTTTTCGTGTGGGACTCGTAATCTTTGAATCGGTCAGTCATGGTCGCCGCCTCCTTTCCGGGAATCGCTGGAGAGAATGATGTCTTCCAGGGCGCCCAGCCGGGTTTCCAGGGCGGTCAGGGTCCGTTCGAGCTGGCGGGCGGCCTCCAGGGTCTGGGCCCGCTCGACCCGGCGGTCGCCGCCGCTGAAGACCTTGGTCGCCAGGACGACGAACCCGACGGCGATGAGTATCAGGGGCACTCCGATGACGATGATGAGAACAACGGCGGGGGACATGGCTCCACTCCTGTGATGTTCGGCGCCCCGCGGGGGCGGCGGCCTGGGCGGGTATCAATGACCGCCGGGCCGGATGGAAAACCGGTCCGTCGGTTTTTTGAGGAGAACGGCGGTCGCCGCCTGCCAGACCAGATTGAGGACCATTTTATATAAGGCGTTTTTCATGGTTGCACGCGAGCCTCGGCCCCGAGGGCCTCAGGCCCCGCCCCGACCGAAGCCGGGCGGCTTTCAGCGGTCGGAGAGGCCTGATTTGGCGCGGCGGCTACTGAGTCCGCACGCGCTCCTTGATTTCCCGCAGTTCCCGGTCCAGGGAGTCGTCGAGTTCGGCGAAGGCCCGTTCGCGGGCGTCCTCGTCGGCGGTGGCCGGGCGGCGGCCGTTGAATTCCAACTCGGCCTCGGCCTCGAGCTTGTCCAGGCGGCTGTCTAAGCGGTCCAGCTTCAGGCGGGCCTCGGTGAGGTCGTGTCGCTTCATCTGGTCGGAGGCCTTCAGGCTCGTCCGGGCCCGCTTTTCGCGGTGGTTCATGAGCTGTTCTTTTTCCCGGGCCTGGGCCAGTTTGCTTTCCAACTGCTCGATCTCGGCGCGGTATTTCTCCACCACGGCGGCCAGGTCCGCGTCCTGAGCCTGGAGATCGCCCAGGGTTTTGTCGGCGGCCCGCTTTTCCATCAGGGCCTCGCGGGCCAGGTCGTCGCGGTTTTTGGCCGCCGCGGTTTCGGCGCGCCGCAGCCACAGGTCCCGCTTCTCCTCGGCCTCGGCCAGGCGGCGGACGCTCTTGGCCTGGTCGGCCATGGCCTGGGCACAGGCGGCCTTGATTTCCACCAGGGTGTCCTCCATCTCCGCGATGATGAGCTTGACCATTTTGGCCGGGTTTTCGGCCTTGTCGAGCATGGAGTTGAGGTTGGAGCTGATGATATCGGCGAATCGGGAAAAAATGGACGGCATGGTGAAACTCCTTCTGTTTCGGCTCTCCCGGGAGGAGGGCGGTGCGCCGCCGATGCTTCGCGGCGGAACGATGGGGCGGGCTCTGGGCCGGCCGGCGTCTGTGTCCACCTCAATGAGCAAGAGGCGGGCCAAACGCGAACGCTTGAGGCTTGTCAGTCTAACTTTATGATTTTAAATTTATTTTTTTTGCCTCGCTTCGAGGTTTAGCCGCAGCGGCTGAAGATGCGGTGTCATTTTGAGCTGAAAAATAGTTTATTTGCCTATTGTATGTTCATATCTATCCTTTGACTTTGGGCCGCTTTTTGCCTACACTGAAACAAAATCAGCCCCTCCGGGGCTTCGCCCCGCCGAAGCCCCGGAGGGGCTCAGCGCCGCCATCCGGCGAACCGACCCCTGGAGCTCCCGTCATGGCCGAGACGAACGCGGAACGTGTCTTCAACCAAGATGAGATTCCGGTCCTCGACCGGGCCTGGCTCCTGGCCCGTTCCCTGGTGGCCGAGGCCTTCCGTCTGGACCTGGAGGATTTCCGCTCCTGGCCGGTGGATATCAAGCGCTATCCGGAACTGGCCCCGGAGGAGATGGCCGAGGGCGTCTTCGCCCAGCTGTTCCGCTATCTCCGCCCCGGGCCGGTGGTGCGGGGCGGCCGGCCGGATTATTACCGCATCTGCCTGTATGACCCGGTCATCCTGGCCGCCGTGGCCAAGGAGCCGGGCCTGATGCTGGAACCCCTCCTGACCTATGTGCTGACCCACGAGTTCATCCACGTGGCCCGGTTCGCCAGATTCATGGAGCTGTTCAGCCTGGGGGAGGAGGCCCGGCGGGCCGAGGAGGAGATCGTCCACCGGGAGACCTTCCGCCTTTTGCGCCCGGTCACCTTGCCCGGCTTGGATCTGGTGCTGGATTTATATCGGAACCACCGCCTGCCGGTGGATTGAAGCCGCGCCCCTAAGGGAGGAAGCCATGAGATCTCTGGTGTTGGTTTTGGGGTTGGTCCTGACCGCCGGGCCGGCCTGGGGTTTCGATTACGACCGCTACGCCCCGGGCGACCTCGACCAGGTCATGGCCGAAAAGCCGAACTGTGCGGAGCACGGCCATGAGGGGCCTCACGATGGGGAGATGGTCGTCACGACCCCGCAGCCCTGGCGGCTGGACGTGACCCTGGTCAGGCAGGCGTTCCCCTGTCCGGCGGCGGAACTGGTCAAGCACGCCCTGATCGCCATCGGGGCGCCCGGGGCGACGGAGGTGCCGATCACCAACTGCGTGCAGGTGGAGAGCCCGTCCGGCTTGTCGGTGGGTATGGCTATTCAGGACTCCCTGGCGCCTTACCTGGCCGAAGAGGTTCAGGTCGGTCAGCGGTTTCAGATTTACGCGATACGTGTATTTTTAAGCGAAGCCGGCCCCGGCCTGTTGATCAATGAGTTTCAGGCCCTGCCTTCGGGCGGGTCGGAGGAAAATCCCTCATGACCGATCCCGACCGGGAACCGCGCGACCCCGAGGCCCCGCCGCCGCTGAAGGAAGCCCCCAAGTTCACGGGCCTCAAGAAGGCTTTCGGCGACGGGGAGGCCCATCTCTTGGGCCAGGCTTCGGCTGTGGGGCTGACTTTCGTGGTGGCCATCCTCCTGGGGCTGGGTGCCGGCTGGTGGCTGGACCAAAAATTGGGCACCGCCCCCTGGTGTCTTCTGGGCGGCATCCTGGTGGGCATCGCCGCCGGCTTCAAGAACCTGTTCACCTTTTCGGCCCGGATGGACCGGGCCGCCCGGCGGCGGGCCGAGGAAAAGAAGGCCCGCCGGATGGGGCCCCCGCCGGACGAGGAGGAATAAATGCCGATGCCCGACCAGCCACCGCCCCGGCCCCCCGCCGCCGACGGCCGGATGGACGATCCGCAACTGGGGGAGGCCGTCGCCGGGGCCCGGCGGGTGCGGTGGTGCGCCCGGCTGGCCGGCCTGATCCTGTTGGTGGTCTGCGCCGTCATCGGCGGGGAATACTGGGGCACGGGGGCCTTCCTGGGCTGGCTGGTGGTGGAGCTCAACCTGGGTCTTCTGGTGCGGACCCTGGCCCGGGCCCCGGCCTGGCGCGGCCGGACCCTGTGGCCGACCCTGGCCCGGTTTTACCTGACCTTCGGGGCCACGGTGGTGGTCTGCATCCTGATTATCCGCAACAACTGGGGCCACCCCCTGGCTTTTTTGCTGGGCCTGTTGTCCTTCTTCGCCGGGCTGGTGCTGGCCCTGGTCAGTTGGGCCTTTAAAAAACCAGGACCTTCGAAATGACCCGGCCGCCTTTGGCCATCCTCACCGGCCCCACCGGCGCCGGCAAGAGCGACCTGGCCCTGGCCGCGGCCCTGGCCCTAGGCGGCGAGATCATCAATGCCGACAGCCTGGCCCTGTATCGCGGCTTCGACATCGGCACGGCCAAGCCCGGCCCCGAAGACCGGGCCCGGGTGCCCCACCACCTCATCGATGTGCTGGACCCGGACCAGGATTTCGACGCCGCCGCCTACCTGCGGGCGGCCCGGCCCCTGGTGGAACGCCTGGGGCGGGAAGGCCGTCCGGCCCTGGCTGTGGGCGGCACCGGCTTTTACCTGCGCAGCCTGACCGCCGGGCTCTTCGAAGGCCCGGGCCGGGACGAGGCTTTCCGGGCCCGCCTGGCCGGGGAGGCCTCCGCCGGGGTCGATCTTTACGCCCGCCTGGCGGCCCTGGACCCGGAGACGGCGGCCCGCCTGGCCCCGGCCGACCGGGTGCGGATCGAACGGGCCCTGGAGGTGCTGCACGTCAGCGGCCGGCCCATTTCCCAATGGCAGCGCGAACACGCCCTGGCCGAACGGCCCTTCCGGACCTTGAGCGTTATCGTCGACCGCCCGCCGGAGGAGATGGCCGGGCGTTTGGAGCGCCGCACCCGGCTGATGTTCGAGCGGGGGCTCCCGGCCGAGGTGGAGGGCCTTTTGGCCGCCGGCTGGTCGCCGGACTTGAAGCCCTTCGGGGCCATCGGCTATAAAGAGACGGTGGAATACCTCCGGGGCCGGATTTCCCTGGCCGAGGCCGTGGATAAAACCCTGACGGCCACCCGCCGCTACGCCAAGCGCCAGCGGACCTGGTTTCGCGGCCAGATGCCCGGGGCCCGCTGGTTCCACCCCGACCAGGCGGACGAGATCGTGGGCCTGTTGCGTGATTTTTTCGGCTCGGCCCCGGCGGAGTGAGCCGGCGGTTCCTGAGGAGCAAGGCTTTGTCAATCGAAACGGAGTATGTTCAGTGACCCAGCATGTTAAAATCGGCCCGGTGACCTTCGGGGACGGCTCCCTGGCCCTCATCGCCGGCCCCTGCGTCATCGAATCGGAAGCCCTGGTGGATGAGACCGCGGCCCGGCTCAAAGAGATCGCCGCCTATTTCGAGATCGGCCTGGTCTTCAAGGCCAGCTTCGACAAGGCCAACCGCTCGAGCCTCTCCTCCTTCCGGGGGCCGGGTTTCGAAAAGGGCCTGGCCGTGCTGGCCCGGGTCCGGGAAAAATACGGCCTCCCGGTCATCAGCGACGTCCATGAGACCTGGCAGGTCAAGCCGGCGGCCGAGGTGCTGGACGCGCTGCAGATCCCGGCCTTCCTGGCCCGGCAGACGGATCTCCTGATCGCCGCCGCCGAAAGCGGCCGGCCGGTCAACGTCAAGAAGGGGCAGTTCATGGCCCCGGAAGACATGGCCCAGGTGGCGGCCAAGATGCGGGATCAGCTCAATTTCAACGGCCTGATGCTCTGCGAGCGCGGGGCCAGCTTCGGCTATCACAACCTGGTGGTGGACATGCGGTCGTTCCCGGTCATGGGCTCCTTCGGCTGGCCGGTGATTTTCGACGCCACCCACTCGGTGCAGCTGCCGGCGGCCTCGGGGCAGTGTTCCGGCGGCGACCGCCGCTTCATCGCCCCGCTGGCCCGGGCCGCCGTGGCCGCCGGCCTCGACGGCCTGTTCCTGGAGACCCACCCCGACCCCGAGCGGGCCCTCTGCGACGGCCCCAACCAGTGGCCCCTGGACCGGCTGGAGGAACTCCTGGCCGTGCTCCTGGCCATCCACCGGCAGGTGCCCCGGGAGAGGGGAGGGGCCTGATGAACGCTCCAGACGTTTCGGCCATCCGCCTGGTGGGTTTCGACGTGGACGGCGTGCTCACCGACGGCCGGATCATCGTCGACGACGACGGCCGGGAGAGCAAGAACTTTCACAGCCGCGACGGGCTGGGGCTGAAGATCCTGGCCCGGGCCGGCCTGGAGGCGGTCATCATCACCGGCCGGGTCAGCCGGGTGGTGGAGTGCCGGGCCCGGGACCTGGGCATCACGGAACTCCACCAGCAGGTGACCGACAAGTGGCCGGTCTTCGAGGAAATCCTGAAACGGCGGGGCCTTACGCCCCACCAAGCCGCCTTCGCCGGCGACGACCTGATCGACCTGCCCGTCCTGACCCGGGTGGGCCTGGCCCTGGCCCCGGCCGACGCCTCTCCGGAGGTGCTGGCCGTGGCCCACTTCGTCAGTTCGGCCCCCGGCGGGCGCGGCGCGGTCCGCCAGATGGTGGAATTCATTCTCAAGGGCCAGAACCGCTGGGAAGAGGCGGTGCGGCCTTACCTGCGATGACCGCCCCGGCCCCAAAAAATCGCGACGCCCGGCTGGACCAATTGCGGCGGCAGGCCCTGGACCTGCCCGAGACCCCCGGGGTCTACCTGATGCGGGACGGGGAGGGCCGGGTCATCTATGTCGGCAAGGCCAAGATTCTGCCCCGCCGGGTCTCCAGTTATTTTCAAAAAAATCCGCCCAGCGCCCGCATCGCCCTGATGGTTTCGCGGATCGAGAGCTTCGATTTCGTGGTCACGGCCACGGAAAAGGAATCGCTTATCCTCGAAAACAGCCTCATCAAGAAATACCGCCCCCGCTTCAACGTCATCCTGCGGGACGACAAGACCTACCCTTCGCTCCGGCTCAGCCGCGCCGACGAATACCCGCGCCTGGAAATCATCCGCCGGCCGGCCAAAGACGGCTCGGTCATCTTCGGGCCCTTCCCTTCGGCCGGGGCCTTGCGGGATACGGTGCGCACCGTGCTGCGCCTCTTTCCCCTGCGCCAGTGCCGCCGGCCCGACGTCAAGAACGTGGACCGCCCCTGTCTCAATTTCCAGATGGGCCGCTGCGTGGCCCCCTGCCGGCCGGAGATGACCCCGGAGGAATACGGCCGGCTGACCGACCAGGTCCGCCTGTTCTTCCAGGGCCGGGGCCGGGAGCTGGCCGCCCGGCTGGCCGCCGAAATGAAGGCCGCCGCCGAGCGGTACGACTACGAGGAAGCGGCCCGGCTGCGGGACCGCCTGCGCAATCTGGAAAAAACCCTGGAGCGCCAGGTGGTGGACCAGGCCGGCGGCGGCGACTTGGACGTTTTCGGTTTCCACCAGAAGGACGGCCTTTTGCAGGGGGCCCTGTTGATGATCCGGGCCGGGGCGGTCTCCGGCTGCCTGCCCCTGGAATCCACCGGGGGCGGGGAGGCCGAGACGCCGGAGGCGGCCCTGAGCCTGGTGACCCAGTTTTATGGCGCGGATCACTTCGTGCCGGACGAGGTGCTCCTGCCCGAGGAATTTTTTCAGGGCGAGGACCTGGCCGCCCTGGAGGACTGGCTGGCTTCCCTCAAAGGCCGGGCGGTGAAGATCCAGCGGCCGCAGCGGGGCGACAAGACCAAACTTCTGGGCATGGCCCGGGAGAACGCCCGGGCCGCCTTGGAAGACCGGCTGGGGCGTCTCGGCCGCCATCGGGGGGCCCTGACGGAACTGAAGGCCCGGCTCAACCTGGAAAAAATCCCCCGCCGGTTGGAGTGCTTCGACCTGGCCCACCTTCAGGGCCGCAACGCGGCGGCCGGGCTGGTGGTCATGGAAGACGGCGAGTGGAAGAAGGACCAGTATCGCCGCTTCCGGATCAAGTCGGCCCGGGGCGGCGACGACTACGCCGGCATGCGCGAGGTCGTCGCCCGGCGCTTCAGCCACGAGGACTGGCCCCGGCCGGACCTGTTGCTGCTCGACGGCGGCAAGGGCCAGCTCCACGCCGCCCAGGCCGCTTTCACTGACCTGGGAGTAACGCCGCCTCCCTTGGCGGCCATAGCCAAGATCCGGCAGGAGGGCGACATCGACCGGGTGTTCCTGCCCGGCCGCAAGAACCCGGCCGACCTGAAGGCCGCTTCCCCGGGGCTTCTGCTCCTGGCCCGCCTGCGCGACGAGGCCCACCGCTACGTGGGGGGCTACCATCACCGCCTCCAGGCCCACAGTTTTCTGGAAAGCCCCCTCCTGGCCGCGCCCGGCCTGGGGCCGGCCAAGCGCAAAAAGCTCCTGGACCACTTCGGCTCCCTGGAAAAGCTGGCCGAAGCCGGGGATCGGGACATCCTGGCCGTGGTTCATCTCCAGCCCGAGGGGCTGGCCGTGCTGCGGGAATCACTGGATCGCTGGCGGGGTTCGGCGGAGGCCGGCGGACAGCCGCCCGCCGGGGAGCCGGGGGAAGAATTTTCGGCGGAAATGATTGAAGAGGAGCTGATTACCGTGGAGTAGATTTACGGCCGGGCGGGCTGACGGTCAATGGATGCGGCTCCGAAAGCCCGCGCCCGCGGAATACGTGGGCGCGGGCTTTTTCATACCAAGTTGCATTCAATGGGAATTGAATGCAGGACGCCAAAGCTTTTGAAAAACAGGCGGAGCCTGATTTTTCAAAAGCTTGCGGGCGGCGGAAGACCGCCGCCATACCAATTTGCCATCAAATTCAAAGCAATTTGATGGCAAATTGGTATCATTTGGCGAACACGCAGCTCACGCCCTGCCAGTCGTCCCGGGGCGGCACCCGCAGGAAGTCGCGGCAGCGGGCGCACATCAGTTCGGACGGCCCGTCGCCCTGGAGAAAGGAGAGGGCCTCCTCGAACAGGCCCAGGGCTTTGTGAAAATCGCGGTTGAAATACAGCGTCAGGGCGGCTTCGAACAGGTCGCGGCCGCGCCGCTGGTCGTCGCTCAGGGCGCCTTTGCGAGCCATGACTTCGAAGATGACCAGGCTTTCGCGGCGGCCGGGCACGGTGATGCGGTCCAGGGTCCGCAGTTCCACCGCTCCGGCCGCGTCCCTGGCCGTCTGGTCGCTGATGATGATGCCGGTCTGATAGACCTTGTTGACCGAGACCAGGCGGGAGGCCAGGTTGACGGCGTCGCCCATGACGGTGTAATTCAGCCGGGTTTTGGCGCCGATGTTGCCGACGACCATGGGGCCGGTGGCCAGACCCATCAGGGTCGATAGGGGCGGCCGCCCTTCGGCCCGCAGACGGACGTTCAGGGCGCTCAAAGCCTCCTGCTGGTCGAGCGCGGCCCGGCAGGCCGCGGCGGCGTGGTCGGGCCGCGGCAAGAGCGGCGCGCCCCAGAAGGCCATGATGGCGTCGCCGCCGAATTTGTCGAGGACCCCGCCGGAGGCGGAGATGACGGGCTCCATGCTCTCGAAGTAGCTGTTGAGGACGCTCACCAGATTTTCGGGGCTGAGGTGCTCGGCCAGGGTGGTGAAGCCCACCAGATCGGAAAAAAAGACGGTCATCTCCTGCCGCCGGCCGCCCCGGGAAAGGAATTCGGGGTGCTCGAGGATCTGCTCGGCCAGTTTGGGGCTGACGTAGAGGCTCAGGGCGGCCAGGCTGGTGCGGGTGGCCTGGCGGCCTTCGACGGCCCGCAGCGACAGGCCGAAAATTTGGGCCATCAACAGGGCGGCCGCTCCCGGCAGGACCGGGAGATAGAGATGCTTGAGGAAGGCGGCTCCAGCCAGGACCAGGTAGCCCGGGAGCAGGGCCGCCGGCAGCCACAGCCCGGGATACGGCCCGCAGCGCCGGCTCAGCATCAACGGAACCAGGGCCAGAAAGACCATGCCGAAGAGATACAGGATTTCCCCGACCGGCCCCAGCACCCGGAAAAAGCGATGGTTCAGGAGCGTGAGCACGGCCTGGGCGGTGATTTCCACGGTGGTGTCGCCGTGGTCGCTGATTTTGGAGAACGGGGTGGGCCAGGAAGCCCGGTTTAAAAAGTTGAGATCGCCGATGAGCACCAGCTTGCCTTCGAACTGCCGAAAAAAATCACGGTTGGCTTCGAAAGCGGCCGTTCGGCGGTGAACTTCCAGAAAGCTGACTATGGGCACGAAATCGGGGCGGGGGTCGAAATCGATATAGATTTCATTCCCCGGTTCCTCAAGCTTCGGGTCCAGGGTCCGGGCGGCCAGAAAGGCCAGGCTGAGACACCCCAAATTACCCTGACATTCCGGCCAGCGGATGGGCAGGCGGCGCACCTGGACCTCGTCGTCCCGCTTGAGGTTGAGGAATCCGAAGTTCCGGCTGTCCATGGACAGCAGATAGTCGGAGGCCGGCAGCACCAGATGCTGCGGCCGCCAGCTCAGCCCGCTTAACACGGGCATGCCCTCCAGCGTCCCGAGGGTGACGAACCACTC
This sequence comes from Candidatus Adiutrix sp., assembly GCA_031553735.1. Classification (GTDB taxonomy): domain Bacteria; phylum Desulfobacterota; class Desulfarculia; order Adiutricales; family Adiutricaceae; genus Adiutrix. Next base: position 14,860 of record JAVBLB010000069.1, read on the forward strand.
GCGGACCTCGTCCGGTGAGGAGAGGGCATCGTGAAAGCGCGGCAGAATGCGGGTCAGGGCCACGCTTTTGGCCCCGGCCTGGTGTAGGGCCTTGATGATTTCCACATAGTAGTGGTGCCGGAAAAACTCCGGCACGGACAGAGGGCCGTAGGACAGGGTGTAGTCGTCGAGGGCGACGATGACCACCGGCGAGTTTTGGGGGTCGTCGGTGAAGGGGGCCAGGCGGGCCTTGGTCCGCAGCAGGAAGTCGTAGGTGTCGTCCATCAGCGGGGCGGTCGCCCGGGCGGAGAAAAGCAGGCTCGAAAACAGACTGATGGCCAGAACGCCCAGGATGATCAGGGTCAGCCGGGTCGGGTCGGTGTTTTTGAGGCGGTCCCGGAGGTTCCGGGCCGGGAGGCGGCAGAAATCGAGCATGGGCGTTTTCGGACGCTGACCGCTGTGGGCTGTTCCGCGGAGCCGGGCGCCGCCGAAACCGCCCCGGGCGTCCTTCCCCTCGGAGCTTGGATTGGTGATGAATTCTCAATGCCCCGGAGGGCCATGCGCCGCCGCAACGTCGTCATGGCCGGGTCGCGGCGGCCGGGACGAAGGTTCAATCGCCTCCATCCGTAACTCATCGGAGCGCCGCCGGGCCGAAACCGGGCGGGGCTCGTTTTCATAACTCACAATGCAAACAACAAGCCAAAACGCGGTCCGATACGGGCGAGGCCGGCGTCAAAAAATCTCGGCCGGCCTCGGGTTGGGGTTGGTGGCGGGCCTCCGGATCAGGTGGTGCTGATGCGCGAGAAGTCGGCGATCAATTCGAAGATCCGGCCGGTCCGCGACAACAGGGCGATGCGGGCCTCCTTGGTCTCCGGGTTGGGATCATCCACCAGGACCTGGTCGAAGAAGTGGTCCACCGGGCCGCGCAGGTCGGCGATTTCCGCGAGCAAACCCGGAAAATCGCCGGCGGCCAGGAAGGCGGCGGTCTTGTGTTCCAGGCTTTCGATCCGGCCGAGGAGGCCCCGTTCGGCTTCCAGCTGGAGCCGGTCCCACTGGGTGAAATCATCCCGGGCTCCGAACTTCTTGATGATGTTGACCACCCGTTTGAAGACCTGGGCCAGGTCCTTGAAGCCGTCCTGGGCTTTCAAGGCTTCCAGGGCCCTGGCCCGGAGCACGGCGGCCAGCGGCTGGTCGTCATAGATGCTCAGGACCGCCTCGGCCGCGTCGCTGGAGACGCCCTGGCCGGTGAGAAGGTTTTTGAGCCGGACCTTGAAAAATTCCAAGACGGCGGCCCTGGTTTCTCTGGCCGGGCGTTTGGCCCACTCGGAAAGTCCTTCCAGGGCCTTGTCGATCAACGGACCCAAGGGGTCCCGCCAGCCGCGGTCCAGGAAGATGTTGATGATGCCCAGGGCCCCGCGGCGAAGGGCGAAGGGGTCGGCCGCGCCGGAGGGGATGAGGCCCACGGCGAAGCAGCCGCAGATGGTGTCCAGCTTGTCGGCCACACTGAGAACGGCCCCGGTGGTGGAGGCGGGCAGTTCGCCCCCGGCCCGGACCGGCAGGTAGTGTTCCATGATGGCGTCGGCCACTTCCGGGGCCTCGCCGTCCAGCCGGGCGTATTCCCGGCCCATGATGCCCTGGAGGGTGGGGAATTCCTTGACCACCCCGGTGACCAGGTCGCATTTGCAGAGGTCGGCCGCCCGGGCCAGCGTCTCGGTCTGCCCGGGAGCCGCCACTTCGGCCAGATACAGGGCCAGGGCCTTGAAGCGCAACACTTTTTGCCAGGAAGTGCCCAGGAGGTTGTGGAAAACCACCCCCTTGAGTTCGGCCGCCCGGTCGGCCAGCTTCACCTTGCGGTCGTCGCTGAAGTAGAAGCGGGCGTCGTCCAGGCGGGCCCGGAGCACCCGTTCGTGGCCCTTGCGGACCACGTTCATGTCCCGGGCCCTGGTGTTGTTGACGGCGATGAAATAGGGCGCCAGGCGCCCCTGGGAATCGGTGAGGGCGAAGTAGCGCTGATGCTCCTTCATGGCCGTGGTGGCCACCGCCAGGGGCAGTTCCAGAAAGTGGGAGTCGAATTCACCCAGGACCGCCACCGGCTCTTCCAGCAGGTTGGCCACCTCCTCCACCAGGTCCTCGTCGACCACCAGGCGCAGGTCCACGCTGTGCTCACGGGTCACCCGCTCGATTTCCCGGCGCACCAGTTCCCGGCGTTTTTTAAAATCGACCTGCACGTGGGTTTCCGCCAGGCGGACTTCATATTCGTCCGGCGAGGTGATGACCACGGCTCCGGGATGGAGGAACCGGTGGCCGTAGCTGACTTTGCCGGCCTTGACCCCGGCGAAGGAAATGGGCAGCACCTCCCCCCCCAGGACGGCCAAAAGCCAGTGCACCGGGCGGACGAAGGTGTATTCGCCGGCCCCCCAGCGCATGTTTTTGGGGAACGGGAGGCCGGCCAGCACTTCCGGCAGGAGTTCGGCCAGCACCTGGGCCACCGTGCGGCCCTTGACGCTCTTTTTGACCGCCAGATACTGTCCCTTGGGCGTGGTGACCGTCCGGAGATCGCTCACCGAGACGCCCTGGCCGCCGGCGAAGCCGGTGGCCGCCCGGGTGGGGTTGCCGTTGCCGTCGTAGGCCGCCGAGAGCGGCGGGCCGATCACTTCCTCTTCCACGTCGGGTTGATGGTCGGCCAGGCCCCAGATGCCCAGGCCCAGCCGCCGGGGCGCGCCCCAGATTTTGAGCTTTTCGAAGGGCAGCCGGGCCTCGCCCAGGGCTTTGGTCAGCCGCTCTTCCATGAAGGCGATGGCCGGCCCGAAATAGCTGGCCGGACTTTCCTCGACGCCGAGTTCCAGAATCAGGTCCACCGTACTCACAGGCTGCCCTCCCAACGGCCCATCAGGGGGTGCCCCATGGCCTCTCTTTGCTCCACATACAGCCGGGCCACTTCGCGGGCCAGAGCCCGCACCCGGCCGATGAATCGGGTCCGCTCGGCCACGGAGATGGCTCCCCGGGCGTCGAGCAGGTTGAAGGAGTGCGAGCACTTCAGGCAGTAGTCATAGGCCGGCAGAACCAGCCCGGCTTCGGCCAGCTTCCGCGATTCACCCTCGTACATGTCGAAGAGCTTGAACAGCATGGCGATGTCGGCGAATTCAAAATTGTGCTTCGAATATTCCACTTCGCCCTGGTGGTGCACGTCGCCGTAGCGGACGTGCCCGTTCCAGTCGAGGTCGTAGACGTTGTCCACCCCTTGCAGATACATGGCCAGCCGTTCCAGGCCGTAGGTGTATTCCACCGAGATGGGGGCCAGGTCGAAGCCGCCCACCTGCTGGAAGTAGGTGAACTGGGTCACTTCCATGCCATCGAGCCAGACTTCCCAGCCGATGCCCCAGGCGCCTAAGGTCGGCGATTCCCAGTCATCTTCCACGAAGCGGATGTCGTGATCCAGGGGATCGATGCCCAGGGCCCGGAGGCTGTCGAGATACAGTTCCTGGGATTTCAGGGGCGAGGGTTTGAGGAGCACCTGAAACTGGTAGTAATGCTGCAGCCGGTTGGGGTTTTCCCCGTAGCGCCCGTCGGTGGGCCGGCGCGAGGGCTGGACATAGGCCGTGCGCCAGGGCTCCGGGCCCAGGCTGCGCAGAGTGGTGGCCGGGTGGAAAGTGCCCGCTCCCACCTCCATGTCATACGGCTGCATCAACAGGCAGCCCCGTTCGGCCCAGAAATGGGACAGGGTCAAAACCACATCCTGAAAGGACCTGGGATTTGCATTGGACATCGTCATTCCTCATGAAGCGATCAGAACAAAAATAAAGTCGGGGACGATGCCCCGGAGGGGCAACGCGCCGCCGAAAAACGGTCTGGTTGATATTGGGTTGTCCGGAAACAGGTTGAATCGCCTCTCCACCTTTAAATATTCATCCCGGCCGCCGGCCGGCGGCGTTTTTCGGCCGCGGGAAAGTGACTATTTTATCACAAGTCGGGGGGGATGGCCATGAAAAATCGGGCCGCCCCGGGGCGGGTCAGCCGCTCGTGGCTTTTTGGATGTCACGGTCCATGGTCTGGAAAAAATGACGGGCCAGATCCTGGGACCGGCGGCGCACCAGGCTGAGGTCGTCGATATGCCGGTTGGCCAGATCGACGATGCCGCCGTCCAGGGCGCGGGCGGCGGCCATTTTGTTCAGGACGACCAGGGCTTCCCGGTCGGTGAGCCCCGGCCGGTAAGGGCGGTTTTCCGTCACGGCGGCCAGGACGTCGGCCACGGCCGTCAGGCGGGCTTCGAAAGGGATTTCTTTTTCGGTCAACCCGGCCGGGTAGCCCCCGCCGTTGAGCCGTTCGTGATGCCAGGCGGCCCAGGGGGCCACTTTTTCAAAGCCGGGAATGGCCGAAAGGATCTCGTGGCTTAACCGGGCGTGGCGGCTGACGAGGTTGAATTCGTAGGCCGTCAGGGGGCCGGGTTTTTCCAGGAGCTCCAGCGGCACGCCCACTTTGCCGATGTCGTGGAGGAGCCCGGCCACGAACATGGTCCATCGGTCTTCGGTCGGCAGGTCGGCCAGTTCGTGAAGATGCCGCGCCAAGTGGGCCACCCCGCTGGAATGGGTGGCGGTGAAAGGGCTCCGGGCGTCGATGAGATGGGCGAACAACAGGGAAAAGACGGTGACGTCGTCCCGGGCCAGCATCAGTTCGGGGTCGGGGGGCGGGGCGAAGCGGCGGGCGGTTTCGGTCAGGTTCTCGAAAAAATCGGGCCGAAAGCAGAGATCGAGGGCGATATCGACGGCGCGGGGTGAAAAGTCGGTCCCGGCCCGCGTCCCCAGGGCCTCGGCCAGGTCCTCCCGGGTCCGGGGCCGGGCCGAAGGCGCGGCCGTCTCCGCCCGGATCCAAAGATCCATCGTGTCGGCCAGATGGATGATGTTGCCCAGGGTGGCCGCCTCGCGCTCCTCTTCGGGGAGGGCGGCGACGGCCCGCCAGCCGGTGTGATGGTAGCGGATCACCCTGGCTTCCCGGCGCAGAAACGGGCAGGCGGCCAGGATCAGCCAGCCGGCCTGGCAGTGACGCTCCGGATCCTGTTCGAAGCCCCACCCGGGGCTGTGGGCCGCCGAAAAGTGGCCTGGCTGGAATTGGTCGTCCGGGAACGGGGGCCCGCAAACCGGTTTTGTCGGGCTCGATCGCCTCCCCGCCTTGCCCGGCCCGTCGGCCGGGTCGCGCAGGGCGATGATGCCCACGTCGTGGAGCATGGCGGCCAGGGTCACCCGGTTGCGGGCGGGGCGGTCCAGCCCCAGCCCTTCGCCCAGCCGGTCGGCCAGGCAGGCCACCCGCTGATGGTGGCCGGCCAGGGCGGCGTCGACCAGGTCGAGGGCTCCTGAAAAGCCGCGAACCAGGTCGAACATGTTCAGCGGAGCCGCGAAGGGACCATAGGTCCCTGAGGCCGCGTCCCCGCCGGGCTGTTTCCCGGGCGCTTCCGCCGGGCGGTCGGGTCGTGATGGAGGGTCATTCGCCGGTCTGGTCATGGTTCCTCCCGCGGCGCTCGTGACCCGAAGGGGCCCGCGCCACCGCGGCCGCGTCATGGACGGGCCGCCTCATCGCCTGTCGGGCGATACGATATTGTCGCTCGCGGAGCGATGTAGTGCAATTCTCCCTGCCCGAATGGGGCGATGCGCCGCCGAAAAGCGGTCTGGCTGAAAGCGCTCGTCCGAGAGTGGGCCCCCGCAAACTTGTTTTGTCGGGCTCAACCGCCTTCCCGCATTTCATAATACGCGTCCGTCCGTGCCCTGAAAAGGCGGGCGCGGCCGCCTTCGGCCTTCTGGCGTCGGGCCGCGGGATGTGATATACTGATAATACATTTCAGCCAGCGCACTCAACGAACACAAAACATTGTTTCAGGGCCCGCATCGGGCCAGCGCCGCGGTCCCCTCCGGCGGGCCGACCGGGACGAGAATTTCGCAGCCACTGACCTAAGCCGCAACACCGGAGGTGGAGCATGGGCAGGCCGATGGAAATCGCCATTATCGGCACGGAATTCCTGCGCGACTTTATCAGTGAGGCCATGAACCGGCTGGATCTGGAACTGAAGTTCACCCTCCACACCTACGCCTCGTTCAGGGAACTGGCCGACATCTACCGGTCCCTCCCCGAAAGCGCCGTCGGGGTGATCACCAGCGGTTCCTTTCCCGCCCGCATAATCGAGAAAACCTTCCCCGAAACCGGCCGCGTCATCCGGCCCTTCAACAACGACGACGCGGGCCTCTACAAATTCTTTCTCCGGCTGCTCAACGAAAATCGGGCCCTGAACATCTCCCGGGTTTACGCCGACATCCTGGAGGCGGCCGGGCTGGATCTGGACGAGTATCTCTTCGGCGAGCGGGAAGCCACCTATTCCGAAACCCTCGATGAATTCACCGAACGGCAGTCTCTGGAGGAGCTGCTGGGCATGGATGACCATTTCGCCGACAAGCATCTGGCCCTGTGGCGCGCCGGCCGCGTCGACCTGTCGGTGACCCGGTTCTCCAACATCGCCACCCGCCTGTCCGGGGCCGGGCTGGCGGTGCGTTTCGCCTTTCCCAGCATCGGCTACCTGGGCTCTGTCTGCCAGGAGACCATGCAGGCCGTGCGCATCGCCGAGATGCGCGGCCATCAGACGGCCGCGGTTCGGGTGACCGCCCGGCCGCCGGAAGACGGCTCCGCGCCGGCGGCCCGGCTGGAAAACCTCGGCCAGATGCTGAGACGCTTCCAGAGCATCGACCAGCTCGATTTCCTGCTCCGGCCGGCGCCGCAGGGCTTCGAACTGTTGACCAACCGGCTGACGGTCTCCGGGGTCACGGAGAACTACCAGTGCTGCCGACTGCAGACCTTCCTGATGGGACGCCTGGGCTTCGACGTCCAGGTCGGCTACGGCATCGGGGACAACCTGCACCAGGCCCGCCTCAACGCCATCGACGCCAACCGCGAGGCCGGCCGCTTCTCCTTCGGCGCCAGTTGCCTGATCGACGAGCGCGGCCATTTGATCGGGCCCTTGAAAAAGGGGACCAAACTGGTGGTCTCCCGGGAAGTTCCCGCTCCGGTCCGGGAAGCGGCCCTGAAATCGGGCCTGTCGTATCTCAGCGTACAGAAAGTGCTGGCGGCGGTCACCGCCACCCGCGACGGCCGGATCACCGCCCGGGAACTGGCCCACAAGCTGGCGGTCACCGCCCGCAGCGGCAACCGTCTGCTGACCGCCTTGGCCGAGGCCGGGCAGGCCGAGGTGGTGGAGATTCGGCGCGGCACCACCAAAGGGCGGCCGGAGCGGATCTACAAAATGACGATGGGAGCTTCCTGAACTCCGGCGCGGCCGGGTGTCGCCGACCGCCCACCGGGACCGGCGCCCCGCCGGAAGGCCGGGGCGCCGGTCACTTCCGGTCGCGGCTCCCGTTGGCTTTCCGCCACTGCCAGGGCGGCTGGGGGGCGTCGTCCCGCCAGAGGCCGAGCTTCTTCTGGCGGGCCTGGGCCTCTTCGGCCCGCATCCGGTCGCAGACGGGCAGCCGGCAGTATCTTTCATAAACCCAGGCCTGCCCGCTGGCCACCAGGGTCAGGTTCAGCGACAGGCCGGAATCGAAGACCAGGCCGACCACCCGGCCGTATTGGTCGATGGTCTGCTGTTCCACCCGCACGTCCCGGTTCAGCACCAGGGTGTTCAGGAAATCGCGGGCTTCCGGACCGTATTTCTGATCGAGTTCCGGGGCGTCCAGGCCGTAGAGGCGCACCTTCACCTGCTTGCCGTCGTCGGTTCTCAGGGTCAGGGTGTCGCCGTCGCCGACCCGGGTCACCCGACCGGAGAGGACTTCGGCCGGCCCGCCGCCGCTCTCGGGCGGGGCCGGGGTGGCGTCTTCGGCCAGGGTTTCGTCCCCGGCCGGGACCTGTTCGAGAGGCGCCCGCTCCGGGCCGGCCTGGCTCCGGTACCAGCCGACCGCCGCCGCCGCGATGAGCGGAAGCAGCCAAAAGAGCCGCAGCGAAGGGCGCCGGCGCACCCGCCAGGGCGGTTTCGGAGCCCCGGCGGTTGGCCTCGGATATCGGGTCCGCCGCTGTTGGTCGTTCGGGGAACGCACGGCCGCCTTCAGCCTTTCAGCGCGCCGGGGGCGTCCGGTCCCTCCGGGGCGTAAACCCGGGGCACCCGGCGGCCCACCAGGCAGACGATTTCGTAATTGATGGTGCCCAGCCGGGCGGCCACTTCCTCCACCGGCAGTTCGGGGCCGCCGAAGAGCAGCACGTCGTCGCCCTCCGAGAGATTCGGGAGGCCGGTGACGTCCACCAGGCACTGGTCCATGCAGACTCGCCCGACCACCGGCGCCCGACGGCCGGCGATTACCACCCGCGCCCCGGAGGGTTTAGGGACCGGCAGGTCTTCCAGGGTGCCGAGGCGGCGGCTCCAGCCGTCGGCATAGCCCACGGGCAGGGTGGCGATGTCGGCCGCCTTCGGGGTCCGGTAGGTGCAGCCGTAGCTCAGGGGCGTCCCGGCCGGGACGTGCTTGAGCATGGCGATTTTGGTTTTGAAGCGCATGGCCGGGGTGAGTTCGACCGGCCGGGTGGTTTCGCTCGACGGCCACAGACCGTAGAGGCTGATGCCGGCCCGGACCATGTCCAGGTGGGTTTCGGGGAGGTCCAGGAGGGCCGCGCTGTTGGCCGCGTGGCGGACGGGGATGGCCGGGCCCCGGGCCCGGACGTCGTCCAGCGCCCCCCGGAAGGCGTCGAGCTGCTTCAGGGCCGAAGCCTTGTCGCGGCTGTCGGCCTGGGCGAAGTGGGTGTAGATGCCCTCCAGCTCCAGGCCGGGCAGGCGGGCGGCGGCCCGGGCGAAATCCGGGGCCTCGCCCGGGGTCACCCCCAGGCGCCCCATGCCGGTATCCACTTTCAAATGAACTTTGACCCGGCGGCCCAGGGCCTCGGCGGCCCCGGCCAGGGCCTCGGCCTGGGAAAGGCGGTAGACGGTCTGGGTCAGGCCGTTTTCCGCCACCAGGTGGGATTGGGCCGGCGGCGTGTGGCCCAGGATGAGGATCGGGGCGGAGAGGCCGGCGGCCCGCAGTTCCAGGGCCTCGTCGAGGATGGCCACGGCCAGGTGGTCGGCCCCGGCCGCCAGGGCCGCCGCCGCCGCCTGGGCCGCGCCGTGCCCGTAGCCGTCGGCCTTGACCACCGCGCAGAAGCGCGTCCCGGGCGCCGTCAGGGATTTCAGGGCCCTCACGTTGCGCCCGATGGCCGACAAATCCACTTCCGCCCGGGTCTGACGCCCCACCGATGCCATGGCCCCTCCGGTCCGTTGAGCCGCTCTGAATCAAGCGTTTGATTCAGCGTTTCAGAATTTCAAATTTTTGATGAAAATATTCTGGAACTGCGGATCGAAGCCCAGCTCCAGCACCGAAGTCTCCGCGGCGATGGCGTCGAGCTGCTCGACGGCCGCCGGGGTCAGAAGCATGCGGGCCGCGCCGGCCAGTGAGGAGTTGCCGACGAAGCGCCCCGGTCCTTGGTAATCCCGGGGGATGAGGCTGGTGGATTTGAGGCTCTCCGGCTTGAGATGGAAGCCGAAGGCCCCGGCGATGATGATCTCGTCGAGATCCTTCTCCGTCAGGCCCAGGCGCCCGAGCAGCATCTCCACCGCCGCGGCGATGGCTCCCTTGGCCAATTGCACCTGGCGGATGTCCTTCTGGTCGAGAAAGACGCCGTTGGCGAAGTTGAAGCGCCCGTCGGCCAGATCCTTGAGCCAGGCGGCCGAAGGAGGAATCTCGGCCGGAGGCTTGAGGCGGCCGGTGGCGTCGATGAGCTTGCGGTCGACCAGGGCGGCGGTGAGGTCGATGAGCCCGCTGCCGCAGATGCCGGTGGGCGGGGCCTCGGCGATGGTGGTGTACTTGTATTTGTAGTCCGGGGTCATGCTGAAGCTGTCGACGGCCCCGGGCGTGGCCCGCTGGCCCCGGATGATGTTCATGCCCTCCAGGGCCGGCCCGGCGGCGCAGGAGGTGGCCACCAGGCGGCCCTGGTGGCTGAGCACGATTTCGCCGTTGGTGCCGATGTCGATATACAGGACCGTGCCGGCCAGCTTCTTGAGGCCCACCGCCAGCACCCCCGCGGTGATGTCGCCGCCGACGTAGGCCGAAATGCAGGGCGGGGTGACCACCTTGGCTCCGGGATCCAGGCGCAGCCGGGCGGCCAGGTGGGAGAGGTCCAGGCTCTTGATGAAGATCGGGCGGTAGGGGGACTGGGCCAGGCCTTTGGGCTGGACCCCGGCCAGCAGATAGGTCATGGTGGTGTTGCCGCTGATGACCGCGGCCATGATCCGCGAAATGTTCCGGGGGCCGGCCGTGTCCAGAATCAGGTTGGCGATGCCGTCGAGGGCCAGGTTCTGCAGCTGGGCCAGCTGTTCGGGGCTCTCGGAGGCCATGGTGATGCGGCTGATGACGTCGCCGCCGCAGGTGGTCTGGGGATTCAGGGCCGTGCCCTGGGCGATGACTTCGCCGCGGGCGGCGTCGATGACGGCCACGGCCAGGCCGGTGGTGCCCAGGTCCACGGCCACGGCCAGGGGCGCTTCTTCGACGCGGCCTTCCTCGCGGGGGATGACTTTTAAGAGTTCGTCGCCCCACATCACCGCCCGGCCGGACCGGCGGTTCACGTCCAGGGCGCCCAACTGGTTGAGGGCCTCGATGGAGGCCCGGCCGATGTTCCTTTTGGTCATCAGGTCGACGGCGTCCTGGCGGTCCGGGGGATCGAAGTCGAAGGCCTTCAGCGGCGAATCGATGTCGTAGGGTTCCGATTCCCCCAGGCCCTTGACGGAACTGAAGCGAGCCGCGGCGGCGATCTCCACCGTGGCTTCGCCGGTCAGTCGGGCTTGGCAGGCCAGGCGGTTTTCGGCGCCCTGGCCCAGCGAGGCCACTTCATTTTCGGTCGGTTCGCTCACCGCCCCCGAAACCGTCACCAGGCATTTGCCGCACCGCCCGCGCCCGGCGCAGGGGGCGTCGATATGGATGCCCTGGTTGGCCAGAAAAGAAAAGATGGTCTGCCCCTCGTGGCCGGTCAAATGCCGATCGGGCTGCCCGGCCTGCTTCAGAATGACTTGCATGTCCGCTCCTCATCACCGCGAGTGAGATGGTTTGATTATTTCGTGAATAATAAGTATTTCAACGAATTGTCTCGATGTATCCGCCGGGTGCATTTTTCGAACCGTGATGGAACATTTTATGGTATGATAATCAATGGCCATGAAATCAGGTTCGACCTCAACCGCTCCGCGCCGTGTTTTCGGCGGTTTATCGCCCTCCGGGGCCCGGTTCCACGCGCCGGCCGATTCGATGCCATTGTAAACGTAAATCAACCGAGATGCAATTACTCTGAATCATGACCCGGTCAAAAGTTGCCGATGTAAACGGTTTATTAAGCCACGACGACCCCGGCCCCTGGGATTTCCAGGAGAACGCGGGAGCCATGTCTTCTTTTCTGGCTGGTGAAAAATCGAGTGATTTCATGACCTTTTTGTCTCAGGCCAAAGACCTGGGGCGCTTTTTGAACAGTTTCACTCCCCCGGAAGGCTACCGTCCCCCCGAGTCCGTCCCGGCTCTGACCCTGTCTCCGGAGATGGCCCGCGACCTGGGCGCCGGCTCGCTCAAGGATTTTTTCGCCCTGGCCCTGGAAGGGGAGGAGGGGCCGCCGTTTCCGGGCCGGGGCGGCGGGCCGGCCTTTTTCCCCCGGGGGCCGGAATCCATCCGGGCGGCTCTGACGGCCGTGGAGGCCGAATACGGGCGGCTGGCCAAGGAAATCGACCAGTTGGAACGGACCTGGCCATCCCGACAGCCCGGCTTCGACGCCGCCGTCCGCCCCCGGGAAAACACTCTGGCCGCGTTGGGCGAGAGCCGGGCCAACCTGGTGCGGGCCGCCCGGCTCTGGCCGCGCATGAAGGCCGAGGCCGCCGTCTGGCCCAAGGAGGCCCGGTTTCTGTGGCAGAAGGCCCAGCGCCTGCAGGAGGTGGTCAACCGCCTCTTGAAGGCGGTGCGGGACGGGGGCGACGCCGATGAATTATCCCAGCGGAGTTCGGGGCGGCGGAGCCTGACCCGGGTCACGGTGGAACTGAAGGCCGAGGTGAACTCGGCCCGGGCCATTCTGACCGGCGAAGCCCGCTGGATCGAAAACATGGAGGCCTTCTCGGCCGACCTCGACGACGTCCTGGCCGTGGTGGTGGACGGCTCCCGGGCCGACCGGGACTGGAACGCCGACAGCCGCCGGTTGTCGGCCCTTCTGGCCGACCTGGAGCGGGACGACCGCCATCTGAAAGATGAGACGGCCCGCACCGCCGAAGCTCTCCAGCGGAGCCTGGGCCTGCTTTCCGATATCGAAAGCCGGCTGTCCGGGCGGGAGAACGTGGAGAACCTGGACCGCCTCGACCATGTCGGCCGGGGCGTCGAGGCTCTGTGGCGGTCCACGGTCGAGCGCCGCCGGGATCTGGCCCGGATCTATTTCGCCCTCCCGGCCCGTCTGGGCCGCCCGGTTTTCCTGGAAAAAGTGTTTCTGGCCACCGCCCAGGCCCTGGGCCGGACGCAGTCCCTCCTGGAGGATCTGCGTCATCGCCTGTCCTTGGCCGGGGGGCGCCTGTCCACCACGCACCGTTTGCGGAGCGAGGGCGAGAGTCTTAAGGAACGCCTGGGCCAGGCCCAACCGCGAGGCCCCCGGCTCAAGGCGGCCCGCAAGCGTTTGGGCGTCCTGGCCGGGGTGGTGGACCAGCGGCTGTCGCTCAAGGAAACCAAGGGCGAGCTGGAGGAAGCCCTGGTCCGGGGGCGGGAGGCGGAGCGGGAACTGACTCGCGGCCGGGCGGAAAACGGCCGGATGCTTCAGGAACTGCGGGCCTCGGCTGTGGAAAAGGAGCGTCTGTCCGCCCAGTTGGCCGCCAGCCGTCAGGGGCTGGGCGACGTGGGCCGGGTCAAGGCCCGGCTGCTGAAAGTCTATGAAAGCAAGAGCGCGCTTCTGAGCGAGGTCGAAGAGGCCCGGCAAAGGCTGTCGCTGGAAAACGAGGCGCTTCGGGGCGAGCGCTCCGAACTGCGGCGCAAGCGGTCCCAGTTGGCCGAACTGTACGCCCGGGAGCGCGGCGACCTGAAGAAACTGACCGCCGAACTGCGGGTCAATCGCGGCGAACTGGCCAAGACCCAACAGTTCGTGGCCGAGCGCCGGGATCTGGAAGTGCGCCTCGACGAGACCCGGCGGGAACGGGAGGCCCTGGACGTCCGCCGCCGGGAGGTGGAAACCCGGTTGCAGGAACAGTCCCAGCGGCTGGCCGCGGCGGTGGCCCGGGTGGAATCCCTGTCGGCCGAATTGTCCCGCCACCGGGAGGAACTGGCCGAGGCCAGCCGAGTCCGGGTTTCCATGGGCGACATGGCGGCCGCCCTGCGGCGCAAACTGGATCTGGTGTCCCAGGCGCACAGTTCGCTTTTGAATACCTTAAACCGCCGGGAACGCACGCTGAACCGCTCGGAAGCCGACCGCCGGGAAATGACGGGCCGGCTGACCCGGCAGAAGCGCAACCTCCTGCGCCTGGTGGCCATGCGCCAGGAACTGCGGGCCGAACTGGGCACCGCCCGGCTGAAGATGGCCGATCTGGAGACGGAACGCGAGGCTATTTTTAGCCGCTTGGCCGAAGCCCGGGCCCGGGCTCTGGAAGCCGACCGCGACAAGCGGGAAATGGCCGCCCAAGCCGCCGGCCTGGCTGAGGAGAAAGAGGCCCTGGCCGTTCGGGCGGCCGGCTTGACCGAGGAAAAAGAAGCCCTGGCCGCCCGGGCCGCCGATTTGACCGAGGAAAAAGAGGCCCTGGCCGCTCGGGCCGCCGATTTGACCGAGGAAAAAGAGGCCCTGGCCACCCGGGCCGCCGGCTTGACCGAGGAAAATCAAGCCCTGGTCGAGGAGAAAGAGGCCCTGGCCGCCCGAGCCGCCGATCTGACCGAGGAAAAGGAAGCCCTGGCCGCCCGGGCCGCCGATCTGACCGAGGAAAAGGAAGCCCTGGCCGCCCGGGCCGCCGATTTGACCGATGAAAACCAGACCCTGATCGCCCGGTCGGCCGATCTGGTCGAAGAAAAGCAGGTCCTCATCTCCCTGGCGGCCGAACTGGCCGAGGAAAAGAAGAATCTGACCGACCGTCTGGCCACGGTGGCCGAGGAGAAATCCGAACTGGCCGCCCGTCTCGAAGCCTTGTCCGCCGAAAACGGCGGGCTGGCCGATCGGCGGACGGGGTTGGAAGAGGAAAAGGCCTGTCTGGCCGTCAAGCTGTCCGGCCTGGAAGACGAAAAAAATCGCCTGGCCTTCCTGCTGAAGGATTTGGAACAGCGCAACGATCAGTTGGTTGACCGTCAGGCCGAGTTGGAAACTCTCGTCGGGGGTGAACTGGCCCCGTTCATCAAAATACTGGGCGAGGCCCTGTGGCGCAGCGAGGCTCAGCTCAAGCGGACCCGGAACGCCGCCGACCGTCAGGCCGAGCAGTTCAAGCTGGGCACCGAAGTGCGCGAGGCCAACTTGCGTCTCAAGGCCGCGGGCCGGGAAATCGAGTTCGTGGAAAAGGCCCGGTCCGAGCGTGACCAGTTGGAGGCGGCACTGGCGGTCAAGAAGGCGGAGCTGGATCTGTCGGCCGAGACGGTTCGGACTCTGGAGGCGGCCCAGGCCGGCTGGGCCGATGAGCGTGGCCACCTGACCCGGCACAACCGGGAACTCAGTGAAGCCGTCACCCGACTCGACGGCCGCACCCGGAAACTGCGGCAGGCCCTGGGCAGCCTCAAACGCCGCTACGGGCGCCGTCTGGAGGAAAGCCGCCTGACCGAGGAAGGCCTGCGGGGGCTTTTGGACCGCCGGGGCCGGGAGCTGGAGGACCAGAAATCGCGCCTGGCCGAGCTGGAGCCGCTGGTGGTCCATTTCTTCGAGGTCGCCGCCCGGGATGCCGCCGCCGACGCCCGCGAAGGGGCGGAGACCAATTTGGAAGTGGCCCGGTACCTTCAGGATGAAAGCCGGGTGCTGAAAGCGGAACTGGCCGGCGCCGAAGGCGTGGAGGGTTCTCCGGCCGACCTTGGGGAAGCGCGGCCGGCGGAGGCCGTCGGCGATCCGGAGCTTCAGGCCCGGCTGGCGGAACTGGAACCCCTGGTGGCCTTCCTGGCCCGCTCGTTCGTCACTGGAGTGGCCGAACTGGCCCAGGCCCGTGAGGAACGTTCCGTCCTGGCCGAGGACCTGGCCCGGGCCCGGGAGGCCGATTCGGATTTGGCCGGATCCCTGGAACAGGCCCGGGAGGCGCATTTCACCCTGGCCGGCGAACTGGCCCAGACCCGGCAGGAACGGGCCGCCCTGTCCGGCGAGTTGGATCGGGCCCGGGAAGAGCGGTCCAACCTGGCCGGCGAACTGGCCCAGGCCCGGCAGGACCGGTCCGCCCTGGCCGGCGAACTGTCCCTGACCCGTTCGACCCGGGATATCCTGGAAAACAGCCTGGCCTCTCGGGAGTCTGAACTGTCCGGAGCGCACGACCAGATCACCACCCTGACCCGGGAACGCGATCAGCTCAAGGGGACCCGGGATATCCTGGAAAACAGCCTGGCCTCGCGGGAGGCGGAACTCCTGGAAGTGCGCGATCAGGCTTTCGCCCTGACCCGGGAGCGGGATCAGCTTCGGGGCGCCCTGGCGGAAAAAGCCGACGAGGTCGCCTCCCGGGAGGCGGATTTGTCGGCGGCGCGCGACCAGGCCGCCGCCCTGGCTCGGGAACGCGACCAGGCTCAGGAACAGGTCGCGGAAAAAGTCGGGGAGATCGTGGTCCTGAAAAGCGAGCTGGCCCAGGCCGACCGCGATCTGGAGGAGAACGACGGCCGCCTGGAAGCGGCCTGGGCGGCCATGAACTACCTGGGCACCCGGGCCGGGGACACGCTGGCCGGCATGAAGCACAAGCTTGAGGACCAGACCCGTCAGGTGGATCACCTGAGCCTGGAACTGAAAAAACGCGACGGCCGCATCAAGACCCTGGAGGACCGCCAGGACAAACTGGCTCTTCTGTATTGGACGCTGGTGGCCCAGGCCAAGGCCGAGCCGGGCCTGGCGCCGGCTCTTCCGGCCGAGCAATTCCGGGAGGCCCTGTCGGAAGAGGCCCCGGTTCCCGTGGTGGCGGGCCCGGCCGGGCCCCTGGCCCGGGACGACGCCAGGAACAGCGGCGGCTACAGCCTGGGGCGCGGCCTTTTGGAGGGCGTGAAGAAGGTGGCCCGCCGCAGCCTGTTCACCCTGATCATGGCCGGCGGCCTGGTCATGGTCGGATCCCAGCCCATGACCGCCGCCCCAAGCGGCGTTTCCCCGACCCCCGGCTGGTCGGCGGCCGGGGAAACGCCGGCCCATCTGCTGTCGCGCCTGGATTCCACCTACATCGGCCGGACGGTGAGCCTGGAAATCGTGGAGACCGAGGCCCGCCTGGCCGGCCGGCCGGCCGTGGAAAGCCGCCTGTCCCAACTGGTCACCGACCTGGCCGCGGCCCAGGGGCTGAGCAGCGGCGAATTTCTGCGCCTGGTCCGCATCGCCCGGGGGCCGGAACACACCGTGCACCTCGACGATTTCGCCGGGCGCGAAGGCTGTCTGGCCCTTTTGGTTCCGCATTTCCCCAAGCTGACCCGGCATCTGTCGGCCTGGCCGCCGGAAATTCTGGCTCCCGGACAACTCACCGCCCTGATGAAGAGCGCCGCCGATTTCAAAAGCGCCGAAGGCGGTTTCTGGGAGCGCCTTTTCTTCGACTTCCTGGCCGCCCAGAAGCCGGGCCCGGCCCTGGAGGCCCTGCTGGAGCGCCTCGGGCAGAAGCCGCGCCTGGCCGGCCCGATCCGGCCCGAATATGCCGGCCGCCTGGCCCCCTTCCCTCCGTTGGAAAATTTGGGGCCGGACCGCTTCATAACCTTCATGTCCAACTATATCAACACCAACTGGCCCAGCCTTTCCGGCCGGGGGCGCCAGCAGGCCGCCCGCCGTCTGGCCGGCGACCTATATTTTTCCGCCCGGCTCTTCAAGCTGCCCATCACCCTCCTGGCCGTCCTGACCCAGGAAGAGGCCGAAGCCGAAGGCTTTGACTTTTTCCGGCGCGGGGGGACCAGCGCCCTCTACGACCGCACCGCCGATCTGGCCGACCTGGCCCGGGATTTCACCCTCACCTGGCAGGAGGGCCGCCCGCCCTTGTGCGATCTGGATGAAGCCCTGGCCTCCTGCGAGGACGAGGCCTTCGTCGAAGCGGTCTACCGGCGGAAAATGGCCCTGGTCATGGCCTACAACAAGGCCCTGAACGCCGGGAACACCCTCCTGGCCGAACTGGAAGACTGACGCCGACCGCGCGGTTGATGCCCAGGCCCGAATGGGGCAATGCGCCGCCGTAGCCGCGTCATGGGCGGGCGCATCGGCCGGGACGAAGGTTCAATCGTCTCCCCGCCTGATGATGATCCCCCCCAATGACGAGTGGCCTTTAATCCCCGATCGCCGCGGTTCAGCTTGAAGCGGCTCCGACGACCGGCCTCCGCCCGGGGCGTTTTGAAAGCGAGGATATATAATATGACCTATCCCAAACCTTTTTCCACCACGGCCATCGGTTCGGTGCCCCTCCTCGATCCGGAGGCGGCGGTGGCGTCTATGGAAAAACTCGATATTCCGGCCTATCCGCAGATGGTTAAAGTCAGCCCTTGGGAAGATATGTTCCTCGGCGCTCTCGACGGCCTCCCGGCCCTGATGATCGACCGCGAGGCCCGGACGGTCCGGGCCAAACGCGGGGACCGGGAGAACGACCTGGCGGATTTTTACGGCCGCTTCCTGGCCGGCGAGCGTGACTTCCTGGCCCTGGGGCCGGAGTGCGGCCGAGGCTTCGAAGCCTTTCTGAAGCGGGCCGCCGCCGACCCGGCTTACGGCCCCGATTTTCTGAAGGTCCAGGTCATCGGGCCGTTGACTTTCGGCCAGATGGTCCTCATGGAGGACGAGAAGAACGCCCTGGTGGACGATCCCGAACTCCTGGAGGCCACCACCCTGGCCCTGGGCGGCAAGGCCGCCTGGGAGGCCCGCAAGATCCGGGAACTGGGGCGCACCCCGGTGGTCTTCATCGACGAACCGGGGCTGGCCAGCTTCGGCTCGGCCTTTTCCACCCTGACCGGCGATCGGGTCATCAGCGCCATGGGCTCGGCCGCCCAGGTGGTGCGGGATGACGGCCCGGTACTGATCGGCTGCCACATCTGCGGCAACACCGACTGGGCCATGATGATGGATACCGGCATCGACATCGTCAATTTCGACGCCTTCGAAGTCATGGAGCAGTTCAGCCTCTATCCCAAGCCGCTGTTGGCCTTTCTGGAAAAGGGCGGCCTGGTGGCCTGGGGGATCGTCCCGGCCCACGGCTTCTCCCCGGATCTGACCGCCGGGATCCTGGCCGACCAGTTGGAGGCCGGCTGGCGGAATTTCGACCGCCTGGGGGTCCCCCGGGATCTGATCGCCGCCCGCTCCATCCTCACCGCTTCCTGCGGTTTGAGCATGCTGGAGCCCGACCTGGCCCTGGCCGCCACCCGGATGATCACCGAGGTGGCCGAAAAGATGAAGCTGATCGGGTAGAAGCTTAAGAGGATACGTGTTAGCCGAACTGTCCGTCAGAAATCTGGCCTTGATCGATTCGCTGAACATCTCTTTCGGGGCCGGGGCCAACGTCCTGACCGGCGAGACCGGGGCGGGCAAGAGCATCCTGGTGGGCGCCCTGGGGCTTTTGATGGGCCAGCGGGGCTCGGCCGACCTGGTCCGGGCCGGCGCGGAGGAGGCGGAGGTCGCGGCCGTCTTTGAGTTGAACGCCCCGGAGGACTTCGCCGCGACCTTCGAGGCCCTGGGTCTTGCGACCGCCGAGGAAATCATCCTGCGCCGGGTGGTGACCGCCGCCGGGCGCAGCCGGGCCTATGTGAACGGCTCGCCCGTGCCCCAGAACCAGTTGGCCGCCCTGGGGGAGGAACTCTTGTCCATCTCCGGACAGCACGACCAGCAGTCGCTCCTCAAGCCGGCCAGCCAGTTGGAATACCTCGACCGCTTCGGCGGCCACCGCGATCTTCTGGCGGACATGCGCGCGGCCTGGCAGCGCCTGGGCCGGGCAACCGCCGACCTCAAAGCGCTGGAAGACCGCCTGCGGGAGGCCGAGGAAAAGCGCGACCTCTATGAGTTTCAGCGCGACGAGATCAAGAAGGCGGCCTTAAAGCCCGGCGAGGACGAGGAACTGCTGGCCGAAAAAAACCGGGCCCGGAACTCGGGCCGGCTCTTGGAGTCTCTGTCGGCCGCCGCGGCCATCTTGGGCGGGGAGCCGGGCAACGTGGTGGAGAAGCTGGGGCGGGCCCGGCGCGGTCTGGAGACGGCGGCCGGCCTGGACGGCCGTTTCGAGGCCGGGCTGGGTGTGGTGTTGGATTGCTATCACCAGTTGGCCGACCTGGCCGTGGAACTGGAGACCCTGGGCCGCGATCTGGATGTGGAGCCGGACCGCCTGGAGTGGGTGGAGGAGCGCCTCAACGACCTGGCCAAGCTGAAGCGCAAATACAACCTGCCCCTGGACGGGATCATCGAGCGCGGCCGCCAATTGGCCGCGATTCTCGACGAACTGGACGGGGCCGGGCTGGATCTGGCCCGGCTGCGCCGGGAACGGGCCCAGGCCCGCGAGGCGGCTTTCGCGGCCGCCCGCCGGCTGCGCCAGGCCCGGGTCGAATCCGGGCGTCGTCTGGCCGAGTCCCTGGCGGCGGGGCTCAAGCCCCTGGGCTTTCCAAAAATCGAAATTCAGGTGGCGGTGGAGGGGCCGGCGGAAGAGGCCGCCCCGGAGGAGATGGAAAAAGCCTTGGGCCCCGGCGGCTTCGACCGGGTGGTCATCCTCTTCAGCCCCAACCCCGGCGAAGGCGCCAAACCGCTGGCCCGGATCGCCTCCGGGGGCGAATTGTCCCGGGTCATGCTGGCCCTGAAGACCGTGGCCGATCGCCCCGGCGATCAGCTCCTGGTCTTCGACGAAATCGACGCCGGCCTCGGCGGGGGCACCGCCGAGGCGGTGGCCGCCAAAATGGCCCGCCTGGCCGAGCGGCAACAGCTCATCGTCATCACCCATTTGCCTCAGATGGCCGCTCTCCCCGGCCGCCACTTCGTGGTGGCCAAGGAACCCGACCCCCACAGCGGCCGCACCGTCACCTCCATCACTCCCCTCGACGACTCCCGGCGGGTGGACGAACTGGCCCGCATGCTGGGCGGGGCCTCCCCCAGCCGGGAGGCCGTGGCCCTGGCCCGGCGGCTGCTGGCGCTTTGACGGCGGCGGCTCAATACAGCCGCATGTGATGCACTTTTTTGAATCTCTCTTTGAAAACGTCATATTTTTTCTTGAAATAGCCGCCGGCCGGCCCCGGTAGGATCATGGCCGTGAATTTCAGGAAATAATACTTGCCATAGTTGAAGTAATAATGTCGGCAGAAGTCGGCCGAGTCCGGGTCCAGGCGGCCGAACTGGCGGGCGAAACCGAGGAATTGATATTCATGGGAGGCCTGGATCCGGTCCAATCCCTCCCGGTGGGCGAATCTGAGCGTCAGGATTTCGGACTCGAGCATGTCCAGGCTGGTTTCATAGTTGTAGACCGAGGGTTTGTGCCGGACCCGGTAGGCGTACACCAGGTCCCGGATGGCATAGAACCGGCCGGCCAGGCAGAGGGTCCGGATGCACCACAGGGCGTCCTGACCTCGCCGGGTCGGGGGGAAAAACAGGCTGTGCCCGATGACCAGTTCCCTCTGGAAAATATAGCGAACGTACAGAACCGACCGCTGGTAGTCCCGATAGTCGACCCAGCCCTCCCGATCGAAGACGTCGCAGGTCGCCGCCATCTGATCCGACCGCTTCCCCTCCTCATGACGAAAGGTTTTGACGCCCCCGCCGCAGACCGGGGCTCCATTGTCTTTGGCCGCCCGGTATAATCTGGCCAGGCCGGCCGGGTCGGGATACAAGTCGTCGCTCCCGACAAAAGCGACGTATTCGCCCGCGGCCGCTTTCAGGCCGGTATTCTGGGCCACGCCCGCGCCCTGATTGACCTGGTGGAATACCTTGAAACGCGGGTCGCGCCGGGCGTATTCCTGTAAAATATCTGAAGAGCCGTCCGTGGAGCCGTCGTCGACACAGATGATCTCGATCTCACGGAGGGTCTGTCCGGCCAGGCTGTCAAGGCATTCCGCCAGAAAGGGCGCTGTGTTGTACACCGGCACGATGAGGGATATTTTAGGTGTTGAATCGGTCATGGACAGCCTTGACGACAAGGGGTTTACCCTCGGCGGTTATTAAATGTAACTATTTATTGAATGGGATTTGGTATCAGATATCCAGGGTGAGCCCTTCGACGGCCAGTTCGATGCGCATCCGGCCCCGTTCGCTCATCATCAGGTAATAGGCGCGGGTTTTGTCGAGGTTGTCCAGGAGCTTGGCATCGCTGTGCTCCGGGTCGTGATGAAAGAGGAAAAAGTTGCGCACTCCGGCCTGCATGGCCAGGTCCACGGCCCGAAAGGAGGTGGAATGGCCCCAGCCTTCCCGGGCCACGCTTTCCAGGTAGGTGTATTGGGTGTCGCCGATCAGGACGTCGGCTTTGGCGATGAAGTCGACGAAGCCGCGGGCCTGCGCCGACTCAGGGACGGGAAACTCGAAATCCGTGGCGTAGACCACGGTTCTTTTCCCGGATCGGATGCGGTAGGCCAGGCTGCCGCCCGGGTGCGGCATCTCAAAGGCGCTGATGTTCAGCTTCCCGATTTTCAGGCCCGATTCGGGAAAAGTGTGGAATTCGACCCGGGCCCCCATCTGGTCCAGGGGGATGGGAAAGAGCTCCGGGGCGGTCTGCTGCAGATTCAGGGCCCAGGACAGGCGGTCGCGGTCCCGCCCGTACAGGGCCAGGTGGTTGCCCGGCCGGTAGGCCGGGACGAAGAAGGGGAAGCCCTGGATGTGGTCCCAGTGGGTGTGGCTGAAAAGCAGGGTCAGGTTGAGGTCTTCCTCGTCCACCGCGCGATATTCGTAATGCGTCAGGTCCAGGCCGGTTTCGATGGCCAGGTAGAGATCCTTTTCGGTGAAATCCGTCTGGCGGCCCAGTTCCAGGCCCAGAAGCCGCAGGCCGGAGCCCCCGTCCAGGATGATCCGGTCCGCGCCCTGGCTGATTTCCACGCAGGACGTGTTGTCGCCCACCGGCTGGACCAGATGGTAGGGCAGCCTGGCGAGAAATTCGTCCAGCTCCTTGGGGTCGGCCAGGGGCAGACCTCGGGCAGCCGAGAGAATCTCCCGTAATTTCCACCGGGTATCCGGTGAATTATTGGGGGAGGGTATCGACCCGCGCACTCCCCAGAATTTGACCCGCATCCTCGTTTCCAGCCCGCGTTGGAGAAAATTTATACTTTCATTATCATACCATATCCGCAGACCATTTGACAATGAGGTGCGTTTTCCGAAACAGTTTCGGGGAAAAGGGACGGAACGGCCGGCCCCGCCAGGCGAACACCGATGACGCCGGCTTGATGGAGAATTGGTATTGCCCGGCCTGGGTGAACCGGTCGGGCCGAGGTCGCGGCGGCAATCTCTTGAAAAACGGGGTGATGAATCGCGGCGGTCTCGGCATCCGGCCGGGGCGCTGCCCCGGACCCCGCCAGGGGAGGGTGCTGCGCGCACCCTACCCTGGACCCACCCGCGCCGGGGGCCTTGCCCCCTGGACCCCCGAAAGGCAATACCGTTGGGTCAGACACCTGGTCGTAGCGCCGCCACAACTCGCCTGTACGGCTCAAACATGTGGCGGCGCGGTGACGGTTTGGGCTGATAACGCTAAATTCTTCCCGTCGAGATCTTTGGCCGTCGCGGCCTGGCAAAAATGTCTCCGCAGCGCCAGTTGTTTGAGCCGTACAGGCGAGTTCTGGCGCTGCTTACGGGGACTTGCTGACACAACGAAATTTTCTTCAGGGGTCCAGGGGGCGAAAGCCCCCGGCGCGGGTGGGTCCAGGGTAGGGCTCACGTAGAGCCCTCCCCTGGCGGGGTCCGGGGCAGCGCCCCGGGCGGACGCCGAGACCGCCGCGATTCATCAGCCGACATAAAAAGCGATCGCCCTGACCGTGGTCCCGGCGGCGCTTGTCAGGTCTTTGGTAAAAGACTATACTGGGCTACCCGAAAGCGCCTGCGCTGGGCGCCTCCAGGTGATGAAAATACCCGGTCGCTGGGTATTTTTTATGCGGGGAAATGCCGCCCCGGGGCTGAAGCCGGGCGGCCCGGCTTGATGCCCAAGGGTTTGGTAAACTTTACTATTATTGGTTCATTCCTTGCTTCCTTAATATATAACCGGGAAGCATCCCGATTTCCGCTGCCGGAGGCGGCTTGATGAAGCGTGTACCATGGCGGTCAATATGGCGAACCATATCGGCCCACAAGATACTGACCCTGATCATCCTGGCCTTCCTGGTCCTGGGCGTGGCGCGGTTCATCGCCGGCCCGGGCCTGCCGAAGGCCGGCCCCGGCCGGGGCGACCGCCAGCCGGTCTATGTGGAACTGGGGCCGGCCACCTTCGGGGTCATGCGTGAAGTGGGGCTGTATTACGGCTCCCTGACCGCGGCCCAGAAATTTTCGGTGGCTTCCCGGGTGGGCGGCCAGTTGGAAAAACTGCTGGTGGACATCGGCGACCAGGTGGAGAGCGGCCAGCTCCTGGCCCGGCTGGACGACGAGGAATATCGCCTGGCCCGGGACCGGGCCGCCCACAACGTGCAACTGGCCGAGGCCCAGCACGCCGAGGCCGAGGCCAACCTGCGCCTGGCCCGGAGCGACATGAGCCGCCAGAGCAGCCTGGCCGACAAGCGCATCGTCAGCCAGTCCGATTTCGAGGCCACCGAAAACAAACTGCGCCAAGCCGAGGCCCGGACCCGGGTGGCCGAAAGTCAGTTGGAGGCGGCCCGGAGCCAGTTGGCCGACGCGGCCTTGAAATTGTCCTACACCCAGGTCAGCGCCACCTGGCCCGAGGGCGGCGGCCGCTGGGTCGGCGAACGCCTGGTGGACGAGGGCGACCTGGTGACGGCCAATACGCCCCTGTTGTCCGTGGTCTCCCTGGATCCCCTCCTGGTGGTGGTGGAAGTCATCGAAAAGGATTATCCCAAGATCCAGCCGGGGCAGGAGGCCGAACTGCGGACCGAGGCCTGGCCCGGCGAAGTGTTCCGGGGCCGGGTGGTGCGGGTGGCCCCGGTCTTGTCGGCTTCCTCACGCCAGGCGCGGGTGGAACTGGCGGTGGCCAACCCCGACCGGCGGCTCAAGCCGGGCATGTTCGCCGAGGTGGTCTTCATTTTCAGGGAACTGCGGGACGTCTGGTCCGTGCCCCAGGACGTGCCCTTTCGGCGCCAGGAGGGGTTCGTCATTTTCGTGGCCGACCCGGCCACGAAAACGGTTCGCCTGCGGCCGGTCACTTTGGGGCTGGTGGATAACGGCCGGGTGGAACTGGTCGGCGCGGCGCCCATCGACGGCCCGGTGATCTTTCTGGGGCAGCACCTGTTGGAAGACGGCCAGGCCTATCGCCTGCCCGATGAACTGTCGGACGCGCCGGCGAAAGCGCCGGCCGGCGAAGGGGAGGGGCGGCCATGAGTCTGGCCGGGGCGGCGGTCAAACGTCCGGTCTTCACCACCATGGCCACCCTGATCGTGGTCACGCTGGGGATCTTCGCCCTGGGCAAGATCCCCCTGGATCTCATGCCGGAGATGACCTATCCGGTCATCTCCGTTTCCACCGAATATGAAAACGCCTCCCCCCGCGAAGTGGAGGAGCTCATCACCAAACCCCTGGAGCAGGCCGTGGCGGCCATCCCGGGGGTGGAGGAGATCACCTCCACCTCCCAGGAGGGGATGAGCGCCATCGCCATCAAGTTCACCTGGGGCCACAACCTCGACGAGGCCACCAACGATATCCGCGACCGCATCGACCGGGTCATCCGGCGCCTTCCGGACGAGGCCGAGCGGCCGCTGTTGCGCAAGTTCGACACCGCGGCCATGCCCATCATGTCCCTGGGCGTCGCCTCGAACCTCCACCCGGTCAAGCTCCGGCAGTTTGTGGACGACGAAGTGGTCTACCGCCTGGAGCGCAGCCCCGGCGTGGCCTCGGCCGGCATCTCCGGCGGGCTGATCCGGGAGATCCACGTGGAAGTGGACCCGGCCAAGGTCAAGGCCTTGAATCTCAATCTCCACAACCTTCTGGCCCTCATCCAGGCCGGCAACCTCACCGAAGCCGGCGGCGACATCGACCGGGGCCGCCTGTCGGTGGTGGTGCGGACCTTGGGGGAATTCACCAGCCTCGATCAACTGGGTTCCACGGTGGTGGCCTACGGCCCGGGCGGCTCCCTGATCCGCCTTCGGGACATCGCCGAAGTCAACGACACCTGGGCCAAGGTCACGCGCATCACCCGGGTCAACCGCCAGGGCGGCCTGTTCATGCCCGTCTTCAAGCAGTCCGGCTCCAACACCGTGGAAGTGGCCGAGCGGGCCAACCAGGCCGTGGCGGAGATCAACGAGGCCCTGCCGAACATCCACATCACCCCGCTCTTCGACAGTTCCGTCTACATCCGCCAGTCCATCGACACCGTGACTTCCTCGGCCATCCAGGGCGGGGTGCTGGCCATCCTGGTCATTTTGGTGTTCCTGCAGAACATCCGCAGCACCCTCGTCCTGGCCACGGCCATTCCCATTTCCATCATCGCCACCTTCATGGCCATGTTCTTCTGGGGCCTGACCCTGAACGTGCTGACCCTCGGCGCCCTGGCCCTGGGGGTGGGCATGCTGGTGGATAACGCCATCGTGGTGCTGGAAAACATCTTCCGCCTGCGAAGCGAGGGCCAGAGCCCCGAAGAAGCCGCCGCCAACGGCACCGACGAAGTGGCCGGGGCCATCGTGGCCAGCACCCTGACCACCCTGGCCGTCTTCCTGCCCATGATCTTCCTGGAAGGCATGGCCGGCATTATGTTCCGCCCCTTCTCCTGGACCATCACCTTCGCCCTGATTTCCTCCCTGGCCGTGGCCCTGACCCTGGTGCCTATGCTGGCGGCCCGCCTCCTGAAAGACGCCGGCGAAGGGGAAATCGACGAGCGGGGCCGGCGGCGGAAGTTCGGCCAGCCGCGTTACGGCCGCCGCTACTTCAAACTGGTGGAACTGACCTACGGCCGGTGGCTGGCCCGGGCCCTGAGCCGGCCCAAACTGGTGATTCTGGTGGCTTTCGCCGCGGTGGGCCTGTCGGCGGTGCTGGTGACCCGGATCGGGACCGAATTCCTGCCCAAGACCGACGAAAGTTCCTTCCGGGTCAACCTGACCCTGGAAGTTGGCACCCGGGTGGAGAGGACCTCGGAGGTCATGAAGCTCATCGAGGCCGTGGTGGCCGACGCGGTGCCGGAAATCCGGGCCACTTCGGCCAGTGTGGGCTCTTCCGGCGGTTACGGCCCCGGGGCGAGCGGCGGGCACACCGGGGAGCTCCGGGTCCGGCTGGTGCCCATCGGCGACCGGCGGCGTTCGGTCTTTGAAATCATGGACGACCTGCGGGGCCGGCTGGTGAGCGTGCCCGGGGCCACCATCCGCCTGCGGGCCGACCAGTCCTTCTTCGCCGGCGGCGGCACCGGGGACCGCATCCAGGTGGAACTGCGCGGCAACGATTTGACCGAGGCCGACCGCCTGAGCCAGGTGATGAAGCGGATCATCGAAAAAGTGCCCGGCATCACCGACGTCTACCTGTCCAACGAGGACGCCACCCCCGAGGAACTCGTCGTCATCGACCGCGACCGGGCCGCCGACGCCCACTTGAGCGTCGCCCAGGTCTCCTCCCTGATCAAGACCGCCCTGGGCGGCTCCACGGCCGGCAACTACCGCGAAAGCGGCAAGGAATATTCCATCGTGGTCAAACTCAAGGAGTCCGACCGCCTGTCCATCGAAGAGCTGATGAACCTGACCATGACCAACGACCGGGGCGAGCAGGTGGTTTTGGCCAACGTGGCCCGGGCCGTGGCCGGCAGCGGCCCCCTGGCCATCACCCGCAAGGATCAGGCCCGCATGGTCACCATCAGCGCCGATTACACCGACCGGCCCCTGGGCGACGTCATCGCCGATATCGAAGAAGCCCTCAAAACCGTGCCCCTGCCCCAGGAATTCAGCTACGCCTTCGCCGGCGAGGCCAAGGAACAGGCCGAAACCTTCGAAGGGCTGCTGTATGTCCTGATCCTGGCGGTTTTCCTGGTCTACATGGTCATGGCCTGCCAGTTCGAACAGCTCAAGGGGCCCCTGGTGGTCATGTTTTCGGTGCCCTTCGCCGCCATCGGGGTCATCCTCGGCCACTTCCTGACCGGCACCATCTTCAACATCAACTCCTTCATCGGGGTCATCATGCTCACCGGCATCGTGGTCAACAACGCCATCATCCTGATCGACCACGCCAACCTCCTGCGCCGGCGCGATGAAATGGCGATGGACCCGGCCCTGATGGAGGCCGGCCGCCGCCGCCTGCGCCCCATCCTCATGACCACCCTGACCACCATCCTGGGCCTGGTGCCGCTGGCCCTGGGCTACGGCGACGGCGGGGAAACCCAGGCCCCCCTGGCCCGGGCGGTCATCGGCGGCCTGACCACCTCCACCTTCATCACCCTCTTCGTCGTCCCGGCCATCTACAAACTGCTGCGCCCCAAAGCCTGAGCCGGGCGCGGCCAAAGGCGATTTCAACCTTGGGGGCGCCGCCCCCAAACCCCCGCCAGGGGACATAGGTCCCCTGGACCCCTTCCGAAACCGGC
>JAVBLB010000078.1:0-8047 GCA_031553735.1 Candidatus Adiutrix sp.
GGCCCTCTAACAAACCGTTACGCAGGGCGGGGCGCCGCCCGAGGCGCCGCCCCCCGGGGAGACCGACATGATCATCGCCCACCTGCCGGCCGGCTATCTGCTGACCAAGGCCCTGAGTTCCAAATTCGACGCCGCCCATCGGACCAGCCTGTGGATCTGCGGCCTGATCGCCTCGCTGCTGCCGGATATCGACATCGTCTGGTTTCATCTCGAAGCCGGAGTCCGGAACCACCGTTATTACCCGACCCACTGGCCCCTCTCCTGGGCAGCCCTTTTCGCGGCGTCGGTCCTGATCCTCATGCTGCTGAAAAAACGCGACCTCTTGATCTATCCGGCGGTCATCATGGCCAACATCATGCTGCACCTGCTGCTGGACATGCTGGCCGCCCCGGTTTTTTACGCGGCCCCCTTTTCCTGGGAATACATCAAACTGGTGCGGGTGCCGGCGGTGTATAACTGGTGGGTTTGGAATTTTCTGCGGCACTGGACCTTTCAGCTGGAGCTGATGGTCTGGGCCGCGGCGGCCCTGGTCTTCGGCCTCAGCGCCTGGGAAAGGCGGGGGAGGGCCTGAGGCCCGGCGGCGACGAAAACCGGGCCCGGCCGTGATCACTTCAGCGGCCGGGCGATGGGGGCCAGGGTGGCCCCGGTGGCCGCCACCAGATCGGCCGGAGCCATGAGGAACATCAGGCCCCGGCCGCCGGCGTTGACGATGATCCGGTCGTGGGCCATGATCTCGTCGAGAATATAAACGGGATAGTCTTTTTTGCCGCCCAAAGGGGAGCAGCCGCCGCGCTGGTAGCCGGTCAGGCCCGGCAGTTCCTTCACCGCCACCAGGGTCACGCTTTTATTGCCGCTGGCCGCCGCCAGGGCCTTGAGATCCAGCTCCCGGCCGGCGGGCAGGCAGGCCTCCAGGATGCCGCCCTGGTCTCCCCGGGCCACCAGGGTCTTGTAGACCCGTTCCAGGGGCATGCCCAGGTGGGCGGCCGCCGATTCGGCCGACAGGTCGTCCTCATCCACCTGAAACTGTTTGAGTTCATAGGCCAGGCCCAGTTCGTCGAGGCGCCGGGCGGCGTTGGTTTTTTTAATTTTCATCTTTTTTCCTCGGACTTCGGGGCCGGCCGTGGTCCCGGTAATGAGGCGGGACGATGCCCCGGAGGGGCAAAACGCCGCCGCAACAGCGCCATGGGCGTGTCGTAGCGGCCGAGACGAAGGCTCAGTGGCCTCCAACTCTAAAAGCCTCAATCGCGGCCGCGCTTAACAATATACTCGCCCATGCGCCTGATCTCCCGCTCCACCGTCTCCTGGAACCCGTCCGGCGGGGTATCCAAAAGGCCGCCATCCGGGCGGGTTCGCAGAAAGAGGCCCAGCAGTTCGTCGGCGCTCTTGCCGGGATGGTGGACGTTGACCATGTTGGCCGGCCTCGGCAGGACCGACCTGGTTTTGCCGCCACTGACGCAGTAGCTGCCGCCGTCGGCATAGGCTGAACTGAACTCGACGTAGGCGTCGGTGTCTTCGGTGCCGCTGGTGATCATGGCGTACACTTTCCAATCCGGCCTGGCCAGGCCCTCGACGAACAGGTCGCGGCCATCGACCTGGAAAAAGCCGACGTGAACGAAGCCCAGCGCGGCCAGATCCCCGGCCAGGCGGGCGATTTGATCGCGGTTGACCACGGCGCGGAACAGGCACGGCTTGAGCTTGATATCCAGCAACTGCCTCATCTGCAGGGCAACGACGACCAGCGCGAAGATGAAGAAAAGCAGCCAGACCACCGGCACAACCAGGGCCGCCGGAGGAAAGACCAGCAGCAGAACCAAAAAGATCAGCGCGGGCGACCCGAAAATGAACAGCCGGAACCGCCAGTTGCTCCCCCTGATGGCTTCGATGCCCAAACGAAATAAGATCCAGGCATTCATCTGGTTGATCCCTCCCTCAGTAATTCCGTCTTTCTCTCAAGATGGCATTATCACTGGCCGTACGGCGGCCGGGGCCGGTAAAACTTCTGCGGGCGTCCGCTGCCCAACCGCGCCGCCGGTGAGGATCGAGGCGTGCGTGAGGGCCCGTCGGCGACGCGGTCGGGGCCCACGCGGCCGCCCTCCGAAGTATTACCGGCCCCGGCCGCCTACCTTTCTTCCGCTCGACGGGTAAAAGCGATTTTGATGAAGCGACGGTAAAGGTGAGGAGGCGATTCAGCCTGTTCCCGGACGACCCAATGTCAGCCAGGCCGCTTTTCGGCGGCGCATTGCCCCATTCGGGGCTACGTTCAGAGCCACCCCGATTCCCAAAGCAACAAAGCCCGTTATGAAGAACGGCCGCCAGTCGCGGCCTCAACCAGGGGAGCGAAGCCCCCTCGGAACCACTCCGGAACCGGCCGTCCCCGGCCGGTTCCGGTATCTTTCAAGTTTATCAGCTTGAATCTCAGTTTATCGCAAAGTATTGCGATTTGGGGTCCAGGGGACTGCCTTTCCCGGAAAACCCCTGGCAGGGTGCGGGGCGGCGCCCCGCTCTTCATACGGCTTTGAAGCGATAGCCCACGCCGCGCACGGTTTCCAGGAAGAATTCGGCGTCGCCCAGTTTTTGCCTGAGGCGCCGCAGGTGGGTGTCCACGGTGCGGGCGTAGCTTTCCTCGTGATAGCCCCAGACGGCTTCCAGCAGCTGGCCGCGTTCCAGGACCCGGCCGGGGCGCTGGGCCAGGTAGTGCAGCAGGCGGAATTCCAGGGCGGTCAGGACGATGGGCCGCCCCTGGTAGCTCACCTGGTAGGCGGCCGGGTCGAT
This sequence comes from Candidatus Adiutrix sp., assembly GCA_031553735.1. Classification (GTDB taxonomy): domain Bacteria; phylum Desulfobacterota; class Desulfarculia; order Adiutricales; family Adiutricaceae; genus Adiutrix. The sequence continues at coordinate 2,773 of JAVBLB010000078.1, forward strand.
GACCAGCCCGTCGATGTTCAGGACGGCCTCTTCCGGCCGGCGCTCGCCGGTTTCCTCCCCGCCGCGGCTCCGGCGCAGCAGGGCCTTGACCCGCAGGGTCAGTTCCTTGAGGCTGAATGGTTTGAGCACGTAGTCGTCGGCCCCGGTTTCGAAGCCGGTCAGGCGGTCGGCCTCCTCGGCCCGGGCGGTGAGCATGATGATCGGCAGGCGGCGGAAGCGTCCGTCGGCTCGCAGGCGGCGGCACAGCTCCAGGCCGTCCAGTCGGGGCAGCATCAGGTCCAGGATCAAGAGGTCCGGGCTCAGCGAGAGGCATTTCTCCAGGCCTTCCAAGCCGTCCCCGGCCGCGTGGACCTCAAATTCGGCTTTGAAGTGCATCAGCAAAAGATCCCGGATGTCTTCCTCGTCCTCCACCACCAGCAGGCGCGGCCTGCGTTCCCGGCTGTCCATGTCGTCGCTCCCGACCTCGAAATGCGGGCCCGCAACCACGGGCCCGGCCCAACTGTAGCAGAAAAAAGCATCTTTTCCAACCCGGCGGGGCGCAATCAGGGCAATCGTATTTGAAAAGCGGGATGATGAATCGCGGTGGTTTCGGCCACCCGGCCGGGGCGCTGCCCCGGACCCCGCCAGGGGAGGGTGCTGCGCGCACCCCACCCTGGACCCACCCGCGCCGGGGGCTTCGCCCCCTGGACCCTCGAAGATATTTCCGTTGTGTCAGTAAGTACCCGTAAGCAGCGCCAGAACTCGCCTGTACGGCTCAAACAACTGGCGCTGCGGAGACATTTTTGACCATATCGCGACTGCAAAAGCTTTCGGGCGGAAAGAGGGCGGCGTCAAGCCCCCCCTCACCGCGCCGCCACATGTTTGAGCCGTACAGGCGAGTTGTGGCGGCGCTACGACCAGCTATCTGACCCAACGGGATCGCCTTTTGGGGGTCCAGGGGGCGACAGCCCCCGGCGCGGGTGGGTCCAGGGTAGGGTGCGCGCAGCACCCTCCCCTGGCGGGGTCCGGGGCGGCGCCCCGGGCGGACGCCGAGACCGCCGCGATTCATCACCCCGCTTTTCATAAAAAGCGATCGCCCGAAGCGCGCAATCCCGGTGGGATGATAATGTCATTGAAAAGTAACCCGGCTGTAACCTGATTGTAACCCGGGCGGGGTACCCTGCCTTTCAACGAAGCCGCTTCGACGGCCCATCTCAATCCGAATCGTCGGAATCAAGGAGAAAAAAATGTTGTGTAAAAAACTGTTGGCCGTGCTGGGGCTGGTTATGCTGACGGGCGGCGCCGGGGCCGCCTGGGCCCAGGGCGGCAAGGAACTGCGCATTTCCGGCTCGACCACGGTGCTGCCCATCGCCCAGAAGGCGGCCGAGGTGTATATGTACCTCTATCCCGACCTGAAGCTGTCGGTGTCCGGCACGGGCAGCGGCGACGGGCTGAAGGCCATCGTGGAGGGCTCGACGGACATCGCCAATTCCTCGCGCGATTTGAAGGACAAGGAAAAGGCCGCCGCCGAAGCCAAAAAGGTGATCCTGGTGAAGCACCCCGTGGCCCTGGACTGCGTGGTGGTGATCGTGCACCCCGACAACCCGGTCAAGAACCTGACCCTGGCCCAGCTCAAAGACATTTATTCCGGCGAGGTCAAGAACTGGAAAGACGTGGGCGGCGAAGACAAGCCGATCGTGACCGTCAACCGCGACGCCAGCAGCGGCACCTTCGAAGTCTGGCTGGAGAAAGTGCTTCAGGGGGCCCGCATCCGCAGCGACGCCCAGGTGCAGTCGTCATCCGGCGGGGTGGCCCAGGCGGTGGCCGGCAATAAATACGCCGTCGGCTACGTGGGGCTGGGCTACATCAGTCCCCAGGTCAAGGCGGTGAGCGTGGAAGGCGTGACGGCCAGCGTGGATTCGGTGCGGAAAAACACCTACCCCATCGCCCGGGAGCTGTATATGTTCACCCGAACCGACGGCTCGAAGCTGGCCGAGGATTTCATCGGGTTCCTCACCGGTCCCGACGGCCAGAAGCTGGTGGAAGAGGAAGGCTTCGTCTCGCTGGGCAAATAACGACGCGGGGTTCAGTCTTCGCAACATAAAAACGCCGGAGCCAAAAGGCCCCGGCGTTTTTTTACTCATCGATCCGCGTGGACTCACTGGGTTTTGATCATGGTCCAGGCTTCGTCATACAGGCGGTTGGAGGAACCGAGATCCTCGATGTATTCCAGCTTCTCCATCACTTCCGGGCTGGGATACATGGCCGGGTTGTTCAGGTCCTCTTCGGGGATGAAGGCTTTGGCCGCGGCGTTGGGGGTGGCGTAGCGGTTGAAGGCGGCCAGCTTGGCCCCGACTTTGCCCTCCATCAGATAGTTCATGAACAGATAGGCGTTGTCCAGGTTGGGGGCGTTGCGGGGGATGGCCACCAGATCGGTCCAGACCTCGCCGCCCTCTTCAGGCAGAACATAATAGACTTCCGCATCCTCGTCGTGGGCCTTGATGGCCTCGCCGTTGTAGACCTGGGCCACGGTGGCGAAACCGCTCATGACCTTGTTGAGGCCGCCGACGCCGCCGTCGAAGCCCAGGAAGGCCGGGCGTTTCTTGGTGGCGGTCAGGAGTTCCACGGCCTTTTGGATTTCCTTGGGGTCGGTGGAATTCATGGAATAGCCCAGGGATTTCAGGGCCGAGCCGATGGTGTCGCGGGCGGTGTCGAACAGGATGAAGCGGCTCTCCTTGATGGCGGGATCGAAGAGCAGATCCCAGGATTTTTTGACCTTGTCGATATCCTTGGTCCGGACGGCCAGGCCCGACGTGCCCCACTGATAGGGGATGGTGTATTTGTTGCCCGGGTCGCATTCCAAAGCCGTGAAGGCGGGTTCCAGATTTTTCAGGTTGGGGAGCTTGGCGTGGTCCAGCGGCTGGATCAGGTTCAGGTTCGTCAGGCTGGGGATGAAATAGGTCGAGGGCACGATGATGTCATACTTGCCCAGGCCGCCGCCCTTGTCCAGCTTGACCACCATTTCTTCATTGGACTCGTAGTAGTCCAGCCGCACCTTGACGTCGAACTGCTTTTCAAAATCGCTGATGACTTCCGGGTCCATGTATTCCGACCAGATGAACACCGTCAACGTGCCGGCGGCCGAAGCCGAACCGACCAAACCAAAGAACACCAGGGTCAAGGCCAGAGCGAAAATCTTTTTCATGTGAGTCCCCCTTTCACGCTCGCGGTAAAAAATATCGCCACCCCGGAGAGCCCCGAGCGGCGACTGCTGAAAACTAAAGAGATTATTTTAATATAAATGGACTTGAATGTCTATCTAAATTCATTTACGGCAGCAATTCTCAAAGTAGAAGTGCGGTTCCTGTTCCATCCCCGCCAAGAGGCAATTTCCATCCTTGGTCCCTCCGAAACCGCCTGCTGTGGGGCGGTTTCGGTGGGGGTCCAGGGGGGAAATTCCCCCTGGCGGGGTTTGGGGCAGAGCCCCATTTCTTTTGATTTGAGAATTGCTGCATTTACGGCGAGAAGGGAGCGGCGGGATTGAAAAAGTGGGCGCGCGACAGTCCGGGGGACAAAAATTTCTTGTTCGTTCGCCGGGCATAGAGCCCCGGACCAACCGGATGCAAATTACAATTCAATAGAATTGTAATAGTGTTGAGCGATTGTGTAAAGCCGCCTGATGGCCTATACTGGGGCGAGCCCGCCGGACGGAGGTCGAGACGAATCGATGAACCCCAAATGGTATTCTGTAAAAACGACCCTGTTGGCCCTGGTGGTTTCGCCGCTGTTGGTCAGCCTGGGGGTGTTTCTGCTCTTCACAGTCTGGCCCCTGGCCTTCATCATGCCGATCGCGCTGATCGCCCTGTGGTACAACTACGCCCGGCGGGCGGCCCTGCCGGAGCGGGCCGGCCGGCGATACCTGCCCCTGTTCATCTCCTTCGCCTATTACCTTTCGGTGTGGATCATCTGTTTCGGCCTCTCCCGCTATACGACCGACGGGCCCTACATCGGCCGCGCCCTTTTCAAGCTGGCCGCGCCCTTTTTCGGGCCGCTCTTTCTCATGAGCTTCGACGGCGGGCTCATGTACTATCCCCTCATGCTGGCGGCCCTATACGGAATCGTCACCGTCTCCTTCATGGCCGGCGCCTTCTGGTCCGGCCAAAAGGCCATCGCCCGCCGGGGCGGGGCGGCCCTGTTCGCGGCGGCCGCCGGCCTGTGCGCCGTATACGGCTATCAGCTTTGGGACCGGAGCGCCACCTATCTTTTCCCGGACCACGTCACGCCGCGCGTGGAACACGAAGTCGATCTGTACCAGTACCGCCCCTTCCGGGAGGAATCCTCCCTCGTCCGGCCGGATGAAGCGCCCGCGCTGATCATCGACGCCGATTACCCGCGCCTGGACGGGGCCACGGCGGCTTATCCGGTCTATGCCGCCGCGGCCGAATTCCTCTATCGCGGCCTCGATGCCTACCAGGCCCGCGAGTATGTGCGGTGCTCCCAAACCGCCGGGGCTTACGAAAGCCTCATCGGCGGCGAGGCGGACATCATCTTCGCCGCCCAGCCGTCCGAGGGGCACTTGAAAATGGCCCGCGAAAAAGGCGTGGAACTGCGGCTGACGCCCATCGCCAGGGAGGCTTTCGTTTTTTTCGTCAACCGGGAAAACCCGGTCGAATCGCTCACCGTGCGCCAGATTCGCGACATTTACCAGAAAAAAATCACCAACTGGCGGGAGCTCGGGGGCCTCGACAAAACCATCAGGCCCTTCCAGCGGCCGGAAAACTCCGGCAGCCAGACGACCATGCTGGCCCGGGTCATGGGGGGCGAACCCCTGCCGCCGCCGCTGATGGAGGAATACGCCGCCGGCATGGGCGGCGTCATCCAGGAGGCGGCCACCTATCGGAACTACGTCTCGGCCCTGGGCTATTCCTTCCGCTTTTTCGCCACCGGCCTGAAGCCCAACCCGGACATCAAGCTCCTGGCCATCGACGGGGTGGCCCCGACCGTCGAGAACATCCGCAGCGGCGAATACCCCTTCACGGTGGAGGTCTACGCCGTAACCACCAGGCACGAAAGCGAAAACACCCGAAAGCTCCTGGAGTGGCTCCGGTCGGATCAGGGGAGGCGGCTGATCGAAAAAAGCGGCTATGTCGCCGGGCCGTGATGCGCATTGATTCGCCAGCCAGCCCCTCTTTTTCGATCCAAAATCCTCTTGCGGCCTGCACAAGCCAGGCGGGGCGGCCGGGAATACTACGGAGGACGGACGCGTGGGCCCCGGCCGGGTCGCCGACGGATCATT
>JAVBLB010000150.1:0-17207 GCA_031553735.1 Candidatus Adiutrix sp.
TCCGGGTGAAAGGCAATTCCCCGGACGGGAGATGGGACCACATCTCTTTCTTGTCGGGGTGGCGCTGGAGCAGCAGGTCCAGCCCTTCCTTCTGCCGGAAGGGCTCCAGGAGCTTCTGGTGCTTCTCCCGGTCGGCCTTGTTCTTAGGGTTGTGGTAAAAACTTTCGTAATCCAAAGGATACTGACCGGGGATTTTGGCGTACTCGCGAAAATCGGGGTGCCACAAGTAGTTGGTGCCGGCCCGGCTGGATTCCTCTTTCATGATGGCCAGCTTCAGGTCCGGCGGATCATCCGGCCGGCGTTTCGAAGGGGGATCGAAAAAACCCATGATGCGACTCTCCTTTCGCGGCCGAAGCGCGCCGAAAGGGCGCGAACTTCCCGCTTGGAGAGTGGTATACGCTATATTGTGTGAAAAGTAAATATATTTTTAACAAATATACATAAAATAAAAAATATCGTGCCCCGCCAATGATTTCTTCCCCTTTTTTGTCATCACGGCGGAAGGTGGAAGCTGGTGCGCCCTATGGGGCGGGCATGAAGAGGTATGGGGCGCTGCCCCATGCCCCGCCAGGGGAGGGCCCTGCGAGGGCCCTGCCATCTTTGCCCTGTCGGGCAATCTCAGGGTATTACAAACCTCAGTCGGTTTGTAATTAGGACCCACCCGCGCCGGGGGCTGTCGCCCCCTGGACCCCCTTGGAGTCGTTGGTGAAGCTGCAATGATCCGTAGGCAGCGCCACAACTCGCCTGAACGGCTCGAACAAGTGGCGCTGCGCGGAGGACCGTGGAGACGGTGGCCTGAGTGGTGAGATGAGGTTGAGTGCTACATCAACAGTTTTAGGGCAATCGATTATTGCCTTTGAACACGAACAGCCTCCCGAACCGAACATTTTCGTGGCGACCGTTCCAGGCGCATCCCGTACCGGTTGCCGCCGCAGCGCCACTTGTTCGAGCCGTTCAGGCGAGTTGTGGCGCTGCCTACGGGGGTTTACTGACACAACGGGAATTTCTTCGGGGGTCCAGGGGGCGACAGCACCCGGCGCGGGTGGGTCCAGGGTAGGGCCCTCGCAGGGCCCTCCCCTCCCGGGCGGCGAAGCCGCGCCGGTGGCGGGGTTCGGGGCAGCGCCCCGGCGGACGCCGAAACCGCCGCGATTCATCGCCCAGCTTTTCAAGCGTCAGTCCTGCCCGGTGTCTTTCAGGGATTGACATCGGGGCCGCATCAATGCGATAACAAACAATACGGCGCCGCCTCGAGGGGCGAAATCTTTCGCGCCGCCCCATCGCGATGGCAATCCGATATAATCAGGTGACCGCTTTATGGCTTACGGTTCGTATCCCGACGTCTACTTTCCGATCTACATGTTTTTTCAAACCCTGGCCCAGGATTTGGAGCAACTTCAGCGCCTCTTCGACCTCCTGCCCATCGGGGCCATGGCCATGAACACCGAAGGCGTCATCATCTATTACAACCGCGCCCACGCGAAAATCGACCACCTCAAGCCGCAGGAAGTGCTGGGGCGGCCGGAGGCGTCGATATACAGTTACGCGGACTTCCATTCCGGCATCATGAGAAGCTGCCAAAAAATGGGGCGGCCCATCCTGGGCTTCACCGGGTCCTACGCCACCTTGAAGGAGCCGAAACGAATCATCCAGGGCACCTACTGGGTTTTTCCGCTGACCAACAGCGACAAAAAAATCGCCGGCTCCATCTGCTTCACCATGCCCATTGCCGATGAACACAATCCCGCCCCGGTCAAGCACCTGATGTGGCCGGACCTGATGACCGCCTCCAAAACCCCCAAAAAAATCATCGGCGAAAACGAACAACTGGTCAAAGCCATCAACGTGGGCAAGAGCAAGGCCAACAGCCCCTCGGCGGTGCTCATTTCCGGGGAGACCGGCACGGGGAAGGAGTTGTTCGCCAAACTTATCCACGAATCGTCGACCCGGGCGAAAAAACCGTTCCTGCCGGTCAACTGCGCCGCCATCCCCGCCCAGCTTCTGGAAGGCCTTTTGTTCGGCACCACCAAGGGCAGCTTCACCGGCGCCGTGGACCGGCCGGGGCTCTTCGAAGAAGCCAACGGCGACACCATCTATCTCGACGAGATCGACTCCATGCCCATGGACCTGCAGCCCAAGCTCCTGCGGGTGCTGCAGGAAATGCAGATCAAGCGCCTCGGCTCGGCCAGGGACATCAAGCTCGACGTCAAGATCATCAGCTCCATCGGCACGCCCATCCAGGAAGTGCTGACCAGGGAAAAGATGCGGCCGGACCTGTTCTATCGCCTGGCGGTCATCGTCATCAACCTGCCCCCGCTGCGGGAGCGCCTCGACGACCTCGACGAACTGGTGAATTATTTTATCGCCAAATACAACAAGCTCCTGCACAAAAAAGTGCTCCACTTCGACGCCGAGATGAAGAAGTGGCTGCGGCGCTACCCCTGGCCCGGCAACGTCCGCGAGCTGGAGAACCTGATCGCCGGCTCCATCAACCTGGCCGACGCGGAAAACGTCCTGACCCAGTCCCACCTGCCGGATCACTATCTCTACCAGATCGAGCAGCAGGAAAGGCGGGAAGCCCTGTTTTTCAGCGGGTTCGGAGATTTCGCCGCGAGGGGGGAAGCGCCGCCCGCCCCGGCCAGGCGCCGGAACAAGCGGCCTCACAATTCCGCCGAGGCCTATGAGAGCGAGGAACGCTCGGCCCTGGAGGAATGCCTGAGAAAGTCGAAGGGCAACGTCGGCGCGGCGGCGGCCATGCTGGGGATATCCCGTCAGTTGATGTATTACAAAATGAAAAAATACGACCTGAGCCGATACGACTTTTTGGCCAGGATATCCCCGAAGCCGACGGAATCCTGATCCGGCCCGCCCCGGATCCCGGCCCAAAAAGCGGAGGCCTTCCCCGGTGGGGGAAGGCCTCCGCTCATTCATCGGATCACGAAGGTTGTTATTTGAATTCCTTGTCGGCGGCGGCCATGATCCGGTCCAGTTCCCTGGCCACTTCGGGCGACAGCGGCGGAATCTCGGCCTTGGCCTTGGTGATCAGCTCGTCCGCGCGGGCGGCGGCCCGGTCGATGACCGTGGTCGGGTCCTGTTCCCACATCGCCAACTGGCGCCAATCCAGCACCTGCGGGGAGAATCTCTTTTCCTTGCGCAGGTATTTCAGGGTGAGCTTGCTGGAAATGAATTCGCCGGAGTCGGCCATGGCCTTGATGTCGTCCGCGGCCAGGGTTTCCGGGGTCAATTCGAAGCCGGCCATGAACTTCCGGGTATAGGCCATGCTCTCGTCGATCAGCACCAGGGCCTGGTGGCTGTAGAAGGAAGCCGCCTGGATGCTGCCCGCGCCGCCCTGCTCGGTGATGCCCATCATGGCCGTCAGCATGTGCGTGGTGCCGTAGTGGTACATGGCCTGATGGCTCTGGGTGTCGGTCAGGGTGCCGGTGCTGAAGGTCGAGGGGATGTTGTAGTGCCGGGCCATCTGGGCGGTCGCGGCATAGGCGATCATCAGTTCCGGGCCGTTGGCCACGCTGCGGCCGGTCTTCATGTCCAGAATCTGCAGAAGCGTGTAATACCACAGGCCGATGCCCGGGCACAGGGCCTGGGTGATGACCACAGAGGACAGGAACTCGGCGTTCATCTGGGTCAGGGCCCCGGCCAGGGTGTAGGGCGCGTTGGCCCCGATGAGCGAGGTGATCGGCACCCGGATGGGAATGTTGTAGGTGCCGTACATCAAGAGCCGGTCGACTTCGTCGTCGGGGTAACGCAAGGGGTCGATGACGCAGAAGATGCCGCTGAAGGGCGGGCGCTTCTTCAGTTGTTCCGGGCCGCCGGCCACGGCCTCGGCCATTTCCAATTCATATTTCAGGTGCGAGGAATGGGTGGTCAGGGCCCAGAAGGGTTTGCGGCTGTTTTCGAACAGCGCCTTCACCACCGCGATGTCATAGGTCTTGGGGTCGATATCCTGCGGTGTCATGCAGCTGGCCACGTTGATGTTCGGGAGACCATCGATGAGCCGGGCGGCGTTGATGTTGTCTTCCAGGGTCAGGGTCGTTTCCTTGCTGGTGCGCATGTCGAACAGGGAGATCGGGCCGCCGACCTGCCGCATGTAGGTGTTGCCCTGCTTCATTTCCAGGTCGAACTGCGGGTCGCGGCCGGCGCAGATGAAAGAAGCCGGAGCCTTGGCCAGCATCTGGTCGACCAGGGCGCGGGGGATATACACTTTGGTGCGGTCGTCGGAGACCTTGGCGCCCATGGAGCTGAGAACTTCCTGGGCTTTGGGGTGGGTCAGGTAGACCCCGGTCTCTTCCAGAACTTTTATGGAAGCGTCATGAATGGCTTGAATTTCCTGGGGATCAAGTACGTTGTACCATGGAAACATGTGTTCTCCTTATTCGCGCCTTCCGAAAGGGGGGCGCGGGGTTGAGCGCGGCGGCCTCCCGGGCCCCGAAAGGTTCGGGGGCCGCCGCAGGGCATCGGGTTCGGGTTCGTCGGCCGAAGCGGGGAGAGCGGCCTCCGCCCGGTAATTATTCGGCCGCCCGCTTGTTTATTCTTTTGCTCATCCACACGCCGACCAGGGCGATGGGGACGCAGGCGGCGCCGACGGCGGCCGCGTAGGTGAAAATTTTGTCAAAACCGGCCACGCCGTACTCGTCGAGCCACTGGCCGTACATGGTGTGGATGAAGAAGTCCGGCGTATAGCCGATCAGGGTCACCAGGGCCAGGGCCGTGGCCGCGACCTTGGCCGGCACGCGCAGTTCGGAAAGCATGGAATAGGTGGTGACGCGGTTGGCATAGGTGACCAGGGCGAACACGATCATCAGGGCGATGGCCAGGGCCGAGTTGCCGGCGGGAATGAAGAGGAAGGCCAATATCAAGAGGGCATTCAGGCAATGGGCCATCACCTGCCATTTGGCCGAGGATTTGAAAACCTTGTCGGCCATCCAGCCGCCGCCGAATCCGCCGATGCGGCAGCCGTAGTCACGGATGCCGCTCAGGAAGGCCACCGTGACCGTGGCCACGCCCATATTCTGGATCAGGAACGGGTTCAAGTAGCTCATGGTGCCGAACATGGTGACCCCGCCGAAGAGCAACAGGGCCGGCACCCACACCGTGGGCATGGTCAGGACTTTCGCGAAATCCCGCGCCTTGATCGGTTCCGTTTCTTCGGCCGCGTCTTCGTTGTAAACCATCTGATCGTTGAAGGTGAACCAGAAGAACACGCCCGCCAGGATGCACAGGACGCCCAGGGTGATCAAGGCCCCTTGAAAACCGGCCACCTCATTGGCGAACCAAGTGGAGGCGAAGACCATCAGCCAGCTGCACACGAGAGAGGCCAGCCCGTTGATGCCTTCAAAAAGACCATAGATACGGCCCTGTTCGTCCCGGGTGCCCAAGAGGCGGATGCTTTTCAACAACGCCGGCCAGAAGGCGAAGCCGCCGCAGAGCGCGCTCCCCAGCCAGATGAGCATGCTCAGGGTGAAATCGGTGCAGACGAATTTAAAGGCGAAGCACAATAAACCGTTGCCGGCCAGACAGACGGGAATGATGTAACGCGGGCTGATCTTGTCGGCCACCCAGCCGCCCGGGAGATACGTCAGGGTGGTGCCGAGGGTGTACATGGCCACCATCTGGCCCAACTGGGCGTTGGTGAATCCGGTGGCGGTCATCATGGGGGTGTAGAAGACGGATTTAATATACGGCAGAATGTATATGGAGCCGTAAGCAAAACCCAGTGAAAGCAAGGCCATCAAGCGCATCAAATTGTTCTTTTTCATCTCGTTCGCACCTCTAAATACCTCACAATGCGTCATCAACATGGAATGATCGGCGGCAGGCGCTGCCTCCGGCCGAAAGGACGCACCGGTCCCTCTAAAGCCGCCGGGTTTTAAGAATACATCTGCATACCGGGTTTAGTACTGTCATCGCGGAGAGATTGAGCAACTAGCATGCCAGGCGAAAAAATGGCTATCGGCCCCTGTAAAAACAGAATCTTATCGATCAACCGTATCTATATTTTCAGTTTTTTCACTGGAAAACAGAAAAATGTGAAAAACATGAAAAACACGAAAGAGCCGTATTTTTCACCTGACACCCGCCGGCCGGCGGGACGCGGCCATTTTTTTCTTGACTGACGGGCGACACATCATTACGGTCATTGCAGATGACACGTATGCGCATCGGCGGCTCATTGCGGCTTTAAATGATGCAACATAAAGAAAGCGAGGCAACGTATGAAACGCATGACCGATTCCGTTTCCCTCGGTCGCCTGAAAATCAAAAACCGGCTGATCCGCAGCGCGACGCTGGAAATCGGCGGCGCGGAGAACGGCCGGATCACGCCGCTGCTCGGCCGGGTGTATCGCGAACTCACCGCCGGCGGCGTCGGGCTCATCATCACCGGCATGATGGGGGTGGCCCCCGACGGCGGCCTGTTTCCGGGAATGGCCAGGATCTATGACGATAGTTTCGGGGAACGCTTCGGGGAGGTCGCGGAGGCCGTCCACCGGGGCGGCGGGCGGGTGGTCGTCCAACTGGGCCACTGCGGCGCCCGGGCCCACGACCTGGACGGCGGCGGCCCGGCCCCGGCCCCGGCGGACGCGGAAACGTCGGGAGCCCCGGCCCGGGCCTTGTCCAAGGAACAAATCGGCGGTCTGGTGAAGGCCTATGGGGCGGCGGCCCGCGCCTGCCGGGCCGCCGGCGCGGACGGGGTGCAGATCCACGCGGCGCACGGCTATCTTCTCAGCCAGTTTCTCAGCCCCCTGTTCAATCGCCGGACGGACGAATACGGCGGCGACGTCCACGGCCGGGCCAGAATTTTGTTCGAAATATATGATGAAATCAGGAGAACGGCCGGGGAGGACTGCCCCGTGCTGGTCAAGATCAACCACAGCGACCTGGCCGATGGGGGTTTTTCGGAAGTCGATTTCCGATGGTGCGGCCGGGAGCTGGATCGGCGCGGAATCGACGCCATCGAGATCAGCGCCGGCATCGGCCTCGACGAGGTTTCCAGCTTCATCCAGGGCGGACGGACCGACCAGGCCTTCAACGCCGCCCCAGCGCTCCGCCTGGCGGAGGAAGTCAAGGCCACCGTCGTCAGCGTGGGCGGCTTCCGGTCCCCGGAGGCGATCGAGCGGGCGCTGAACGGGGGCCGCATCGCCGCCGTCGCCCTCTGCCGCGCGCTGATCCGCGAACCGGACCTGCCCGGCCGCTGGCTGGCCGGCCGGCGCGACGACTCCGCCTGCCTGGCCTGTGGAGGCTGTCTTAAATCCAGGGAGCACGGCTGCTTTCTGGATCAGGGCTGAGGCTGGGAGGCGATTGAGCCTGTTCCCGGACGAAAGGAGGAAAAATGCATATCGCTCAAGCTGAACACAAGGATTTGCGGGAAATACTCAATTTACAGTATATGGCATATCAAAGCGAGGCCAAGCTGTGCCATAACCCCATTATTCCTCCGCTGGTTCAAACATTGGAAGAGGTTGAAGCGGAGTTTACGAGGGGAACGTTTCTAAAAGGGATGGACGAAAACGGCGCTCTTATTGCCTCCGTCAGGGCATATTCTGATAATGACACTCTTTATATCGGCAAACTGATGGTGCGCCCGGATTTGCAGGGGCGGGGCCTTGGCACAAAACTCATGAAAGCAATAGAGCATATGTGTCCACATGAGAGATATGAGCTTTTCACCAGTACAAAAAGCGAACGGAATATTACACTCTATGAACGTTTGGGGTATATTATATTCCAAGAGAAAGATATGGGGAATGATTTGAAATTTGTTTATTTGTGCAAGATGGGTCATCTAAAATGAGCCGCCATCGCCCTCACCGGGGAATGGTCACCACCTGGGCGCCGTCTGGGAGGCTGTGGCAGCGGCCGTAGCCGTCGAGCCAGCTCTTGCCGCCCAGGGCCTTGCAGATGTCCGGGTCCCGGACCCACATGGCCCCGATGCTGTCGCCCCGGCAGCCCTTCCACTGAAAGCAGTTGCCCCGGTCATACGGCTTTCGCTGAGCCAGGATCAAAGGCGCCTCGGCGGCGGCCGGCGGCTCGATCCCGCCCGCCGCCAGCCAGACGGCCAGGGCCAACACTTCCAGCATCATGTCATTCTCTCCTCACGCTTCGGAAACCGCATTCCGGGTTTGACTCCGCCGCCGGATTCTGTATTATTAAAGATGGAAATCACCCGACCTTCGTCCCGGTCCCGCCACCCCGTCCGATGGACGCATGGCCCGGAACCACGCACAGCCCTACCCGCGCGTCAGGAGAACACGACCATGAGCGACTTCACGCCCCACCGGATTTACGGCGTCGTCGGCTACCCCCTGGGCCACAGCCTCAGCCCCCTGCTCCACACCACCGCTTTCCAGGCGCTGGGCATCCCGGCGGCGCTGGTGCCCTGGGCCCTGGAACCGGCCCAACTGCCCGATTTCATCCGCGCCGTCCGGCTGCTGAACATCCAGGGGGCCTGCGTCACCATCCCCCACAAGCAGGCCGTCATTCCCCTTTTGGACGAGGTCACCGACCGGGTCCGGGCCATCGGCGCGGCCAACCTCCTCTACTGGCGGGACGGCCGGCTGTGGGGCGACAACACGGACATCCTGGGCTTCATCGAACCGCTGAAGCAAAACCCGCCGGCCGCCGGAACCCGGGCCCTGATCCTGGGCGCGGGCGGCGCGGCCCGGGCGGTGGCGGCCGGCCTCCAGGCCCTGGACCTCACCGACATCACCGTCACCGACATCGTCGAGGACCTCCCGGAATCCCTGGCCCGGGACTTTCATTTACAGCGGGTTCCCTGGGACCGGCGGGGGGAAATCCCGGCCGACCTGATCGTCAACGTCACCCCTTTGGGCATGAAGGGCCGCTTCGAAACGGAAACCCCCTACCCGGCCGAATGGTTCGCCGGGCGGACGGGCGTGGCTTACGACATCGTCTATTCCCCGTTCGAAACCCGGTTTCTGTGGGAAGCCCAAAACGCCGGCTGGCGGACCATCGGCGGGCTGGGCATGTTCCTGGCCCAGGCCGACGCCCAGTTCCTGGCCTGGACCGGCCGGCACCTGCCGGAGGAAGCCAAGCGGAAGACGGCCGAAGCCCTGGGGGGCTGACCGCTGAAGCATCACGGCGGCGGGCGCCGCCCTCACTCCGGCCGCGGCCCCACCGACTGGGTCAGCACCACGTGGTCGTCCGGCCCCAGCTTCAGCAATTCATGCAGGGCCGGCCCGTCGAAGGTGCTCCGGGTCACCACGGCCAAGCCGGCCGAAGCACAGTAGAGATAGACGTTCTGCGAATTGTGGCCCACGTCCAGGGCCGCGGTCACCGCTTTGTTCTCCGAGAAGGAGAGCCGGCTGAAATCGGCCACGTACACCAGGTTCAGGGCCGCCCGGGGCACGAAATCCTGGCTGCCGGTGGCCGCCCGGTGGTCGCCGGCCAGGACGATCTCCAGGGTGTGAGTCAGCGGATTGTAGCGATAAGCCCCGTCGGGGAGGAACGCGTAGACCGTTATTTCCCGGGCGTTCATGGCCGAAGGCGTGGTGCGCATCTGGCTGTCGGGCCGGTTGACCCCGCCGGCCATCCACAGCACTTCGGACAGGTGGGCCAACCCCAGCGGGGCCGGACCGAAGGCGCGCTCCGATTGGCGGTCCCGGGCCGCGGTCAGGACCCCGTTGCCATCGTCAAAATCCGGCGGCAACAGGCCGATGATCCCGGTGCCGTCCTGGGCCAGGAGCAGGCCCGGCAGGGACAGGAGCCCCAGCAGAATACCGACCGCCAGCGCATTCATCATCTTCGACATCATCTTTCCACCACCCGTTATAATTCAACGTTTTTAGCGGCGCCCAAAAATCACCACGAAAATGTTCTCCTCGGCGGGCCATATCCGGCGAAGCCTCCCGACCGGTCTTCCAGCTTTTGATTCTAGTGGATCGCGACCCGAAAAACAAGCCGCCGGGGCGGCGTGATTTTGCTTGCCCTAAACCGCTTTTGTGTCTATCATATAAGGCTATCAAGACAGCCACGGCTCTTTGGGGAGCCAGAAAAGTATGGCCGGCCAACCCGGCCGCCAGGTGGCCTTATTTTCAATAAAGGAGTTATTACCCATGATCACCTCCTGCGTCTACAGCTTTGCCCCGCAGAACAAGCCGGTCCACGAGGCCCGGCCCGGCGAGACCCTGGTCTTCAAGACCATGGATTGTTTTTCCAACGAAATCAAACGGGAAGACCAGTTGATCACCACTTTCGATTACAACCGGGCCAACCCGGCCACCGGCCCGGTCTTCGTGACCGGCGCCGAGCCCGGGGACGTTCTGGTGGTCGACATCAAGACCATCGACGTGGCCGGCCGGGGCGTGGTCACCACCCTCCCGGAAGTGGGCCCCCTGGCCGACCGCATGGAAGTCCGCACCAAGGTGCTGGAGGTGGCGGGCGGCCGCACCGTGTTCAACGGCCTGAGCCTCCCGGTCCGGCCCATGGTGGGGGTCATCGGGGTGGCCCCGGCCGAAGGCTCGGTGCCCTGCGGCTTTCCGGGCGCCCACGGCGGCAATCTCGACAGCAAGCTCATGGAGGCCGGCGCCCGGGCCTATTTCCCGGTCCGGACCCCGGGGGCCCTCTTCCAGTTGGGCGATCTCCACGCGGTGATGGGCGACGGCGAACTGTGCGGCACCGGCCTGGAGATCGAGGGCCAGGTCACCGTCACCCTGGGGCTGGTCAAAAAAACGCCCCTTGACTGGCCAGTGTTGGAGACCGCCGACAAATGGTACGCCATGGCTTCCGACCTGGAGTACACCCCGGCCCTGACCGCCGCCGCCCGCCAGATGCAGGAGCTGATCTCCAGGGCCTACGGCTGGGACGTCACCGACGCCTATTTCTATCTGTCGCTGTGGGGCGACGTGGAAGTCAACCAGGGCTGCCAGCCCTGCCCGGTGCCCATGGTGCTGCGCCTCGGCGTCCCCAAGATCGCCGATAAACCTCTGATCAAAACCGCCTAAAGGAGCAAGGTCAATGGCCGATTTGGATAAAAACCAAACCCCGGACGCCCAATCCGCTCTCGACGCCAAGAACCTGGAACAGTTCGGCTACAAGCCGCAGCTCAAGCGGGTGCTCAGCCTGTGGGACCTGACCGTCTACGGTCTTTTGTTCATGGTCATCATTGCCCCCCACAGCATTTACGGCTTCGTCAACGCCGATTCCCAGGGCATGGCCCCCTTCGTCTACCTGGTGGGTTTCACGGCCATGTTCTTCACGGCCCTGAGCTATTGCAAGATGTCCCGCCGCTTCCCCATCGCCGGGTCAGTGTATTCCTATGTCCAGCACGGCATCAACCCCCACGTGGGCTTCATCGCCGGCTGGCTGATCCTTCTGGATTACGTCTTCGTTCCGGGCCTTCTGTATCTCCTGGTGGGCGTCTGGTGCCAGGAGCTGTATCCCCAGATCCCGGCCTCGGGCTGGATCGTGTTCTTCATCGTCATTAACACGGTCATCAACATCCGGGGCATCGAATTCACGGCCAAGACCGACTTCATCTTCTTCATCGTGGAAATCGGCATCGTCTTGGCCATCGTCATCGGCGGCTTGATGTATGTCCTGGGTGAAGGCGGCGGGGCCGGGCGCCTGACCGTCGACCCCTTCTACCAGCCCGGGCGCGTCAACTTCGCCTTCATCGCCACGGCCTGCAGCATCGCCGCCCTCAACTACCTCGGCTTCGACGGCATCAGCACCCTGGCCGAGGAAACCCACCAGCCGGAGCGCAACGTGGGCGGGGCCATCCTCATCGCCCTGGCCATCATCGGCACGGTCTTCCTGGCCCAGACCTACGTCGCTTCGCTGATCGAACCGGACTGGAAGTCCCTCAAGCCGGAGACGGCCTTCTTCGACGTCATGGAAAAGGCCCTGGGCCACGGCTTCCGCATCCTCCTTCTGGTGGTCAACATCCTGGCCGTGGGCATCGCCAACACCTTGAACGCCCAGGCCGCCTGCAGCCGGGTGCTGTTCTCCATGTCCCGCGACGCGCTGCTGCCGAAATTCCTTTCCAAGGTCCACCCCAAATACCAAACCCCCCATGCCGGGGTGACCTTCATCGGCGTGCTGTCGCTTTTGTGCGCCATGATCTTCACCGTCGACGGCCTGGCCCGGCTGGTCAACTTCGGGGCCATCACCTCCTTCATCATGCTCAACTTCGCCGTGTTCTGGTTCTTCTTCGTCCGCGAAAAACGGCGCGGCGGCGCGGCCTTCTTCAACTATCTGCTGTTCCCCTTCATCGGGGCGGCCATCCTCATCTACGTCTGGTCGGGCTTCGACTGGCTGACCCAGGCTGTGGGCTTCGGCTGGCTGGCCATCGGCCTGGTGGTCGGCTACGTGAAGACCAAAGGCTACAAGGAAGTGCCTGAAGCTTTCAAAAAGGCCTATATGTGACCGCGATGACTTGAAAAGGAGGGGGGATTCCCCCTCCAGCCCCACGCCGGAAGCAAACGCCTTCCGGAGTTTCCGGAGCCGGGGTTTCCCCGGCTCCGGACTTTGGAGACCACCATTACCCCGGTGGCCGCTTCGGGATGAAGCCCCCTAAAAAAGAGCTTGACAGACGCGAAAAATGCGACATAATGATGCATATACATCAAAAAAACAAGCGCGAATTCAAGGCGGATATGAAAAAAAAACAGAAGAGCAACCCCACCCCCTGCTTCTGCCTGAAGGTTCGCAGGCTGACCGCGTCGGTCACCAAATACTATGACCAAACGCTCGCGCCCTGCGGGGTCACGGTCAGCCAGTATTCCGTGCTTCTGAACATATCGCGGGCCGAGCATTGCAGCATCAGGGAATTGGCGGACATGGCCGAGTTGGACCGTTCGACCCTGGCCAGGAATTTAAAACCGTTGTTGGGTCAGGGCTTGGTCGTGGATACAAAACAACCGGGCACGCGAAACAGCCAATTGGAGTTGACCGAAGCCGGCCAAAAAACGATTGAGTGCGCCAACCCGCTGTGGGCGGAGGCGCAACAGGTCATCCGGCTCAAACTGGGAGAGGAAGGACAGGAGGCCCTGGAATTTGTGACCACGGCATTGGGAGCTCTGTGATATTTTTTTAACCATAATCGTGTATATACACGATTTAACGAAAAGAAAGGGAATCGAATGATGGAACAGAGAGCGGATTCAATGTACAGCCCGTTCCGCATTGGCAATTTGACGGTCGGCAACCGCTTGGTGAGAAGCGCGACCTTTGAGTTCGCGGCGGATGACGGACGGATAACCCCGAAGATGGTCGACCTGTATCGCCGCCTGGCCGAGGGGGGAAGCGGGCTCATCATTTCCGGCATGCAGGCGGTTTCATCCAGCGCCAGGAGCGGCCCCGTCATGGTGGAGACGACCTATGACCGGTATGTCGAGGACATGAAGCGGGTTGCGAACGTGGTCCATGAAAACGGCGGGCTACTGTTCGTTCAGCTCAACCACGCCGGGCAGAAGACCCCCGACCTGCCCGGCTATGACCGGTTGGGCGTGTCGGAACTGGCGGTCTCGGAGGACCTGGTTTATCATCAGGCCACACCGGACGAAATCAAGGCCATCGCCGAGGCCTTCGGTCAAGCGGCCAGCCGCTGCCGGGAAGCCGGTTGCGACGGCGTCCAGATTCACGCCGGCCATGGCTATTTGCTCAATACCTTCCTGGCTCCTTATTACAATCACCGGACGGACGAGTACGGCGGGCCCATAGAGAACCGCGCCCGCATTTTGTTCGAAGTGTATGACGCCACACGAAAGGCGGTGGGGAACGCGTATCCGGTCAGCGTCAAGATTCCTTTCAGCGACGGGGTGTCCCCGTCCATCAGGCCTGAGGAATGCGTTTATGCCTGCCAAGAGCTGGAGAAAAGAGGCATCGACATGATTGAAGTGACCTCCGGCCTGACCCTGGACGGCGGCGAGTCTTCTTTCACTCCTTTCGTCAAAAGTGAAGGCAATTTTTTAGCCGGCGCGGACCAGGTGGCCAATGCGGTCAAGATTCCCGTTGTCAGCGTTTGCGGATTCAGAACTCCTGATTTCATCGAAAAAACGTTGGCCGAAACCGCCGTGGCCGCTGTCTCGCTCTGCCGGCCGCTGATACGGGAGCCCGATCTCCCCAACCGCTGGAAAGCGGACCGATCGAAAGCGACCTGCGTGTCATGCAATCAATGCTTTAAATCGAGCGGCCTGATCGCCTGCCAAGTGGAAAAATAGCTATCTGGACGCGCTGCCGTCATTCCCGCCGGGGCCGAAACCAGTTGCGGCCGAAGCGCGTCCAATATTCCAGCGCCTGCTTGACAGCGGCCGAAATTGGTGATATTATTCCCCAACAGCGAAGGATTCTTCGCCCAAAGGACAGCAAATTTTTATGACCTCCTTCCGGACCAACAGCCTCACCGCCATGATTCAAACCGCCAGCGCGTGGTTTGAGCGGTATTATTTTTACTTTTTTGGCTGGTTCGTCCGCGGGAGGTTGACCTGACAACACTTTTTGTCTGAATGTTGAACCAACCGCCGACGAACCTTCCAGGACCGGCGGTTTTTTTGTGCCTCCGGTTGTCGGCCATACCAAGGAGAAAGATATCATGACCGTCAAGAACGAAACCGCCGAAGCCGCCCCCCGGAAGGCGCCGCCCTACAAACTGGCCAGCCGGGGCCACCACCCGGCGGCCTCCGTCATCCCCTTGGGCCACACCGCCATCGGGGCCGAAGAATTCATCGTCATGGCCGGCCCCTGCTCCGTGGAAGCCGATCCCCAGATGATGGGCACGGCCTGGGACGTGAAAATGGCCGGCGCGCACCTGCTCCGCGGCGGGGCCTTCAAGCCCCGCAGTTCCCCCTACAGCTTCCAGGGGCTGGCCGAGGAAGGCCTGAAGATGCTGGCCAAGGCCCGGGAGCTGACGGGCCTCCCCATCGTCACCGAGGTCATGGACTCCAACGACGTGGACCTGGTGGAGGCCTATGCCGACGTGCTCCAGGTCGGGGCCCGCAACGCCCAGAATTTTTCCCTCCTAAAGCGTTTGGGCCGCTCGCGGAAGCCCGTGTTACTCAAGCGCGGCCTGATGAACACCATCGACGAGTTCCTCTGCTCGGCCGAATACCTTCTGGCCGGGGGCAACGAACAGGTCATCCTCTGCGAACGGGGCATCCGGACCTTCGAAACCTCCACCCGCAACACTCTGGATCTCTCGGCCGTCCTGGCCATCAAGGAACGCAGCCACCTGCCGGTCATCGTCGACCCCAGCCACGCCAGCGGTCAGGCCCGCTACGTGGCCCCCCTGTCCAAGGCGGCCCTGGCCGTGGGCGCCGACGGCCTGATGATCGAGGTCCACTGCCGGCCCGAGGCCGCCCTCTGCGACGGTGAGGAATCCCTCAACCCCGATGAGTTCCACCGCCTGATGGCCGAACTGGCCGTTCTGGCCCCCCACTTCGGCCGGACCATCAGCACCCTCGAACCCGGGCGCGCGGCGGTGAGCCAATGAAGACCGAAGTATTGAAGGACCTGCGGGCCCGCATCGACGGAATCGACGACCAGTTGCTGGAGCTTTTGCAGGCCCGGGCCGACGTGGCCATCGAAATCGGCCGGGTCAAGAAGGAACACGCCATCGCCGTGGTGGACCGGGGCCGGGAAAAATTGGTTCTGGACCGTCTGATGGAACAATCCCAGGGCCGCCCCCTGAACGGCGATGCGGTGCGGGAAATCTTCATGTCGGTCATCCGGGCCTGCCGGGCGGCCCAGGCCCCCATCCGGGTGGCTTTCCTGGGGCCCATCGGCACTTTCAGCCACGCAGCGGCCCTGGAGCAGTTCGGCGCCTTAGGCGTTTTCATGCCCCAGGACGATCTGCCCAGCATCTTCACCGAAGTGGAGGAAGGCCGGGCCGACGTGGGTCTGGTGCCCTTTGAAAACTCCGTCGAGGGCATTGTCGGGCAGACTCTGGACCTGTTGGGCACCACCGCCCTCAAGGCCCGGGGCATGGCCACCCTCAAGATATCCCTGGCTCTGATGTCCAAAGGGCTGGACGTCTCCAAGGTCAAGCGGGTGGCCTCCCATCCTCAGGCCTTGGGCCAGGCCCGCGGCTGGCTGAGCCTGAACCTGCCCGGCGTGGAGTTGGTGGCCACCGCCTCCACCGCCGCCGCCGCCTCCATGGTCACCGACGACGGCGCCGTGGCCGTGCTCGGCCACCCGGCCCTGGCCGATTTCCACGGCCTGAACCTGGTGGCCGAAAACGTGGAGGACCAGACCCACAACCAGACCGTCTTCCTGGTCATGGGCCGGGAGCACAGCGTCTCCAGCGGCCGCGACCGGACCATGTGCTGGTTCACCGCCCCCCACAGTTCCGGCAGTCTGTATTCCTGTCTTCAGCCCCTGGCCGAAGCCAAAGTCAACATGACCCGGCTGCACAGCCGTCCCTGCATCGACAAGCCCTGGGAGTATCGTTTCTTTCTGGAGGCGGAAGGCCATTTCAGCGATCCCGGCGTCGCCGCCGCCCTGGCCGACCTCGAAAAGCACTCCGAACAATTCAACCTCCTCGGCTCCTACGAACTCCCCCAGGGCTGAGCCCTGGACCCACCGGATGCTGGCGCATCCTCCCCGAACCCGCTTCGCTGGGCTTCGGTGGCCGCAACGTTTGGGCGGCCGAGACCATCTGGGTCGTCTACAGGGGGGAGGGGACGCTTTGCGTCCCCTGGGGAATGTCGATCAGGCGCTTGTCGCGCCGACGGGCGCCAACCCTGGCCGGCACGAATGCCAAGTCAGGCTCCAGCGTCTCGACACGCGCCAAACCTGGGACGCCGTCAACCGCCTTCTTCCCCGCCCCGCCAACCTCCCAGCCAGGGAGCGCGGGCCGGGAATACTTCGGAGGGCGGACGCGTGGGCCCCAGCCGCGTCGCCGACGTGAAATATCGAATGCCGAGGCCGTTGCCGGCGGCGCGGTTGGGCAGCGGCCGCCCGGAGAAGTTTTCCCGGCCCGCGCGACCGCACGAGTGCCAACCCGGCTTCCGGCGTCTCGACACGCGCCAAACCAGGGCCGTCGGCAGCCGCCCTCTTCCCCGTCCCGCCAACCTCCCAGCCAGGGGGCGCGGGCCGGGAATACTTCGGAGGGCGGACGCGTGGGCCCCGGCCGCGTCGCCGACGTGAAATATCGAAGGCCGAGGCCTTTGCCGGCGGCGCGGTTGGGCAGCGGCCGGCCGGAGAAGTTTTCCCGGACCGCGCGACCGCACGGACGCCCA
>JAVBLB010000133.1:0-8049 GCA_031553735.1 Candidatus Adiutrix sp.
CGCCCGGCGCGGCGACGCCGCCCGGTGCCGGGGCGGCTTCGCCGCCCGGTGCCGGCGCGGCTTCGCCGCCCGGTGCCGGCGAAGCGCCGGCACTCAGAGACGGTTCGGGGTCAACGAACTTCCCGCTCTTTCTCACCCGGAAGTCGAGATGAGGCCCGTTGGACGTGCCGGCGTTCGGGTCGCCTTTTTTACCTCCCGACAGGGCGATCTGTTGTCCCGAACTAACCGACTCCCCTTGTTTTAAGCCCCCGGTGCCGCTCAAATGGCTGTACCAGGTTTCCGTTCCATCCCCGTGGTCAATGACCACCTGGAGGCCATACCCGCTCTTGCGGCCCACGAAGGCCACCGTGCCGGCCCCGGTGGAAGTCACTGACGTGCCGACCGGCACGGCGATGTCGATGCCCTTGTGGTTGCGGCTGGCTCCGGGCGCGCCCTTGATGGGCCCCCGGGGGCCGAACCTGGATGAAATGCGATACTGCCCGGCCACAGGCGCAACTACGCCGCCCGAGCCGCCCGAGCCGCCCGAGCCACCCGCAGGCCGCTGCCCCTCGCCGGTCTGCCAGCGCGGAGACTCCGCCTGGGACATCTTGACGTCGGCCATGACCTTGCGGACATACTCCCGGGTCGCGGCCGGCAGATCTTCACGTTTCGCGCCATTGGCCAGCCACTTTTCGAGTTTGCCCGGCCCCCAGTTATAGGCGATGAGGGCCATCCTCGGGTCTTGGTATTTTTCGAGCTGCAGGGCCAGGTAGCGCACCCCGCCGCGCACGTTCTGTTCGGGATCGGTGGGGTCGACCACGCCCAGATCCAGGGCCGTGCCGGGCATGAGCTGCATCAGCCCCACCGCGCCGACCTTGGAAACCGCCGTCGGGTTCCCGCCGCTCTCCGCGCCGATCACGGCCTTCACCAAAGCGGGGTCCACGCCCTGGGCCGCCGCCTCCTTTTCGGCCAGGCCGATTATGGCCGACGGCAGATTCTCCGACCGGGGCTTCCCCTGAATGATGCGGGCCACGTCTCCGCCGGCGGCGATGTTCGCCTCGGCCCGGCTCATGAGGTTGGCCCGCATGCTTTCGCGAAAGACCTCATTGGCCTTGAAAGCCGCCTGGCGGGTATCCAGCCCCTTGCTCTGGAAATAACCCATCAGACGCCGCATATAGGGCCCCCCGGCCTCCAGGATCATTTCCGGCGTGCTGTTGGGGTCCCTGGCCACCCGCAGGAACTCGGCCTGGTCGCCTTCCATGACCGAATCTTTCCATGCTTCCAACTGCCGGCTGCCATACTCCCGTCCGGCGTTGATGGATTTGATAGCCACCGGGTCGGCGTGCTGGGCCAAAAAGAGTTGGGCCCGGGGGTTGTTCTGATGTTTGGTATTCAAGCCGCCCAGATACTCTTTATTCCATGCCTCAAAATCGCGTTCTGCGAAAGCCGCGTCCTCACCCTGGTGGGCCTTGGTGTAATCGTCGAAATACTTCTGGGCATCGGCCGTGTAATTGTTGAGGTCCCGGATTAGCCCCAGTTGAAAGACTTCCTCCCGCTTCCGCACGTCCTCCTCATGCAGGGCCCCGCCCAACTGCGCCAGTCCCCGGGACATATCGCCCAAGGCCTGGGGAATCATCCGGTCGGCGCTCGACATGAAGCCGGAGGCGTCCTGATACCGGGCCGCCGGGCCGGCGTAGCCGGCGTTCTGAATCGGCTCTTTACTTTGATAGGGAACGACTAAAGCCATGGCGTAAACCTCGGTGTCACTTCGTCTTTTTCAGGTCGTTATACTGCTTCAGCCCGGTGCCCAATCCGCCCAGGATGGTGCCGCCCAGGCCCAGCCACTGGGCGGTGCGGCTGCCCTTGGCCTGCTGCTTTTGGAAGTTGGCCCAGTTCTGGTCATTGACCGCCCGGGTGGCCCCGACCTGGTGCTGCCAGGCGGCCATGGCCGCGTTCTGGCTGACCACGTTGGCGTCATACTGGATTTCCTCCGCGCTCTCGCCCAACAGCGACAGGCTCGAGCCGGAATCCATCGTAAAGCCCGAAGCCCCCAACTGGCTGCGCATCTCGCCCATGTGCCGGGCCCCGGAGCGCAGGAGCCGTTCCCGGTCGGCCGCGCCCTTGGCGATTTCATTCTGGGCCAGCTGCTGCTGGGTGGCCGCCTCCTGGGCCGCGATCTGGGCGTTGTATTTGGCCGAGGCCTCCTGGGCCGATACCTGCGATTTGTATTGCGTGTACTGCCCCACAGCTCCGAACACTGTGGACAGGGCCGTTATGGCAATCCCGAATGAGCACATCAGGCGTTCCTCCAAAACAAATGAAAATCCTCGCCGTTGAACACCGTCGGCTCCGTGACCAACGTGAAGCCGCACCACTTCAGCCAGCGTATGGAGAGCGCGTTTTCGGCGTGCACATAATTCTCCAGCCTCGAAAAGCCTTGCCCCATCAGCCCCACATAGGCCCGCGACTGGCGGATGAACTCCCGGGCCACCAGTTCGATCCCCCGGGTGGCCAGCATCCATGGCACCCCCACCGGGTTGAGGATGCACCCGCCGCGGCCCACGCCCCACATCAAACTCGGTCTGTCATTCACGAAAGCCGTCCAGGCCCGGTCCGAAAAACCCAGGCTGTGCGCCAAAGCCTCATACGGCGAACGCCGATGCGAGGCCCAGACCTCCCGCCGGTCGGCCGGCCGCAGGTCGGCGGCCATGGGCAACAGGTGCTCCCGCGCGGCCGGAACGACATACCATTCGACGGGCATCATTTGACATCCACCTGCGGCATAAGCGCCAGCACGGTCATGGGCGTGGGCTGATCCGACCGGAGGCAGACCGAGGCCATGTTCTCGGCCAGGGTCGGCAGCACCACGCTCTTGATGCCGGAAAAGGGATGCGGGGCCTGGCCGTGGGGCTCGTCGGAGCGCCACTTGACGGTCTCCAGCCGGTCCCAACCCAGCCCGACCCGCGCGTGCACGGTCTGGTGGAACAGAATGTTGACGGCGTTGATCTGCTTCTTGCGGCCCACGCTGGCCCCTTGCTGGCCAACGATCTCCACGGGCATGGTTTCCAGGTCAGCGGTGTACGGCAGCCCCACGATCACCAGTTCGCTCGGCGTGTCCAACGTGATCCGCCCGCCGCGCACCACCCGGGGGGCGGCCACCGCCCCGGCCGAAAGCACGCCCACGGTCAACCCTTCCAGATGCTCCAACCCGCCCACGTTCTTGACCGGCCGCCCCGGCTGGTCATAGATCAAGGCCCCGTCGAGGAACACGGCCCGGGAATAATCCCCGTCGATATACCGCTCGGCCAGCCGCTCCAAAAAGTGCCCGCCGTTCCGCTCCACCACCGCGAAGAGGTCGTCGTCATGCCCCCGGGGCACGGAACACACGGCGGTGAAAGCCCCCAGCGTCTCGTGCCGGTGCCAGGCATAGACCTCGTGCTCGGCCATATAGGTCAAGCCCAACAGGGCCCCGTCGCTCCGCACCGACCAGACCACCGAGTCCGGGTGCTGCTGGTAGGTCCAATCGATGATTTCATACCGCTCCAACAGGTGCGAGGCCATGATGGTGCAGTCCGTGCCGGCGAAAGAGTCGGAGCCGAAGTCATACTTCAGGTCCCGCACCTGGGCCCCGCTGCGGGCCACGTGCAGAATGGTGCTGACGATGACGATGGCCGGGATCCTGGCCGAGCCGACCCGGCTCTGGGTGGTGACCTTGGCGTTCTTGGCCGTGAAGGCCGCCCCGTCCTGGCCGGCTTTGATCTCCCATTCCTGTCCCGGGGAACCCAGCACCAGCGACCGCAGGGCCACCAGCCAGCTCATGGGCGAGACTTCAGGGCTGGCGATGGTCAGCTCCAGCGGAGCGTCGTCGGTCAAAGGCTTGTAGGTGGCGAAGTTCAGGTAATCCCCGGTTTTCGAGGTCCAGATGGTCTGGGGGCGGTTGGGGGTGGAGGCGAAGACCAACCGCTGCTCGAAAAAGCCGACCACGCCCGGGTAATCCCCGTCGGGGAAGGGGTCCACATATTTCGGGGCCCCTTCGGAAAGGGCCGGGGCCACGTTGTAATCCTTATAGGTCAAAGCGCCGACGGTGGCGATGAAGCCCGGCCGCCCGCCGAATTCCGATTTATACAGGCGATACTCTTCAGCTTCGGCCACCGCCGTCCAACTGAGCACCACATAATCCCCGGCCTGCCAATTGTTGGATGACGGCCCTTCAATTTCAACGCCCGGCGAGAGCTCGCTCTCCTTCCCGTCCTGGTCCACGGCGGTGACGTAATAGGTGTAGGGCGTGACCAGCTGGGCGACGGAGGCGGTGCCGTCGCTCTTTTTGGCCTCGTTCTTAAAAACCACCGTGGGCTGCCCCGGGGCCGCCAGCGGGGCGGTGAAACTCAAGGCCTCGAATTCCCAGTGGTCGTGGTCCAGCCGCTTCAATTTATGCGGCGCCACGCCCCACACGGCGATGAAGAGCACGTCGGCGCTCTGGGCGATGGCCATCTCCCGGGCCTGGGCCAGGGTATACGGCGTCGAAATCTGATAGACGGCCCCGTCTTCGTCCAGCACCGGCCCCTCGAAAGTGAAGACCCGCAGCCATTTCTCGCCGAAGGCCAGGCAATAGGCCTGGTCCTTGTTGAAGACGAAAGGCCGCAGCGCGGCTGGCCCGGGCAGCTGGTCCAACATCAGAAACCCCGGCCGCTTCACCGCCCCGCCGTGGGGTTGCACCTTGAAGTTCAAAAGCTTCCGACAGCCCTGGCTGTACTTGGACAAATCCACCCGGGCCGTCAAAGACGGCGACAACTCCCCGGAAGTGAACGCCGCCTGTAACGTGAGATTGCCCATGGTCAGCCTCCGAACCTGGCGGCCTTCCAGGCCGAAGGCGCGACCCTGGGCCGCTGCTTGCCCAAATCCCGGGCCACGGCTTCAGCCAGGGCCGCCTCATATCGCTGAAAGCACTGCTCTTGCTTGCGCGGATCGTTGATCTTCGCCGTGGCCAGCACGGCGGCCAAGCCCCAGGAGAGGGCCACGGCGAACTCCGGCGGCCAGGCGGCGGGGTCCTCCTCCCGGGCCACGTATTCCAAAACGGCCGGGGCCGCATTCGTCAACAGGTCCCGACCCTCGATGACGTATTCTCCGCCACCAGCGGCGGCCGATCCCAAAAGCTGAATCGGCCGCAGACAGTCGGCCGGGAGGCCGTACCGTTTGGCATACAGAGGATGCGGCAGGCTCTCCGGTTTCGCGGGCAAGGTAACCCGGCGCCGGGCGAAGCTCCAGTCGTGGGCGGTGAGAGCCTGGTCCAGCACCAGGGGGAAGTTGTATTTGCACAACCGCCCCAGGGCGCTTTCCTCCCAGGTGGTCTCCACCGAGGAAAGCTGCTCCCCGCCCAGCCAGGCCAGGGCTTGGTTGAAGACGGCCACCGTGGATCGCGTATGAGCCATGCCGCACCTCTTGTTTATGCCGCGTCGGGTCCATTCAGAATGGTGGAGTCAACATTCTCCACGCCGATGGGGTCGCCTCCGCCCAATTCATCCAGGGTTGGCCCCGGCACTTTGACTTTGGCCGGCGCGGCTCCGCCGCCCGGTACCAGCTTGGCCCGGGCCGGTTTGGGAACCTTGATCGGCTTGTCTTCCTCCGTATCGTCATCCCCGTCAAGGGCTTCCAGATGCTCCGGCAATGCCGGATAGGGCTCGTGCTCGAACACATCACCGGCCCGGCGGAACACCCCGCCGGCGATGCAGGCTCTCTTGGCTTTGAATCTCATGCGACCACCTTCCCGTCGATGTACTGGCCTTTGGAATACGGCGCGAAGTGGTCCCGGGTCACGCCGGCGAAGACGGTCAACCCGGCGGGCGTCCCGGTCAGGGCGTAATCCAGCCGCACGAATTTCTTCCCGACCGTGGGCAGCGGCAGGGCGAAGGTGGTCAGGGCCGGCAGCTTGTCCGGCTTTTTGAGGGTGAACGTGGCCACGTCGGTGAAGGTGCTCCCGTCGTCGGATTCCTTCAGGGTCAGAGCCAGGTCGACGGCGGCCGCGTTGGCCCCCTTGACCAGCACGGCCACGTTCACCGGCTCGCCGCGCCCGACATAAGGCATGACGTTGACTTTGGCCCCGGTGCCGCTGGCCGCGGCGGCGGTGTTGTCGAAAAAAATGCAGAATTTATCGGTAATCATTTTTCACTCCTCAGGAGCAACGGCCGACGGGCGAACCCGCCGGCCGCGCGGGCTTAGGGCATGGCCGGGAGGGCTTCCTCGGCGGTCAGGATGGCGTCGTTCTGGCGAACGGGCGCCCCGTGGAGGAAGGGAACGTTCTTGGAATTGAACAGGTCGCCGTAGTGCAGGTTCACGTGCCCGGCATCGGAGGCCTGGAGTTCCAGCGCGGTCATGACTTCCTGGTTGCAATACCATTTCAGGCGGCTCCGCTTCTCCATCGGGATATGGTTCTTGGCCATGATGGTCAGGCGGTGCAGATCGACGAAGCCGGCGTCGCCCTTCTTCAGGGTCAGCGCCGCCACCGGGAGGTTACAGATGCGCACCACGGCCCGCCAGTCGCGCACCGAGAGCCCCAGGTTCCAGGTATACAGGTCGCTGATGGCCCGATAGGAATTCCCGGCGGCGTCCAGGGCGTCGGCCTCGCCCAGGTCCTTGTGGCTCAGGCCGGCGCTGGAATCGCGGGGGAAGATGCCCATGGCCTCGTTCTCGCCCCAGACCACGCCGAACATGCTGGTCAGTTCGGAGCCGGTGCCGCCGGCGTCGATCACGTGAGGCCCGTTCTTGTAGGCGTAGCGCGGGGCCAGGCCGTGAATGCCTTCGGGCCGGTCCTTGACGTTGCCGTAAAAGATGGCCGTGGCCACTTCCTGGCGCATGGCCTCCATGTGGGCCTTGGCTTCCGAGAGACGATAGGGGGCGAACTGGGAACCGTACAGTTCCTTGAACGCCGCGTCCACCAGGCTCCGGGCCTCCAGCCGGCCGATGGGGTCCTTCACGATGGTGATGGAGCTCTTCGACGGCGGAATGCCCTGATACAGCCGCCGCCAATACGGCGTCGGGAGGGCGGTCCGCAAAGCGGTTTGGTTGCCGTCGTAATCAGTGGCCTCCTTCCAGGCAATGTCTTCGAGAATGGAATTCTCGGCGTTGACCAGCTCGATGATGTTGTGGGCCTGGCCGTTCTTTTTGAAGAAACCGCCCCACTCGGCCAGGGTGCGGACGGTGGAGCCGTCGATGTTCGGCGCGTAAGCCATGATGTTCAATCCTTTCTGCGAATCGCAATTTTTTGTCCGTCACCCTGTGGACGACCACAATGGTCTCGGCCGATCAGACGTTGCGGCCGCCCAAGTCCAGTTAATCGCCCTACCGGGCGATAACCAGAGATTGCCCGCAGGGCAATGATGCGGGTGCGGGGTTGGGTCCAGGGCTCAGCCCTGGGGCCACATCCGCTCGTACAGCGGCTTATCGGGGACCGGAGAACCGGCCTGACCCCGGACGGAAGGTTCGGCCAACGCCCGGCCAACCTTGGCCACGAAGTCGAAGAGCGCCGGGTACGACCCCATGCGGGTGCCGTCCAGAACTTCATAGAGATCGTCGGAACCGAACTCGGCCAGGGCCCGCTGGGCGTGGCCCAGGTCCGCCTTGTAGGTCGGCCGGGCCTTCAGTTCCTCGACCCAGCCGCGTTCGGCGGCCAACACTTCATCCATCTGGGCCTGGCGGAATTTATCCGCCCCGCCGGCCAGCCGCTCGGCATACATCTCGCCCAGCTTCTGGGCCTGGCCGTTGGTGAGCCCCAGCTCGTGGGCCGTCTTCTGGAAAGAGCCAAGCAGCTCTTGGTCCACCTCGACGCCCTCTTTGAACGTCAGGGCATAGCCTTCAGGCGATTCCGGCACGGCCGCCGAAGCGTCGGCCTCCGTCGCCTCCGCCGACGCTTCGGCGGCCGGGGTTTTCTCTCCATCCGGCGCGTCATTCGGCGGCAGGTCTTTGGTCAGCAAACTTTCCGGCGTGGGCTCCGCAGCTTCAGCGGCCGGAGCGGTCGTCACGTCATCCATTGATGTCCTCCTTTATGGCGGTATTTTCCAAAAGCAGCCGGGCGAA
>JAVBLB010000175.1:0-6819 GCA_031553735.1 Candidatus Adiutrix sp.
GCCGGGGGGGGGGCCGGCTGGGTGCCTGGGTATTTTTCCCCTGGGGGGGGGTGGGGGGGCGGCCCCCCCATACTTTTAATGCCCTTTCCACACAAACAACGGGTTGGCGGCCCGTCAGCGGGGGCGGCGGGCGCTGTGGTAGACTTTTTGGAAGTAGACGGAGTCCAGGGTGGCGGTGGTGACTGTTTTGCCGGTGCCGGGGGCGTGGATGAATTTCCCGTCGCCGATATAGATGCCGACGTGGCTGACCTGGCGGCCCTGCCCGGTGGAGAAGAAGATCAGGTCGCCGGGCTGGAGATAGGGTTTTTTGACGAAGCGCCCCATTTTGGCCTGTTTGGCCGAGGAGGGCGGTAGTTTGACGCCGTGGCGGCCGTAGACATAGGAGGTCAGGCCGCTGCAGTCGAGGCCTTCTTTGGGGGTGTGGCCGCCCAGCCGGTAGGGGGTGCCGACGCATTGGCGGGCGGTTTTGGCGGCCGCCAGGCCCAGGGCGTTGGAGCGCGAGCCGAAGAGGCCGCAGCCGTTGAGCGAGAGGACCAGGATCGGGAGCAGGCAGAGGTACAGGACGGCGGCGGCTGGGCCCCCGCTCCGGCCTGATTGCTTTACGGGCAATGTTTTGCTATCGCCCGTCGATGGGGTGGGCGCGGCGGCGCGCGGCCCCGCCGGGGCTTTGACCCGTTGTGAGTCAAGGCACGAAAGTCTCATGGTTCACCAACCTTCCGTGCCTTGTTCATTATGATCCGCTATTTCAGGAGGCAATCGGCGGTCATTTCCTTGGGCACGGCCAGTTCCATGAGTTTAAGCAAGGTCGGGGCCAAATCGCTGAGCTTGCCCCGGCTTTGGGTCAGGCCGGCCACGGGCCGCTCAGCCACATAGATGCACTCCACCGGGAAGGTGGTGTGGCTGGTCTTGACGAGGCCGGTTTCATAGTCGATCATCTCTTCGGCGTTGCCGTGGTCGGCGGTGACTAAGATATGGTAATCACGGGCCAGCATGGCCGGGATGATGCGGGAGAGGCATTCGTCCACCACCTCCACCGCCCGGGTGGCGGCTTCCATGACCCCGGTGTGGCCGACCATGTCGCAGTTGGCGTAATTGATGGCGATGAAGGGGTAGTTCTGCGGCAAAAGCTCCGTCAGGAATTTGTCGGTGAGGATATAGGCCTCCATCTCCGGGTGGCTGGCGAAGGTGGCCGGGTCGAAGCGGCCCTTGATCTCCACCTGGTCCTCCAGGGGGAAGGGTTTGGTGGATTTGCCGTTGAAGAAGCTGGTGACGTGGCGGAACTTCTGGGTTTCGGCCAGCCGCAGCTGCTTGAGATTGTGGGATGAAACCACCTCGCCCAACAGGTGCGGCATGCCTTCGTCGCCGCCCATGGGCCCGAGCAGGTATTCGGTCAGCTCATCGTAATAGCGGGTCAGGCCCAGATATTTGACCTTGGGCTTGGAGTTGAGGTGCCCGGGATAGTTGGGGTCGAGGAAGGCCTGGGTCAATTGGATGGCCCGGTCCTGGCGGAAGTTGGTGTGGATGACGCAGTCGCCGTCCTTCATGCCATGGTAGCCCTCGGCGATCAGCGGGGGGATGTATTCGTCCACCATGTCGAAATTGTCGGGCGTTTTGTCCTGAGCCCAGGATTGTTCCACGGCGGCCAGGGGCTCGGTGAAGGGCCGGCCCTCGGCCTGGGCCAGGGCCCGGTAGGCCCGGTCGGTCAGGGCCCAGTCGCGGCTGCGGTCCATGCCGTAATAGCGGCCCATCATGGTGCCGATGACCGCGCCGCCGACCTCGGCCATCACCAGCTTCAGCTTGGCCAGAAATTGGGTGGAGGACCGGGGCGGGGTGTCGCGGCCGTCGAGGAAAGGGTGGATGACGATGAAGCCGGCCGGGTTTTCCCGGCGGGCCTGGCGCATGATCTTGAAAAGATGTTCCTGGTGGGCGTGGACGCCTTCGTCCTGAAGCAGGCCCAGAAGGTGCAGGGCGCCGCCGCCGGCCCGCCAGGCGTTCATCATCTCCTCCCACTTGGGGATCTTGAAGAAGCTGCCGTCGCGCAGGCCGTCGTCGATGCGCTTGAGTTCCTGGATGACGATGCGGCCCGCGCCCATGTTCAGGTGCCCCACTTCGCTGGAACCCTGGTAGCCGTCCGGGAGGCCCACCGGCTCCCCGGAAGCGTCCAGGAGAGTCCAGGGATATTTTTCCAACAGCGAATCGACGAAAGGTTTTTTGGCGGCCATGACGGCGTTGCCCTTGGGGTTATCGTTGCGGCCCCATCCGTCGCGGATGATCAGACAAACCGGCCTCATATTTCTGTTTCCTTTCTGGGGACGCCCGGCCCCGGCGAGGCGAGGACGGCGGCGGCGGAACGACGCGGCGGCCGCCGCCGACCTGGGGAAGGCAAGCGGGGCGGCCGCGGTCGGCCGCCCGCAGGGGGATCGTGAAGGCCGAAAGAAACCTCAGCCGCGCAGTTTGGCGGTGATTCGTCCCACGTGGCCGCCCAGGAAACGGGCCCCGTCGAGGTCCAGTTTGGTGGGCCGGCGCGAGCCGTCCCCGCCGGCAATGGTCGAAGCCCCGTACGGGCTGCCGCCGACGATTTCCTCCACGGTGGTCTGCCCGGCGAAGGCGTACGGTAGGCCCACGAAGACCAGCCCCTGGTGCAGGAAGAAGGGGAGGGAGGTGAGGATGGTGCTCTCCTGCCCGCCGTGCTGGGTGTTGCTGGAGGTGAAAAAGGCCCCGACCTTCCCCACCAGGGCCCCCTTGGCGAAGAGCCCGCCGGTGGAATCGAGGAAGGAACGCACCTGCCCGCACATGCCGCCGAAGCGGGTGGGGCTGCCGATGATGATGGCCTCGGCCTCGGTCAGGTCGGATATCTGCGCGTCCGGCACGTCGGCCCAGCGTTTGCGGGGTTCCAGGCCGCCGATGGCTTCCAGGACTTTTTCCGGCAGGGTTTCCGGGGCTTTGCGCAGCACCGGTTCCAGCCCGGCCTCCTTCACGCCTTCTTCCACGGCCTTGGCCATTTCAAAAATATGACCGTAAACGGAATAGAACAGAATCAAAGCTTTCATGAAAGACCTCCTGTTCGGAGCCCCGGAGGGGCGGTACGCCGTCGCCACCGCGTCGTGGGTCCGGTTGATGGCGGCGGCCGGGACAAAAATCCAACCGCCTCCGTTTCGGGGATGCGGCGGGAAGATGAGCGGCTGGAAACGGTCCGGCCGGTCGACCCACTTTTATAATTATATACCAAGGGAAAATTTAATGCCAGAGCCGGAAAGGCTTGGGAACCGGATGCCGGCCGGGTGCCGGTTGTGGAGGCGCTTTTACGAGTGGTTGGACGTTATGCGACGAAAATCGTCAAGGCTCGCCTCCGGATGCGCCGGCCCAGGTTGCGGCGAAATACAATTACCGTCCTTTTTCTTGCTATTTGCCGATAAAATCACTAAAATCAAACAATATTTCGACTGGTCATCGCCGGAGAGGCGAAATGTATTCCTATAAGGAAAGGGTTTAGGTATGATTAAAAATTTTGTTGTGAAACAGTTTTCCGCTTTCTTGGACATCCTCTTTGTCATCTGCGCCGTGATGGTGGCCATTTTCGGCCTGATAACCATGGCCACGGGCGGGCTGAAAGGCGTTTTCGCCGGCCTTCTCACCATCGTCATCGGTTTTGTTTATTTGATCATCTGCTTCGGCGTGATCTATCTTTTGGTGGACATCAGAGATCTGGTGAAAGCGCAGACCGAGATGCGACCCTTCGAGTAATTTTCCGAACACCTCGTCCGGAAGAGAACACGCCGCCGCAATCCGTCATGACCGGATTTGCGGCGGCGCTTTATTCTGCAGAGCTTTCAAAAATCGATTCAGCTCGGTTGAGGCCAACCTGAAATGCGTCCCCTGTCTCGTGGCCGGCGCTGGCCGCCTGGAGCGCTTTTCTATTTATAGCTTCGGCGGCTAAACATATTCCTTCTCGGACGACCAAGGTCTTGTGGTTTGGGGCTTTGACCAAATCACTCCGAATACGTTTAGTCGGCGGGTCAATATTCGGAGCGGCACATATTCTTCAGCCGCTGGAGTTCTTCCGGCGACGGATGGCCCGCGAGGTGGGGGGCGTAGAGAGTGTTGTTGTGCCACAGGGGCTCGGCGGCCAGGACCGGGTGGGCGCGCGCGGCCTCGGCATACAGCCGGGTGCCGGGGATGGGCGAAAATTCGCACAGCTTGGGGCGGCCGCCGAGCGACCGAACGTGGCCGATGGCCCGCTCGACTTCGGCGACCGACTGGCCGGGCAGGCCGACCAGAAGGTAGGTCTCCAGGTCTTCCGGCCGATAGCCGGCCCGCAACAGGCTGGCCACGGCCCGGCCGTAGCTCTGCCGATCGGCCTTGCCGGCGCCGGCGGCCGTGGTGCGTTCGTCGAGGCCCTCCAGGCTGAGGCGCAGGGTTTTGAAGCCGGCCCGGCGGAGGCTCTCGGCGCAACGCTCGTCGATCTGGGCCACGGACAGGCCGTTGGGGGTGTGGAGGCGCAGGGCGGGATAGCGCGTTTCAAGGTGATCGGCCAGGGGATAGAGCCGGTTTTCCCGGTCCCACAAAAGGGCGTCGTCGAAAAAGGCCAGGTCGGATATCGAACCCAGGGCCATCTGCTGGTCGAGGTCGCGGAGGATTTCCGCAAGCGGCCGGGGCTGGAAACGGGGTTCGAGAAGCGAAGAAGCGCAGTAGTCGCAGCGCCGGGGGCAGCCGTAGGACGTGGCCAGAACCGCATAGGTCGGCTGGTCATAGAGGTCGAGGGGCGTTGCGGCCGGCCGGGGGGCGGACGGCCTGGTCAGCGGAAAATCCGCGCCGCTTTTCCGGGCGTGTTCCGGGCAGAGAGTGGCGTAGATCCCCCCCAGCCCGATGGGCGTTCGGGGAAATACTTCCCGCAGGATGCCGATGGTTTCGAAAACCCCCGGATACCAGTAGGTCATGATGGAGGTGACCAGGATGAGATCCGGGGCCGGCCCGGCCGCCACGCGGGCCCGAAAATCCTCCGCCGACAGGCCGAAGCGGTGGTACCGGCGGGGGATGCTTTGGAGCGGCTCGGGCTTGGGGGCGGGCTCCCGGCGGACTTTCCAGCGCCCGTGGCTCAGGGGCCGGGTCCGGCCTTCGTGAAGACAGTCCACCAGCGAAACCCGGTTGCCCCGGTCGCGCAGAAACCCCAGGAGGTTCAACAACCCCAACGGTTTGGCCCAGAGGTCGAACCAGGCGAAATCGAAGACCGGCGGGTTGACGCCCAGGATGGTCCGGTCGCGCAACTGGTATACCTGGTCGGGCCGCATGGCGTCCGCCGGCGGCTCAGGAGGGGGTCAGCCGCAGGAGCTGATCCCGGGCCAGGGCCAGGGGCACCGGCTGGTCGAAGGGCTGCTTGAGAAAATTCATGAATTTGGGGTAATACTCGATGGCCCGGTCGATCTCCGGGTTGGCGCCGCGCTGGTAGGCCCCGAGGTTGATCATGTCCTCGTTGCGTTGATAGGTGGCCAGGGCGTCCTTGAAACGGCCGGCGGCGGCCAGTTGCTCGCGGTCGGCCAGGTCGGTCATCAGGCGGCTGATGCTCGACAGGACGTCGATGGCCGGGTAGTGGTTCTTGGCGGCCAGCTCCCGCCGCAAGACGATGTGGCCGTCCAGGATGGAGCGCATGGAGTCGGCCACCGGCTCGTTCATGTCGTCGCCGTCCACCAGCACGCTGTACAGGCCGGTGATGCTGCCGTGGGGCCAGCGCCCGGCCCGCTCCAAAAGCCCCGGCAACTGGGCGAAGACCGAAGGGGTGTAGCCCCGGGTGGTGGCCGGCTCGCCGATGGACAGACCCACCTCCCGGGCGGCGTAGGCGTAGCGGGTGGCCGAATCCATCATCAGGATGACGTTCTTGCCCTGGTCGCGGAAATATTCGGCGATGGCCGTGCCCACATAGGCCCCGCGCATGCGCACCAGGGCCGGCTGCTCGGAGGTGGCCGCCACCACCACGCTGCGGGCCATCCCCTCGGGGCCCAGGTCTTTGTCGATGAATTCCATAACCTCGCGGCCGCGCTCGCCGATCAGGGCGATGACGTTGACGTCGGCCCGCATGTGCCGGGCGATCATGCCCAGGAGCGTGCTTTTGCCCACCCCCGAGCCGGCGAAGATGCCCACCCGCTGGCCCTGGCCGATGGTAAGGAGCGCGTTGATGGCCTTGACCCCCACGTCCATGGCCTCGGTGATGCGCCCCCGGTCCATGGGGTTGCCGGGGCGGGCGTGGACCGGGTAGCGGCCGGTGATGTTGACCGGGCCCTTGCCGTCGATGACGTGGCCCAGGCCGTTCACCACCCGGCCCAGAAGCTCGGGGCCGACCCCCACCGTGGCCTGGCCGCCGGTGGAGACGATGCGGCTGCCGGGGGTCAGCCCGGCCATTTCGCCCACCGGCATCAACTGAATGGCCCCCTCGCGGAAACCCACCACCTCCGCTTCGATGGGCGGGCGCCCGTCCACCGGATAGATGCGGCAGACTTCTCCCACCGAGGCGGCCGGGCCGTCGCCTTCAATGACCAGGCCCACCACCTTGGTGACCCGGCCTTCCAGCGACAGGGGCTGGACGCCTTTGACCAGCTTGAGATAGGGAGCGAAATCGAACGGTTTGGGGTCGGGCATTTTCAGACTCGTGTCGGTTCCGGGCATGGCCAGGCGGATGGTTGGCGGCCGTACGGGCTCCGGGGCCGGTAATACTTCTCCGGGCGCCCGCTGCCCAACCGCGTCGCCGGCGGCGGTCTTGGTGGACGTCGTTGCGCGTCGGCGACGCGTTCGGGGCCCACGCGGCCGCCCTCCGAAGTATTACCGGCC
>JAVBLB010000058.1:0-3420 GCA_031553735.1 Candidatus Adiutrix sp.
ATCCCGGGCCGCCCCCTGGCGGGGCGGGGGTGCGGGGCTGCCATTTCGGTGTTGGGGGGGGCTCTCGACCCACCTGCCCACGGGCTACGGCTTCGAATGGACCGGCGGCACCCTTCAGGAGAAAGAATCGGCCGGGCAGACGGTCTATCTCTTCGCCCTGTCCATCCTCTTCGCCTATCTCTTCCTGGTGGCCCTGTATGAAAGCTGGACCATCCCCATCGGGGTCATCCTTTCGATCTCGGCGGCCCTGTACGGGGCCATGCTGGCGGTGAAGATATCCGGCCAGTCCGTCGGCATCTACGTGCAGATCGGCCTGGTGACCCTCATCGCCCTGGCCGCGAAAAACGCCATCCTGATCGTCGAGTTCGCCAAGGAGGCCAGGGAGAAGGGCCGGACCATCAAGGAGGCCGCCGCCGAGGGGGCGCGCCTGCGGTTCCGGGCGGTCATGATGACCTCCATCGCTTTCCTGGCCGGCCTCTTGCCGCTCATCGTGGCCACCGGTCCCGGAGCCATGAGCCGCCAGAACGTCTCGGTGTCCGTCTTCGGCGGCATGCTCAGCGCTTCGGTTTTGGGCATCGTGGTCATTCCCCTGGTCTACGCCATGTTCCAGAAAATGCGGGAGAAGTTCCACCAGATGCGGGGCGTGGAACTGTATACCCGGACCGGGAAAAAATCGGAGGGCCCGCCCCCCGAGACCCCCGGCCCGGCCCACACCTGACCCCCAACCACCGCGCCCCGGTTCCATCGAAGAATCGGGGCGCGGTCTTTTTCGCCAACAAGACCCTATTCGTCGCCACATGGCCATTCGGGGGTCGATGCACTTTGGAGCAGCCATCTCTAGGCCATGACGGACCACGAGGCCCGCTCACATCCAGTCTATTTCTTGCCTAAAACCATTTCATCAGGTATACTATGCGATGGTCCAGTTTCGACAACCGGCCACACCTAATACTTCGAGGCTTTATTCTTGATGAACAATATCAGAAACTTCTCCATCGTGGCTCACATCGACCACGGCAAATCCACCCTGGCCGACCGACTCATCCAGGAGGCCGGCCTGGTGGAAGACCGCCAGTTCCGCAGCCAGATCCTCGACAGCATGGACCTGGAGCGCGAACGGGGCATCACCATCAAATCCAGCGCCGTGACCCTGCCCGTCACCGGCCCGGACGGCCGCAAATACGAATTCAACCTCATCGACACTCCCGGCCACGTGGATTTTTCCTATGAAGTCTCCCGGGCGCTGGCCTCCTGCGAGGGCGTTCTCCTGCTGGTCGACGCGGCCCAGGGCGTGGAAGCCCAGACCCTGGCCAATCTTTACGCGGCCATGGAACACGACCTGGTCATCATTCCGGTCATCAACAAGATCGACCTCCCGGCCGCCGACATCGACTCGGCCCGGGAACAGATCGACCGCGACCTGGGCCTGGACCCCGACGAAGCCGTGCTCTGCTCGGCCAAGACCGGCCAGGGCCTCCCCGACGTCTTCGCCGCGGTCATCGACCGCATCCCCCCGCCCAAGGGCGACCCGGCCGCGCCCCTCAAGGCCCTGATCTTCGA
This sequence comes from Candidatus Adiutrix sp., assembly GCA_031553735.1. Taxonomy (GTDB): domain Bacteria; phylum Desulfobacterota; class Desulfarculia; order Adiutricales; family Adiutricaceae; genus Adiutrix. Next base: position 1,561 of record JAVBLB010000058.1, read on the forward strand.
CGCCCACTACGACCCCTTCCGGGGCACGGTGGTGGCCGTGCGGGTCATCGACGGCCGCCTGGCCGCCGGCGACACCATCCTTTTGATGTCCAACGCGGCCCAGCACCGGGTGGAGGAAGTGGGCCTGTTCCGCCTGAACCGCGAACCGGCCAAGGAATTGACCGCCGGCATGGTCGGTTACATCATCGCCGGCCTGAAGACCGTTTCCGACGTGGCCATCGGCGATACCGTCACCCTGGCCGACCGCCCGGCGACCGAGCGCCTGTCCGGCTTCAAGGAAGTGCTGCCGGTGGTTTTTTCCTCCATCTACCCGGTGGCCTCCGACGACTTCCCGGCCCTGGTCGAAGCGCTGGAGAAATACAAGCTCAACGACGCGGCCCTGGTCTATCAGAAAGACAGCTCGGCCGCCCTGGGCCTGGGCTTCCGCTGCGGCTTCCTGGGGCTGCTGCACCTGGAAATCGTCCAGGAACGGCTGGAGCGGGAATTCGACCAGTCCATCATCATGACCGCGCCCTCGGTGCGCTATCGCTTCCAGTTGAAAGACGGCGCCGAAATAGTCATCGACAACCCGCAGGACTACCCCGATCCGACCAACATCGACAAGTCCTTCGAGCCCTACATCCGGGCCTCCATCATGGCTCCGGAGCGCTACATCGGGGCCATCATGAAGCTGGGCCTGGACCGGCGGGGCGAGAACTCCCAGATGAACTACCCCACCCCCGGCCGGGTGGAGATCACCTTCGAACTGCCCCTGGCCGAAGTCATCTACGACTTCTACGACCGGCTCAAGAGCGTCACCCAGGGTTACGGCAGCTTCGATTACGAGATGCTGGATTACCGGCCCAACGAGTTGGTCAAGGTGGATATCCTCTTGAACGGCGACAAGGTCGACGCCCTGTCGGTCATCGTCCACCGGGACCGGGCCCGGGAGCGGGCCCTGAACATGTGCGAACGCCTGAAAGACGAACTGCCCCGTCAGCAGTTCAAAATCGCCATCCAGGGCGCCATCGGCGGCCAGATCATCGCCCGCACCACCATCAGCGCCTTCCGCAAGGACGTCACCGCCAAGTGTTACGGCGGCGACATCTCCCGTAAGCGCAAGCTCCTCGAAAAACAAAAGAAGGGCAAAAAACGCATGAAAATGGTCGGCCAGATCGAAGTCCCCCAAAGCGCCTTCGTCGCCGTCCTCAAAACCGACGACCAGGGCTGACCAGGGCATAGCCCTGGACCCCCAGATGCTATCGCATCTGGTCCGCACCCGCTTCGCTGGTTGGCCGAGGCCGCAACGTCTGGGAGGCCGGGACCATCGGGGTCGTTTGCAGGGGCGGGCGGGCGCTGAAGCGCCCTTTGGAGAGTTATACCGAGTCTCCATCAGGACTGCTTTTTTTTCGTCGGTCAGATCAGTCAGGCGGGGCGGGCCGGTAATACTTCGGAGGGCGGCCGCGTGGGCCCCGGCCGCGCCGCCGGTGTTTTTTTCGCTCGAGGGGCGCCGGCGCGGCGGGGGGGCTGGGCCGCCCCCCACCCGATATTTTTCCCCGCCCCCCCCCCGCCGTGCGAACGCCAATAACGCCATCTTGAAGGAGAGTTGGCAGTACGTATTTCCGGCCCACATTCCCAGGCTTAATTCACAGACAAGAAAAATCAGGCCCGACCGAGTGAATACAGGGTGGCCTTTCCCGCCGGTCCTCAATGATAGTGGCGTAGCACGCCGCCAGATCCGCTAACCCAGGCCACCGCCCCCCAAACCGCCGCCGCAGCGCCACTTGTTTGAGCCGGTAATCGCCCTACCGGGCGATAGGGTGAGATTGCCCGCCAGGGCAAAGATCGCGAGTTGTGGCGCTGCTTACGGGCCGCCCCGGT
>JAVBLB010000119.1:0-19011 GCA_031553735.1 Candidatus Adiutrix sp.
AAAGGTGAGGGGCTTTTCAGCCTTGGGGGCGCCGCCCCCAAACCCCCGGCAGGGGGCTCGCCCCCTGCACCCCAAATCGCAATGCTTTGCGATAAACTGAGATTCAAGCTGATAAGCTTGAAAGAAGCCGAAACCGGCCGGGGACGGCCGGTTTCGGACTGGTTGGCGGGGCCGGGTCCCTCGACCTGGGGTTGGGAGGCTGGCGCTCCCAACGGTTGGCAAAGCCCCCCGCTTTTTGAAGCCTCAGTTTGACGGTGGCGATAGCCGTTGCCCTGGTTTCTAATACCAATTTTCCATCAGGATTGTTTTTGCTTCGTCGGCCAAATCAGCCAGGTGGGGCGGCCCCGTAATACTTAGGAGGGCGGCCGCGTGGGCCCCGACCGCGTCGCCGATGTGAAATATCGAACGCCTCGGCCCTCACCGGCGACGTGGTTGGGCAGCGGACGCCCGGAGAAGTTTTACCGGGCCGCCCCACCGTGCGACTACCGATGCTGCCGTCCCGCAGAGAAATGGTATCGGAGGCTCAGGCCAACATGGCTATATTGCTATATAAAACAGAGTTGTTTGTGGGGGCGGTTTGTGGTATATTATAAAGCGGGTTTGTTCTGATTGGGCGGATTTTGTGAAATAACGACCTATTTCCGCTCCCCGGCCTCTCCCGGGGAATGGCCGTAGAGCCGCCGGGCGCCAGCCCGGGTGGAGGTTCGCCAATGGCCGCCATGGCCCGTATCATCAGTCCCTACGAACGCCGGGGCGACGCCCGGGAAAATCGCCTGAGCCTCGCCGTGGGCCTGTCCATCGGTTTTCACGCGGTGGCGGCCTGGCTGTTTCTGTTCGTCTTCCCGCACCTGGTCTTGCCCCCCCCGGCCAAGATGGATGAATACATCACCATTCAGTTTCAAGATGGGGGCTCCACGCCGTCGGTCGCGCCCGTGACCAGGACGCCGCCGGTTCGGGAGGAGGCCACCCGGGTGAAGCCCTCCAGGGATCCCGCCCGGGAGGTGACGGTGCCCCCGCCGCCCCGGGACGTCATCCTCATCGGCCCCACGGGCTCTGAGGGCGTCTCAACGATCGCAAGGACCCCGTCCACGGCTCCCCCGGTGACCCCGCCCCCGGTGGCGGAAGACAAGCCCAAGCCGGAGCCCGCGGCCGACATTGACGCCGCCATAGGCCAAAAACTGAAGACGATGGAAGATCAGGTCGCGGCCAGGGAACTTGATCAGGCCATCGAAGCCCAGGTGGCGGGCATCGCCACGAAGCTGGGCCCGGGCGCTGCCGGCGGCCTGGCCGGCGAGCAGTCCACCGATCCGCTCAAAGCCGCGTATTACAGCCGGGTCCGCGACATCATCATCTCCAACTGGGTTCTCCCGCCCGGGGCGGCGATGAATCTGCGGGCCCGATATGTCATCGTCATCGAGCCTGACGGCCGGATTTCCGGATTCCGCCTTGAGAACGCCAGTGGTGATGAATTTTTCGATCTGTCCGCTGAGCGGGCCATCGGCAAATCCAATCCCCTGCCGCCCTTGCCGTCGGTTTTCGGCGGTCAGGCCGATACCGTCGGCCTGGATTTCAACCCCCGGGACGCCCACCCCCTCGGCGGTTGATCGCGGCCGCCGGTGAAACCACCCTCGCCGGGCAAACGTTCCTCGGAGTGTTTGACCGGCAATTTTTTTTCCGCAAAGGAGAAAAGAGCCATGCCCGTCGATTATGACCCGGATTTCAGCTTCACCGATCTCCCGACCGGCCTCTGCATGGCCCATATCGAATTCGGCCCGGCCGACGGGCCGCCGATCCTGCTGATTCACGGGGTCACCGACAGCTACCTGTCCTTTTCCCAGGTGGCCCCACGCCTGGCCGCCGCCGGGCACCGGGCCGTGGTGCCGGAACTGCGGGGCCACGGGCACACCGATAAACCGAAAGCGGGGCCCTACACCGTTGCCCATCACGCGGCGGACCTCGAGGCCCTGATGGAACGGCTTGGATTGCGGAACGCCCACGTGGTCGGGCACTCCCTGGGCAGCCTCATCGCCCAGGCCCTGGCCGTCCGGCGGCCTGACCTGGTCGTCTCGCTGACCCTGATCGCCTCCTCCGGCCGGGTGGCCGGGAATCAGGCCCTGACCTGGGCCCTGGAGGGCGACGGCGATTTCCCCGGAATCAATCACCTGACCGAACTGCCGGAGGCTTTCCTGCGGGACTGGACCGGTTCCTCCAACCACGATCCGGCCTTCGTGGAGAAGACCTATGAACACGCCCGCCGGATGCCGCTGTATGCCTGGGTCAACGCCTTCAACGGCATCGCCAACGATCCCGACCGCCTGGCGGAAATCACGGTGCCGGTGCAGATCATTTACGGCGCCGGGGATACGTTTTTCACCCTCGACGAACAGCTGGAGCTGATCCGTCGTCTCGGCTCGACGTATATCCTCTATCAGCCCAAGCCCGGCCACGGCCACAACGTCCACTGGGAGGACCATATGGACGAAGAAGTGGCCGGCGACATTCTCGGATTTTTGCGGGCCGGGCGCCGGGAAGGATAAACGTCGCGATTGCCGGCCGGCAAAAACCGCCCCGGCCCGGATGAAAACATCTTCCGGGCCGGGGCGGTTTTTCGCTCGGCAAGGTGAATCAATGCGGCCAGAGGGCCCAGCCGACGGCGAACAGGCCCACCCCCCAGCACCACCAGGAAAAGACGGAGAAATTGTCCTGCCGCAGAAGGCGGATCAGGAGCGACAGGGCCAGGTAGCCGGTGACGGCGGCCACGGCGAAGCCGGCCAGGAAATCCGAGGTGGTGAAGCGGCTGCCGAGGTCTCCCCGCAGTTCCAGGAGGGTGGCCCCTAAAATGGCCGGAACGGACAGGAGGAAAGAATAGCGGGCCGCGGTCACCCGGGAGAGGCCGGCCAGGAGCCCGGCGCAGATGGTGAAGCCGCTGCGGGACAGGCCGGGAATGATGGCCAGCCCCTGGATGAATCCGATGAAAAGGGCGTCGCGGAGGGTCATCTCGGCCCCTTCCCGCCCTTCGCGGCTCCGCCGGCCCACCAGCCGCAGGAGGCACCCCGTGCAGATGAGGGCCACCCCCACGCTGAAAACCGACGTGAAATAGGTTTCGAAGACGTGCTTCATGGACAGGCCGATCAGCCCGGTGGGAATGCTCCCGACGAGGATCAGGAGGCCGAAGCGGAAGTCGGGGCGCTCGCGGTACAGTTCCCGCATCCGGGCCGGGCTGACCAGGGCGCCGGGCAGGAAGCGCAGTTCCAGTATCAGGCGCAGGATGATCTCCCGGTAGAAGATGAAAACGGCGGCGAGGGTGCCCAGGTGCAGCACCACGTCAAAGGCCACCTCCGGTTCATCCAGCCCGAAGACGGCCTGGGCCAGCATGAGGTGTCCGGAGGAGGAGATGGGCAGAAATTCGCCCAGACCCTGGATGAGGCCCAACAGGGCGGCGACGACGATCAGCGGCATGGGGCTCCCCGCAAAGAATCAGGGCCGGGACGGACCCGGCCCTGAAGGGAAAGGCGGTATTATTTGGCGCGTTCCAGGTATTCGCCGGTGCGGGTGTCGATCTTCAGGAGGTCGCCTTCGTTGATGAACAGCGGCACCTGCACCACCAGGCCGGTGGAGAGGGTGGCCGGCTTGGTGGCCCCGGTGGCCGTGTCGCCCTTGACCCCGGGGTCGCTCTTGATGACTTCCAGGTTGACCGTGGTCGGGAAATCCAGCCCGATGGGCCGGCCCTGGTAGAGGTTGATCATCAGGTGCATGTTCTCCAGGAGGTAAAAGCGGCTGTCGCCGGTCTGTTCCTCGGACAGGTGGATCTGCTCGTAGGTCTCCTCGTCCATGAAGACGTAGCCGTCTTTGGCGTCAAAGTAAAGATACTGCACGTTCTTTTCTTCCAGGTCCGGCCGTTCCAGTTTTTCGCCGGAGCGGAAGGTTTCCTCCAGCACCCGGCCGCTGACCAGATTCTTCATCTTGGTGCGGACGAAGGCCCCGCCTTTGCCGGGTTTGACATGCTGAAAATCGACGATGATCCAGGGTTCGCCTTTGAACTGAACCTTGAGGCCTCTTCTGAAATCGCTGGTTGAATACATTGATGTCTCCTGTTATGCAAGTGAGCCGGCCGCGGCCGGCGGATAAATACTCTTGGATAAAGCGATTGAACCGGCGTCCCGGCTCATTGGGGGCCCGGCGGGTTTCGGGGCGGTATTCGCTTGACTGTGAAACGGTTCGGGGGCTTGAGAACGTGTCTACGAACTTGTTCTAAGGCAGGGGCGGCGGCTCGTTGGGGCGGTCCTCGCTGAGGTCCGGCTCCTCCGACAGGCGATAAACGGTTTCCCCGGGGCGAACCAGCCCCAGTTTCTTGCGGGCCTCGTCTTCGATATAGGCCGGATCGGTCTTCGACCGTTCCTCTTTTTGGCGCAGAACGCGGTTTTCATCCTCCAGGGCTTCGATCTCGGCCTTAAGTTTTTGAATTTCCCGTTCCAGTTCGCCGCTTTTGAAAAAGCCGTCGGCCGAGATCACCAGATACACCAGCGTGGCCAGGAGCACCAGCCCCACCGCCAGGATCCCGAAGCGGCGCTTGAGGAACCGGCCGGCGGTCAAAAGGGCCTGAACCGGCCGGAACCCTTCCGGATCTTCGTCGCCCGAAGCGGAAGGTGGGGTGAAGCGGTCTTTAAACTCTTTCATGACCGGCCTCCGGGGGTCTGGCCGACCGAAGTCGGTCGGGCGGGGCTATGGTCGGGGCCCGGGCCGGTTTCCGCGTCCGCCGTCTCGGTCCGGGCGGCGAACACCACCCGGCTGAAGCCTTCCAGGCGCAGGGTATCCATGATTTTCATGATCCGTCCGTAGGGAACGGACTGGTCGGCCGAGACGACCACCACCACCTCGCCGCCGTCGGCGCCGGTGCTTTCCAGATGGTGGGCCAGGTTCTCCAGGGTGGTGGGCTGGTCTTCAAAATACAGGTCGCCGTCGGCGGTGAGGGCTATTTCCAGCCTTTCGGTGGGCTGCACCTGAACCCGGGCTTCGGACTTGATGCCCGGCAGCACCAGCTTCAGGCCCGGCAATATCGAGAACTGGGCCGTGACCATGAAAAACAGCACCAGTTGCAGCACCACGTCCACCAGGGGCGTCAGATTGATATCCGGCGAATGAAGCCGGGTATTTTTGCGGAAATTCATCAGCCGGCCTCGGGGGCGGCCAGGGCCTCCAGAAGATCGGCGGACAGGTCTTCCAGTTCGCCCGTCAGGCTTTCGGCCCGGCTGGCCAGGGCCCGGTGGGCCACCAGGGCCGGGATGGCTATGCACAGCCCGGCGGCGGTGGTCAGGAGAGCCTCGGAGATGCCGCCGGCCAGTAAACCGGGATTGCCGACGCCCTGGGCGGCGATGCCGTTAAAGGCGTTGATCATGCCCGACACCGTGCCCAGAAGCCCCAGGAGCGGGGAGATGGAAGCCACCAGGTGCAGGGCGCCCAGTCGGGCGTTCAGCTCGCCGGCTTCGCGGCGGCCCGCTTCCTCCATGCCGTCCTTGAACAGGGGCCGGCGGCGCCCGGCCAGCTTCAGGGCCTGGTTCACCAGCCGCGCGGCGGCGTTGTCGCCTTCCTGGCTGAGAAAGGCGACCTCGTCATAGCGACGCTTGTCCAACAGGCCGCTCACCGAAACCAGAAAAGAACGGGGGATGATCCGGGTGCGCCGCAGGGCCCACAGGCGTTCCACGACCAGGGCCAGGCCGGCCAGGCTGCACAGAAGGAGCGGGTACATGACCCAGCCCCCGCGATTAATGAGATCCAACAGGAGTTCCATGCCGGGGATCCTAACTGTTCTTCTTGGATTTTTTCTGGTCCAGTTCCGAGATGGCCTTGGCGGCCCGCTCGTTTTTGGGGTCCAGGTCCAGCACCTTCCGATAGGCCTGGCGGGTTTCGTCAGTCTTGCCCAGGGCCGCGAAGGCGGACGCCGTTTCCAGCCAGGCTTCGACTTTTTTGTCTTTGGTGGTCTCGGCGGCTTTCCAAAGGCTTTTGGCCGCCTCTTCTTTTTTGTTCTGCCGCGTCTGGGCCTTGGCCAGAAGCTTCCAGCCGGCCGGGTTTTCAGGCTCCAGCCGGGTGGCTTCCCGGGCGACCCGGGCGAAGTTCTCCCAGTCCTTGGCGTTTTCGTAGGTGTTGAGCATCAGGGTCAGGTAGAGGGTCTTGGAAGGATCCAGGCGATAGAGTTCCAGGGCCTCGGCCAGCATTTCCTTGGTCCGGCCCTGGCGCTGGTAAGCCGCCAGCAGATAGTCCCGGGCCTCCCGGTCGGCGGAATCGATCTCCACCGCCTTTTTGAAGGCCTCCGCGGCTTCCGCCCACTGCTTCTTTTCAAACCGCAGCACCCCGAGATTATAGGCGATGACCTTGTTTTCGGGGTGGTCGGCAAAGCGTCGGCCGAGCTCCTCATATTGGTTGATCAGGCCGTTTTTGTCCCCCATCTTTTCCAGAAGGGCGATCAGCGTCACCCGGATCTCCCGGTCTTCAGGCCGGAGGGCCAGTATTTCCAGGTACTGGGCCTTGGCTTTGTCGTTCTGGCCGTCCGCGGCCAGGGCCGCGGCCAGGGTCTGGCGGTATTCGAGGTTGTCCGGGGCCAGTTCCACAGCCCGGGCCAGGTTGGCCCGGTAGGCCGGCCGGTCGCCGGCGGCCGAGGCCAGGCCGGCCAGGTTCAGGACGATGTTGAGGTCGCGGGGAGCCATCTTCAGGGCGGTCTGATAGGCCGCCCGGGCCTCGTCGTATTTTTTGGCCCCGGCCAGGAGATAGGCGAGCATCTTGTAGGCGTCGATCTTGCTCTGGCCCTCGGGGAGGGCTTCGGCCAGGGCCCGCCAGGCGTCCAGGCGGCCGTTTTCATCGCCGGAGCGGTCATACAGGGCCACGATTTCCGCCCAGATGCCCGTGACCTGTTCCGGCGGGCAGACTTCCACCAGGCGTTTGAGGGTGGCGATTTCCCGGTCGTTCCGGCCGCTGTCGCGATAGAGGCCCACCAGTTCGCCCAGGTATGCGGCGGCCTGTTCCGGCGGCGCGTCTTCGACCAGACGCTCATACATTTCCGCGGCCTGGTTCGGCCGGCCGCTGTCCTTGTAGACTTCGGCCAGCTGGCGCTGGAAGGGGAGGGTCGGCCGTTTTTGGCTTTCAGCCAGTTGAATGAGGCGGTTTAAAACCTCCACCCGCTTGGGGGCCAACGCCAGGTCGGTATACAGTTCCAAAAGACGGGTCAAGAGGTCTTCGTCCGGGCCGAGCCGGGCCAGTTCCCCCTCATAAATTTCGGCGGCCCGGTCTTTGCGGTCGGCCTCGATCAGGGCGTCGATCAGCTTGTCGCGCAGCATCACCGAGGAAGGGTCCAGCTCCAGGGCCCGCTGATAGTTGTCGACCCGGGTCGCCGGGTCGTCGGCCGCGTCCCCCCGGGTGGCGTAATCCAGAACGGTGAAGCGGGTCAGGATCTTGAAAACCGCCAGGACCCGCCCGTCTTCCAGGACTTCGATCCGCAGTTCCCGGGGCTGGTCGAATTTTTCGCCCGGCAGGAGCTCCCGGGGGGTGGCCCCGGCCCCTTCGGTGACCGCGGCCATGTCGAAATCCGGGCAGTTGAGGCGCAGGTCTTAGTTGAGCCAGCGGTTGGTGTCCAGCCCGGCCACGGCCAGCCGCTGCCCGGGGTGAATCTCGACGGTTCCGTTGGGGGGGAGTTCCACCGTCTGCCGGTCGATGGTCACGGCCAGGCTCTTGATCGCCAGCGGCCGGTTCTGCCACCGCCCGTACAGCCGGGCCATGGATTCCGGGGCCAAAAAATACCACAACACCCCGCCCAGACCGGCCAGGGCGAGAGCCACCAGCCCATAGGTCAACCAGGCCGGGCCGGCGCCGCCCAGAACCCGGCGGGGACCGGGGGTGCGGCCGGCGGCGATCGGGACTTCATCGTGGCCGCCGTCGGCCCAGGAGGAGGCGGCGGCGTCCCATTGCCCTTTCGGGGCTTCGTTTTCTCGGTTGGTCATGAAAATCCGAATATCTTCACCGCGCTCCGAAAAGGGAGGCGGGACGGTGGCCGACGAAACGATTCGGACCCCTTTGGGACCGGACGGCAAGCAAATGCGCGTCAAGGGCCCCCTGGTTCAGCTTTCATTCAGGATATTTCGGCGGCCCGGCCCTTTGGTTTGGAAAGGACCGGCTGAACCGCGGCGCCGAAACAGGGGATAACCGCTTTTTGGGGTCTGAAGCGGTTATATGGTCAAAACCGGCAAAATGGGTGTCGAGGGGGGGGGCCGTGCTCGACCGGTGGCCGCCCCGACCGTATCAATCCGGGGTCCCTACTGAACGCGTCATTGTATCATACTTCGGCTTCGGGGGCCAGCGATAATCGGCAATAATGCTTAATTGCGGTCCCGGGCCGCCAGGGGCTTTCAAGACCGCGCTCAATGTGTTAATAATAGTCAATCGTCTCGGATTTGAGGGAGTCGGGCCGGGGTTCCCCCCGGGCCCGGTCGTCGCCGTTCGGCCGCGAAAGCGTTCCGACTCCGTGGGCGTTGAAGCTTGCCTTGTCTCACGGCCCGGGTCTCGGGCGGAGAGAGGCCGATCGTAACTCCGGCGCCGGCCCCGTTGATGGAGGGGCGGGAGGGATGAGATGCTTTTTTCCATTGCGCCCTATGTGACCCGATGCGTTTCGGTGGTGGCCCGGGTGACCGGCATCGATGTGGAAGTGGTCGACGAAAATCTTCAACGAATCGCCGGCAGCGGCATTTACGCCGACGCCGTCGGACAGAGCATCGCTTCGGCGAGCCAGATCTACCGCCATGTTCTGGAGACCGGGGAGCCGGTCTTCCTGACCGATTCAGGCCTGAACAAGCTGTGCCAGGGGTGTCCAAGTCTGGATAACTGCCCTGAAAAACTTACCTTTTGTGCGCCGATCAAAAGCGAGGGGCAGACAGTGGGCATTCTGGGCCTGGTCTGCTTCACCGAGGAGGACCGGAGCCACGTCCTGGCCAACATCGAAACCTACAGCTATTTCGTCGAGCAGATCGCGGCCCTCATCGGCTCGCGGCTGAACGACCAGGCGCGGTTGAAAAAAGCCCGCCATTTCAACGAAGTCATGCTCCAGGTGCTGGATATGAACGACCGGGGCATCATCGTTTTCGACAACCTCGGGCGTCCGTCCCACATCAACATCCGGGCCCGGACCGAACTGGGGTTGGCTTCGGATGACTCGGCGGCCGATCTGGAGGCCCACACCACCGGCGACCACTTTTCCGAATTCGACGAGTTCGTGGTCACCGTCGGCGGCCGCCGCTCCCTGGTGGTGGGGCAGCGCCATATCCTGGGGGCCCTGGATCCCGACTTCTCCTCCATATTGGTGTTCAACACCCTCAGCCGCTTCAAGGACCAGATTTCCGGCTTCACCTCCGACAGCGGCGGGCCGGGACTGGACACCCTGGTGGGCTCTTCCGAGCGCATGAAGAGGTTGAAAAGCCAGATCAAACAGGTGGCCGGTTCCACCTCCACCGTGCTCATCACCGGGGAGAGCGGCACCGGCAAGGAAATGGTGGCCCGGGCCATCCACGCTGAAAGCGCCCGCCGCGACAAGCCCTTCATCGGCCTCAACTGCGGGGCCATTCCGGAAACCCTTTTGGAGAGCGAATTGTTCGGCTACGCCCGGGGGGCCTTTTCCGGGGCCAACCCCAAGGGCCGCATCGGAAAATTCGAACTGGCCAACCACGGGGTGATCTTTCTCGATGAAATCGGCACCCTGCCGCTGTATCTCCAGGTGAAGCTCCTCAGGGTGCTCCAGGAGCGGCAGTTGACCCGCCTGGGCTCCAACGTGCTTCTGGACATCGACGTGCGGGTCATCGCCGCCACCAACGCCGATCTCCAGAAAAGCATCGAACAGAACATGTTCCGGGAAGACCTGTTTTACCGCCTGAACGTCATCCCCCTGGAACTGCCCCCGCTGCGGGAGCGGCTGGAGGACCTCCCGTCCCTGACCAGCCACTTCCTGGCCAAATACGCCCGACGTTTCGGCAAAGAGGTCGGGGCGGTGGGGGAGGCGGCCCTGTCGGTCCTGGCGGCCTATGACTGGCCGGGGAACGTTCGGGAACTGGAAAACGTCATTGAATACGCGGTCAACATGATGCCTGACCACGGCTATCTGGGGCCGGAATATCTGCCGGCCAAAATCACAGCCGCCAAAGCCCGCCGGCCGTCCCTGAAGCTGGAGGAGGCCGCCGGGGCCGGGCTGGTGGAGCCCCTGTCCATGCTGGAGCGCCGGGCCATCGAACGGGCCCTGGTCATTTACGGCCAGGACAGCAAAGGCAAGGCCAAGGCGGCCAAGTCCCTGGGCATCGGCGTGGCCACCCTCTACCGCAAGCTCAAGGAACACGACATGTGACCGGCGGCCGGGCGGCCCGGCCCCCGGTCGGTCTCTACTTTTTCGGGCCGAAGAAAAACAGCACGGCCGAAAAAATGGAACTGCCGCCCACCAGCAGAAAGGTGTAATGGAAAGCTTTTAGCACCAGCGCCGGGTCGGAACTCGGGTCGACCGAGTTCCCGCCCTGGAAAATGTTCAAAATGGCGGCCGACAGGCCCACCGCCAGGCTCATGGACAAAAGCATCACCACCGACATCAGGGCATTGCCGCTGCCGGAGTCCTGATACGGCAGGTCCATCAGAGTATAGGTGTTCAGGAAGGCGAACTGCAGCGAGTTGATGGCCCCCAGGGCGGCCAACTGCAGGCAGAAGACCAGCGGGTTGAGATTCAGGGGCACCAGGGCCAGGCTGGCGATGAGGGCCCCCTGGAAGATGGTGTTGATCATCAGGATGGAGCGGTAATCGAAACGGTCGGCCAGGGGTCGGGTCAGAAGCTTGGCCAGGGCCGAGGCCAGGGCCATGGGCATGAGCATCAGGCCGGCGATGAGCGGCGAATAGCCCAGTACCACCTGCAGCAGAAGCGGCAGCAGAAACGGCGTGGCCCCGGAACCCAGCCGGGCGAAGAGGTTGGCCGCCAGGCCCATCCGAAAGGTCATGGTCTTGAAAATGGACGGCTTGAACAGAGAGGCCTCCCGGAATGACAAACGCACCCAATACAGGATTTGACACGCCAAGCCGGCCACGGCCAGAAGAACGGAGGCCAATCGGCTGAAACTGGGGTTGCCCAGGCCTTCGATGGCCAGGGTGATCAACACCAGCGACAGCCCGAAGGTCAAAAAACCCGGCAGGTCGAAAGGCGACTCCCGGTCCGGGTCGAAACGGGGCATGAGGCGGAGGGTCATCACGATACCGGCCAGGCCCACGGGAATGTTGATGAGGAAAATCCAGTGCCAGCTGGCGTATTGCACCAGCACGCCGCCCAGGGCCGGGCCGATCAGTGAACCGAACAGCCCCGGCACTGGGATGATGCTCAGCACCCGCACCAACTCAGCCTTGGGATACACCCGCAGGATCACCAGCCGGCCCACCGGCACCATCAGCGCCCCCCCGACCGCCTGGATGACCCGGGCGGTGATCATGAAATACAGGCTGGTGGAGAGGGCGCACAACAGCGACCCCAGGGTGAACAGGCCGATGGACAGGCTCATCAACTGCCGCGGCCCCCAGCGGTCGGTCAGCCAGCCGGAGGCCGGGATGCAGATGGCCTGGGTCAGCATATAGGCGATGACCACCGCCTGCATCCGCAGGGGGTTCTCGCCCAGCGACCGGGCCATGGCCGGCAGGGCCGTGTTGAGGATGGTGCTGTCGAGCATCGACATGAAAAAGGACGTGGCCACCAGCCAGGGCAGCCATCGGGCCGTAAAATCGTCCAGTTCGGGGGGATGGTTGGCCACTGGGGCACCTCCGGATGATGAGCGGCCTGGTCGCGTCCGGACTTCACGTAAAGTCGGAGGCGATCGGGCCTTCGTCTCGGCCGCCGCGGCCTGTCCGTGACGATGGTGCGGCGGCGCATGGCCCCTTCGGGGCAAAGAGCGCGAACCATGAGCCGGGGCCAAAGAGAACCGGCCGATGATCGGCCGAATTTCAGTGTACCGCAAAAATCGCCGTTACACAAACTGTAGCCAAAAAGATATCTGATCTGGTATAATCAAAAATTAACGCCTGACATTGTAACCGGCCTCCGGCCGGCCAACCGCACCCCATGGGAGGTATGATTCGATGTTCAAAAAAATGCTGGTTCTCTTTGCGCTGCTGATGGCCCTTTCCGTGCCGGCCCTGGCCCAGGACAAAAACAAGGTGTACATCAACGGCATCGACGCCAACTTTCCGCCCTTCGCCTATGTCGGCCCCGACGGCCAGCCCACCGGGTTCGACGTCGACGCCATCAACTGGATCGCCAAGGACATGGGCTTCCAGGTCAAGCATCAGCCCATGGAGTGGAGCGGCATCGTGGCCAGCCTCAAGGCCCACAAGATCGACATGATCGCCTCCGGCCTGTCGAAGACCGAAGAGCGCGCCACCCAGATCAATTTCAGCGAACCTTATTGGACCATCAAACAGGTGGTGATCGTGCCCAAGAGTTCCGAGCTGACGCTGGAAAAGGTGCTGACCACGGGCCTTAAGATCGGCGTCCAGGCCGGAACTTCCGACGCCAAGGCCATGGCCGACACCAACGGCAAGGACGGCCGCAAGTATGAACTGGTGGAATACCCCAACTCGGCCCTGGCCGCCCAGGACGTGCTTAACGGTCGCATCGACGCCGCCGTCATGAACGACGCCCCGGCCGCCGACGCCGCCGCCAAGATCGCCGTCAAGATCATCGGCGAAGCCGGCATCCCCAGCGAGATCTTCGCCGTCGGCGTGGCCAAGGACGATCCGGCCACCCTGGAAATGATCAACAAGGGCCTCACCAAGCTCATGGCCGATCCCTACTGGCAGGAACTCATCGAAAAATACAAACCCGGCGAAGTCCACTAACCAGGGCTCAGCCCTGGACCCCCAGATGCTCTCGCATCTGGCCCGCACCCGCTTCGCTGGGCGGCCGGGGCCGCAACGAGGCCTTGGCCGGGACCATCGGCCCGTTGAGGGGGAAAAGCCGGCTGCGCCGGCTTTTCTTATGGGGATGGTGAAGTCCGGCCGCGCGGGCTTCACGGGGCTTCGCCTTCCGGCGGGGATCAGGAAAAACTATCATTTTCCGCCAAACTTACTTGTGCAATTTCTCTGTTGGGGTCGCTTTTGTTTCGTCGGCCAAGTCAGCCAGGTGGGGCGGGCCGGTAATACTTCGGAGGGCGGCCGCATGGGCCCCGACCGCGTCGCCGACGCGAAGTTTCGGAGTATGGGGCGTCGCTGGCGGCGCGGTTGGGCAGCGGGCGCCCGGAGAAGTTTTACCGGCCCGCCCCACCGTGCGAACGCTGATCAATTTTGATTAGGAAATAATCCGCATGAATCCAGTTCCCGTCGCCGCCTTTTCGTTGACCGGCCTTTTCGAGTCCGCCCAGATCACCTGGCCCACAGTGCTGTATCTGCTGGGCGGGGTGGGGATGACGGGCCTGCTCATCGTCTGCGCCATGGGGCTGGGGTTGGTTCTGGGCACGGCTTTGGCCTCGCTGCAGGTTTACGGCCCCCGCTGGTGCCGCTGGCTGGCGGGCCTCTATGTCTGGTTTTTTCGGGGGGTGCCCATCCTGGTGCTCCTGTTTTTATTCCACTTCGGCCTGGTCACGATGGTGGAGGAGCTGATTCGGCAATGGCTCGGCGGTTTTCCCCGGGTGGTGGACCTGGTGGGCGCCTGGTTCGGCTGGCCGCTGCGGGTCCCGGCCTTCGTCAGCGCCGCGCTGGTCCTGGGGCTGTGCAGCACGGCCTATCAGTCCCAGATCTTCCGGGGGGCCATGCAGTCGATACCGACCGGCCAGTTCCGGGCGGCCCGGGCCCTGGGGATGAGCGCCGGCGGCGCGGTGCGGACCATCATCCTGCCCCAGGCCCTGCGCATCTCCATTCCGGCCTGGTCCAACGAGTATTCCATCCTGCTGAAGGATTCGGCCATAGCCTTCGTCCTCGGGGTCAGCGAGACCATGGCCCGCTTCAAGGCCGTGGCCTCGACCACCCACCAGTATCTCTTGATGTATATCCTGGCCGGCCTCGTCTATTTCGTCGTCACCTGGATCGGCGTCCGGCTGCTTCTGGCGCTGTATGAAAAAGTCCGCATTCCGGGTTTGGCCGAAGTGGACGGAACCAATTAGCCGGGTCTGAAGGCCATCGGCCTTCGTCCCGGCCGCCGCGGCCCGCCTGTGGCGGCGCTATGACGGCGTTTTGCCCCTCTGGGGCCATTGAAGAGCGATTCATGACCACGCCCATCCTGGAAGCGAAAAACATCTCCAAGACCATCGGCGGCAAGCTGATTCTGGACGACGTCTCCCTGAGCCTCAACAAAGGGGAACTGAAGGTTCTGATCGGCCCCTCCGGCGGAGGCAAGAGCACGCTTCTGCAGTGCATCCATTTCCTCCACCGGCCGGACACCGGCGACGTCTTCCTGGAGGGCCGCTCGGCCCTCGAAATGGGGCGGCACAACATCAACGCCTTTCGCCAGGAAATAGGCATGATTTTTCAGGATTTCAACCTGTTCGACCACCTGACCGCCGAACACAACGTGGCCGTGGCCCTGAGGAAGGTTAAAAAATGGCCCAAGAGCGCGGCGTTGGAGCGGGCCCGGGAGGAACTGGCCCGGGTGGGGCTGGCCGACAAGGCCGCCCTGTATCCGGCCCAGCTCTCCGGCGGGCAGAAACAGCGGGTTTCCATCGCCCGGGCCCTGGCCATGGATCCCAAGGTCATGCTGCTGGACGAGCCCACCAGCGCCCTGGACCCCGAACTCATCGGCGAGGTGTTGGGCGTCATCGTCGACCTGGCCAAAAACGGCATGACCATGCTCATGGCCACCCACCAGATCGGTTTCGCCCGCCATCTGACCAGTGAAATCGTTTTCATGGAGGCCGGCCGCATCACCGAATCCGGGCCGCCCGCCGAGCTCCTGAGCCCCGGCTGCGGCAGCCGGACCTCCGATTTCTGCGCCAAGCTCGCCGAGCTTCTGGGGACGGCCTGATGTTCGAGAGCGAATATGCCCGGGCCCTGTTTTCGGAATTGAGCTGGGGTTTCTGGCTGAGCATCCAGATCATCGTGCCGTCGGCCGTCTGCGGCCTGGTCCTCGGCATTCTGGTGGGCGCGGTGCGGGGCACGAACTATCCGGCCTGCCTGGTGAAGCCTTGCAACGCTTATGTCTCGCTGTTCCGGGGCACGGCCCTTCTGGTGCAGATTTTCGTCTTCTATTACGGCCTCCCGGACCTGGGCAAGGCCCTGCGCCCCTTTTGCGAGGCCCATGGCCTCCCGGCCCTGTGGCGAATCTTTTATCTGTCTCCCTACCAGGCCTCGGTGGTGGTCTTTTCCCTCTGCAGCGGGGCCTACCACTCGGAATACATCCGGGGGGCCATCCTGTCCATCAAGCGGGGCCAGTTCCAGGCCGCCCGCTCCCTGGGCTTCAGCCGGGCCCAGACCTTCTGGACCATCGTCATCCCCCAGGCCGTGCGCCGGGCCTGGCCGGGCTGCGGCAACGAGATCATCTATCTCATCAAATATTCCTCCCTGGCCTTCGTCGTCTCGGCCAAAGAGCTGACCGGCGCGGCCCTGTCGCTCTCCAACACCTATTTCCGGTTTACCGAGACCTTTTTCGCGGCCGGGCTCTGTTATCTGTTCCTGGTCACCCTGGCCACCTGGATACTCCACCGGGTGGAAACGGCCTGGGCCATCCCCGGCTTCGGCAAGGGCTGAGAGGTGACGGTCATGACGGCCTTCTCGAAAAAATACTACCGCTCGCTGGAGCCTCTGGTCAAGGCGGTGGACCATCCCCGCCCCTTGGACTGGCCGGCGCTGTTCGGCCGGGCGGCCCCCCTGGAGTTGGAAATCGGCATCGGCAACGGCGAGTATCTGAACCGCATCAGCCGGGAACAACCCGACCACGACTTCGTGGGCCTGGACATCGCCTGGGCTTCGCTCAAGCGGGCCCTGCGGCGGCTGGCCGCCCCCCCGCGAGGGAATGTCAGGGTTATGCTCATGCGGGCCGAAACCGCCCTTTGGCGCTGTTTCGCCCCCGAGAGCCTGGCCGTGGTCCGCTCTCTGTTCCCCGTGCCCTGGCCGGACGAACGGCAGGAGAAAAAGCGCCTGTTTCAGCGGGCCTTCCTGGATCTGGCCGCCAACCGGCTGCGGCCGGAGGGGCTTTTCCAACTGGTCACCGACAGCCCGGAACTGGCCGAGTGGACCCTGGCCCAAGCCCGGGGCTCGGCCCTGGAAATGGCCCTGGAAGAGCGGCCGGCCGAACTGGACACCAAATACGAGCGCAAGTGGCAGGGCGGCGGCCGGCGAATTTTTTTTCAGCTCACCGGCCGCAAAATCCTCCACCCGCCGATGACCCCTCCCCAGGAGTTTGACATGCAGGCCTATTACCGTGACCAGTTCGACCCCGCGACCTTCCGCCCCGAAGGCTCCACGGGCGACATCGTGGTCAAGTTCAAGGAATTCATTTTCGACCGGGAGCTCGGCCAGGGGCTCTTGCGGGCCTTTGTGGTCGAAGGCCCGCTGGTTCAGGATTTTTTCATCCGCATCAGCCGCGAGGAGAACCGCTGGAAGGTGAGCCCGGCCATCGGCTCCCAGCTCTTCCCCACCCAGGGGGTGGCCCGGGCCCTGGAACTGGCCGCCGGCGTTCGATCATAACAAAGGAACGGCCGATGCCCGAGGTGAAGGACGAACATCCGGCCCTGGAAAAACTGGCCGGCCGCATCGAGCGCCTGACGTTCGCCAACGAGGAGAACGGCTACACCGTCATGTCGGTGCGGGTGCGCGGCCAGCGCCAGCCGGTGACCGTGGTGGGCCATCTGGCCGGGCCGGCGGTGGGCGAGTTCATCGAGATGGAAGGGACCTTCGTCGCCACCCCCAAATACGGCCGCCAGTTCCAGGTGGTCCGTCACCGCCTGGCCCCGCCGAACACGGAAAGCTCCCTCAAGAAATACCTGGGCTCGGGCCTCATCAAGGGGGTGGGGCCGGTTCTGGCCGGGCGGCTGGTGGATCATTTCGGCGAAAAGGTGCTGGACATCCTGGACAGCGCCCCGGAGCGGCTGACGGAGGTGCCGGGCCTGGGGGCCGGGCGGCGGGAGGTGGTCATCGAAGCCTGGCGCCGGACCCAGGGGCTGAAGCGGCTTCTGAGTTTTCTGGCGGAATTCGGCCTGGGGCCGTCGGTGGGCCTGCGCATCATCCGCCGCCTGGGCGACGAGGCCGACGCCCTCATCCGCGAGGACCCGTATCGCCTGGCTTACGAAATCGACGGGGTGGGCTTCGTCACCGCCGACAAGGTGGCCCGGCATCTGGGCCTGACCGCCGACTCCCCCCAGCGCCTGCGGGCCGCGCTCCTGTTCGCCCTGAATACGGCCGCCGACGAAGGCCACGTCTTCCGCCCCGATCAGGAACTTTTGCGGGCGGCCGGCGACCTGGTCCCCGAAGCCGGGCGGCCGGCCCTGGAGACGGCCCTGGCCGACCTGCTGCTGGACGGGCGGGTCAAGGCCGAGCCCCAGGACGAGCCCGGCGGGGTGGACGTCTATCTTCCCCGCCTTCACCGGGCCGAGAACTGGGTGGCCAACGACCTGCGGAGCATCCTGCTTCACCCCCCCGCCCGGGAGATCCCCCGGCCCGAGGCGGCCCTGGACTGGGCCGAAAAAACCCTGGGCCTCAGCCTCTCCCCCAGCCAGCGCCAGGCCGCCCGCCTGGCGCTGGAACACAAACTCCTGGTCATCACCGGGGGCCCCGGCACCGGCAAGACCACCCTGGTGCGGGTCATCACCGCCATCTTCGGGGCGGTGGGGGCCAGGGTGGCCCTGGTGGCCCCCACCGGCCGGGCCGCCCGGCGCCTGTCGGAGGCCACCGGGCTGGCCGCCAAAACCATCCATCGCCTCCTGGAATACGCTCCGCAGGGCGGCGGTTTTCTGCGCGGCCCCCGGCACAAGCTGGATGTGGACCTGATGGTGCTGGACGAGGCCTCCATGGTGGACCTGCCGCTGATGAACCAGCTCACCGGGGCCCTCCCGCACACCGCCCGGCTGATCGTGGTGGGGGACCACGACCAGTTGCCTTCGGTGGGGCCCGGCCGGGTGCTGGCCGACCTTCTGGAATCCGAGGTGCCGGCGGTGGCCCGGCTGCGGGAGATCCACCGCCAGGCCGGCGGCAGCCAGATCGTCCAGGCCGCCCACCAGGTCAACCAGGGGCTCTTCCCCCAATCCAGCCCGGATCGCGACCGGGGCGATTTCTATTTCATCGAAGAAAACCGGCCCGAGAAAATCCTGGATAAAATCCTCTACCTGGTCACCAAAAAACTGCCCGAGAAGCTGGGCGTCGACCCCCTGGAGGACATCCAGATCCTCACCCCCATGCACAGCCGGGACCTGGGCACCGAACACCTCAACCAGGTTCTGAGCGAGCGGCTCAATGCCGGCCCGGGGCCGGTGCTGGCCCGTTTCGGCCGCCGTTTCAAGCCCGGCGACCGGGTCATGCAGCTCAAAAACAATTACCAGCGCGAGGTGTTCAACGGCGACGGTGGCCGGGTCGCGGCCATCGACCTCGAAGCCCAGGAACTCACCGTGAATTTCGACGGCCGGCCGGTGGTCTACGACTTCGCCGACCTCGACGAACTGACCCTGGCCTACGCCGTCACCATCCACAAGTCCCAGGGCTCGGAATTCCCGGTGGTCCTGATCCCCCTGACCACCAGCCACCACATCATGCTGCGCCGCAACCTCCTGTATACGGCCATCACCCGGGGCCGCCGCTTCGTCGTCCTCATCGGCTCGGCCGAGGCCGTCCGGCGGGCCGTGGCCACCGACACCGAGCTGAACCGCCACTCCCACCTGGCCCGTAAACTGGCCGGCCGGTAAGGCGTTTTGTAAACCTTGGGGGCGCCGCCCCCAACCCCCCGGCAGGGGGCGCGCCCCCAGCACCCCAACGAAACCCGCCCGGGAGGGGCGGGTTCGGGGTGGTTAAACGGTCGGGTTACCCCGTCGGATCTTTCGGGCG
>JAVBLB010000115.1:0-29839 GCA_031553735.1 Candidatus Adiutrix sp.
ATATATTGAACTTTTCTACAACCGGCAGCGAATACAGAAAGCCCTGGGCTACCTGTCGCCGGCCGCCTTCAACCAGAAATTACAAGCCGACCACATGCGGCACGCCGCTTAGATGGCGTCCATTATTGACAACCACCTCACCGTCGGCGGTTCTATGTCAATACCCCTGTTGATCGAAGCCCGGGCCTTCAGAGACACGATAATCACCTTGCTAAAATAGAAAAATTCTGGTAATTATATGCAGGATGAACACAGGGGTAAGCTCGGCCGGAGCATGAGCGGAAAAAATAGAGCGTTATTTTTTGACGGTTTTGACGGTATGTTTTGTCTGGCTGAGAATTATAAATAATATATTTATATAGATTACATGCATGGCGGTATTCCCTGCATCACATTTCAAATCCGCGGCTATTACCATTAACCCCGGCCGCGGAGGCCCGAGCGTCGGCCATGTCCCGGCGGCGCTCCGCCCCATCGGGGTTTCGGCGTATCGCCGGTGCAATCGACTCCCGCCAGGCGGGAGTTTTTTTATGAGGAGCATGGACGTGGCGACTTCGAGGAAGAAAAAGGACGGGCCGGTCGATCTCAAAAAACTGTCGGATCAGTTGTCCGTCAAGCCCCGGCTGATCTGGGACGAACTGGACGCGGCCGGCCGCGCGGAGGCCGACGCCGTCAGCCGCCGGTATCTGGATTTCCTCGGCCGGGCCAAGACCGAGCGGGCCGTGGTCCGGGAGGCCGTCAAACTGGCCGCCGCCCGGGGCCTGGCGGATCTGGACCCAAAGAAAGCCAAGGCCGGCAAGGGCGGCTGGCTGGCCCACCAGGGGAAGATGGTGGGGTTCTTCGTCCCCGGGAAGAAGAGCCCGGCCGAGGGCTTCAACCTCATCGTGGCCCACGGCGACAGCCCCCGGCTGGACCTGAAGCCCCGGTGCGTTTATGAAGAAACCGCCCCCGGCTTCGGCATGCTGCGGACCAACCTCTACGGCGGCCTCAAGAAATATCAGTGGCTGGCCCGGCCCCTGGCCCTGTGGGGCTTCTGCGCCCTGGCCGACGGCCGCACGGTGGACATCGTCTTCGGCGAGGATCCCCGGGATCCGGTGCTGACCGTGCCGGACCTTTTGCCCCACCTGGACCGCAAAGTGCAGCGCGACAAGAAGATCGGCGAAGCCATCGTGGCCGACAAAATGAACCTCCTGGCCGCCTCCATCCCCTTGGGCGGCCCCGAGGACAAGGACCGGCTGAAGCTGGCCGTGCTGAAGATCCTCCACGACCGCTGGGGCATCACCGAGGAGGATCTCATCTCTTCGGAAATGGAGATCGTCCCGGCCGGCCCGGCCCGCGAAGTCGGGCTGGACGCTTCGCTCGTCGGCGGGTATGGCCAGGACGACCGCCTGCCCGTCTTCGCCGCCCTGGAAGCCCTGACCCTGGCCCCCAAGCCCGAACGCCCCACGCTGGTGGTGGTCTACGACCGCGAGGAGATCGGCAGCTACGGGGCCACCGGCGCTTCCGGCAATTTCGTCGAGCACCTGGCCGCCCGGGCCTTCGAGGTCTCGGGGCTGGAATCCCGCTGGGCGGCCGTGCGCGCGGCCCTGAAGAACACCCAGGCCCTGTCGGCCGATGTCGAGGCGGCCATCGACCCGGATTATAAAGAAGTGCACGAGGAATTGAACTCCGCCCACATGGGGCGCGGCCCCTGCCTGGTGCGCTACACCGGCGGCGCCGGCAAATACGGGGCCTCGGAAGCCGGAGCCGAGCATATGGCCCGCGTCCGGGGGGCCTTCAACCGGGCCGGGGTCCGCTGGCAGAGCTCCATCATCGGCAAGCAAGAGGAGGGCGGCGGCGGCACCGTGGCCCTCTATCTGGCCGCCTACGGCATGGCCATCGTCGACTGCGGGCCGCCGGTCCTCTCCATGCACTCGCCGTTCGAAATATCCTCCAAGGCCGATATTATGATGACCGCGCGGGCCTACGCCGCCTTTTTAAACATGCCGTAAGCCCCGAAGGGGCTCCGCGCCGCCGCGGGCGCTGAACGCTCATGGCGGCCGGACGAAGGTTCAATCGCCACCAAATTGAGAACGACAGGAGGTTCATGATGAAAATCGCCGCCATTATCGGGCTGACTCTGGGGCTGCTCTTCGCCCAGGCCCCGGCTTTCGCCGCCGACAAAGAGCCGGTCAAGATCGGGGTCATGGCCCCGGTGACCGGGCAGTGGGCCTCCGAAGGCCAGGACATGGTCAACATCGTCAAGCTGCTGGCCGAGGAAGTCAACAAGAGCGGCGGCGCCGGCGGCCGTCAGATCATCATCGAAGTGGGCGATGACGGCGGCGACCCCAAGACCGCCGCCCTGGCCGCCCAGCGCCTGGTCTCCTCCGGGGTGACCGCCGTCATCGGCACCTACGGCTCGGCCATCACCGAAGCCTCCCAGGACATCTATGCCGACGACGGGGTCCTGCAGATCGCCACCGGCTCCACCGCCATCCGCCTGACCGAAAAGGGCCTGCCGCTCTTCTTCCGCACCTGCCCGCGCGACGACGACCAGGGCCGGGTGCTGGCCGAAAAGGTCAAGGCCCTGGGTTTCAAGAAAGCCGCCCTGGTGCATGACAACTCTTCCTACGCCAAAGGGCTGGCCGAAGAGGTCAAGGCCCTCCTGGACGACGCCGGCATTCTGATCTCCTTCTACGACGCCATCACCCCCGGCGACCGCGACTACACCACCACCCTGACCAAGATCAAGACCCAGTCCCCGGACGTCATCATCTTCACCGGCTACTATCCTGAGGCCGGCATGCTCCTGCGCCAGAAAAAGGAAATGGCCTGGGATGTGGCCATGATCGGCGGCGACGCCACCAACAACCTGGCCCTGGTGGACATCGCCGGGAAGGAAGCCGCCGCCGGCTATTATTTCATCAGCCCTCCGGGCCCCAGCGACCTGACCGACGAGATGAGCCGCAAGTTCCTGGCCGAATACCAGGCCCGGTTCAAGACTCCGCCTTCCTCGGTCTGGTCGGTCATGGCCGGCGACGCCTTCAAGGTTCTGGCCGTGGCCATCACGAACACGCCCGACCCCACCGCCGAGAACCTGGCCAAGTATCTGCACAGCGACCTGAAGGACTTCGTCGGCTTCACCGGCCCCATCGCCTTCGACAAGAAGGGCGACCGGGTGGGCGACGTCTACCGCCTGTATCCGGCCGCCGCCACGGGGGCTTTCGTCCGGGTCCCTTCAGGCCATTGTTGAGACGTCCGTTCCGGGCCGCGCCGGCGCGGCCCGTAACGGACGTTTTGGGGCATGAACAGGTCCGATCATGGAATTTTTCATTCAGCAACTGACCAACGGCCTGGCGGTGGGCGGCATCTACGCCCTCATCGCCCTGGGCTACACCATGGTCTACGGCGTCTTGAAGCTCATCAACTTCGCCCACGGGGACCTCTTCACCCTGGGGGCCTACCTGGGCTTCACCGTCCTGGTCTCCTTCGGCCTGGGCGGGCACATCGGCGTGGGGCCGGCCATCTTGGTCTGCGTGGTTCTGGTCATGGGCCTGTCGGCCCTGGCCGGGCACATCCTGGAACGGGCCGCCTATCGCCCTTTACGCAAATCGGGCCGCCTGTCGGCGGTGGTCTCAGCCCTGGGGGCCAGCATTTTCCTCCAGAACGCCATCATGCTGGTCTGGGGCGCCAAGGGCCTGGCCTACCCGGCCGACCTCCTGCCCCGGATCGTCATTCCCATCGCCGGCCAGCCGGTACCCCTGATTCGGGTGGTGGTCTTCATCTGCAGCATCCTGGTCATGGTCGGCCTGTACGTCTTCATCAACCGCACCCGCATGGGCATGGCCATCCGGGCCTCGGCCATCGATCAGGGCGCGGCCAAGCTGATGGGCATCGACGTGCGCCACGTGGTGGCCATCGTCTTCATGATCGGCCCGGCCTTGGGCGGCCTGGCCGGGGTGATGGTGGGGGCCTGCTACGGCCAGATCACTTTTTCCATGGGCCAGATCTACGGCCTTAAAGCCTTCACCGCGGCCATCATCGGCGGCATCGGCAACATTCCCGGGGCCATGCTGGGCGGGGTGCTCCTGGGCCTCATCGAGGCCTTCGGCGCGGCCTACGTCTCCCTGGCCTGGCGGGACGCCATCACCTTCCTCGTCCTGATCCTCATCCTGGTGGTGCGCCCCACGGGCATCCTGCCCGAGCGCGTGGCCGAGAAACTCTGATGGCCGTTCCGATTCAAAAAGAAAACGGCCGGCCCGCGGGCGAACCCGAAGCGAACGGATTGGCCGCGCGGCTTCAGGCGGGCCTCTTCCCCCTGGTGGTGCTTTTGTTTTTCGGCCTGCCCTTGGCGGTGAAGGATCCCTATTGGCTGGGGGTCCTCAACCAGGTGGGACTGTATGCCCTCCTGGCCCTGTCGCTCAACATCATCCTGGGCCACGCCGGCATGTTCCACATGGGCCACGCCGCCTTCTTCGCCGTGGGGGCCTATACCACGGCCATCCTGAACACGGTGTACCAGTGGCCCATCCTGGTCACCCTGCCGGCGGCCGGCCTGATCGCCGGGCTCTTCGCCCTGGTGGTGGCCGCGCCCATCATCCACCTGCGCGGGGATTACCTGTTGGTGGTGACCATCGGCATTGTGGAGATCGTGCGCATCGCCCTGGTCAACGACCTGTTCGGCCTCACGGGCGGGGCCAACGGCATCGTGGGCATCGGCCGGCCGGTTCTCTTCGGGATCAGGCTGACCAAGCCCTGGCAGTTCTTCTATCTCATCTGGGGCTTCACCGCGCTCTCCATGCTCCTGTTCCACTGGCTGGAGAACTCCCGCTTCGGCCGGGCCCTCAATTTCATCCGCGAGGACCCGGTGGCCGCCGAGGGCGTGGGGGTCAACACCACCCGCTACAAGCTCATGGCCTTCGTCATCGGCGCGGTCTGGGCCGGCTTCGTGGGCACCTTCTACGCCAGCCAGATGCGCACCATCTCGCCCAACTCCTTCAACTTCTGGGAGTCGGTGGTGCTGTTCACCATCGTCATCTTGGGCGGGAGCGGCAACCAGAAGGGGGTTCTCCTGGGCGCCTTCCTGGTGGTGGGCCTTCCGGAACTGTTCCGGGGGCTTCAGGACAGCCGCCTTCTGTTCTTCGGCGCAGCCCTGGTTTTGATGATGATCTTCCGTCCCCAGGGGCTTCTGCCGCCCAAGGGCCGCACCTACCGCCTGCCTCCGGAAGTGGCCCGCCGATGATCGTCCTGTCCTGAAATAACCTCACCAAGAGTTTCGGCGGCCTGGTGGCCGTGGCCGGGGTCTCGTTCGACGTCGAGCGTGGGGACGTGGTGGGGCTCATCGGCCCCAACGGCGCCGGCAAGACCACCGTCTTCAACCTTATCACCGGGCCACCCGGCCGGACGACGGCCACATCTTCTTCGACGGCCACAGCCTCGAGCGTCTGCGACCCCACCGCATCGTCCACCTGGGGCTGGCCCGCACCTTCCAGACCATCCGCCTGTTTCCCAAGCTCCCGGTGCTGGAGAACGTCCTCTCCGGGAGCCACTGCCGGATGAAGTCTCCGTTCATCTCCTCGCTGCTGCGCTTCCCGGCCCAACGCCGGGAAGAGAGGGCCGCCCTGGTTTCGGCCATGCACGAACTGGAGTTCGTGGGGCTGGCCGATTTTTGGCGCCACGAGGCCGGGAGCCTGTCCTACGGCGACCAGCGGCGCCTGGAGATCGCCCGGGCCCTGGCCACCGAGCCGAAGCTCATCGTCCTCGACGAACCGGCCGGCGGCATGAACGACCAGGAGACCTTCGAACTGCGCGACCTCATCGCCCGCATCAAGGCCCGGGACATCACCATCATCCTCATCGAGCACGACATGAGCTTCGTTATGAAAGTCTGCAACAAGATCGTGGTCATGGAGAACGGCGCCGTCATCGCCCGGGGCCGGCCCGAGGAAATCCAAACCAACCCCAAGGTCATCGAGGCCTATCTGGGCGTTGACGATTGAGGGGGCGGCGGCGATGCTGGAACTGCGCAATCTGAAAGTCAAATACGGCCAGGTGGAGGCCCTGCACGGCCTGGACCTGACCGTGGCCGAGGGCGAACTGGTGACCATCCTGGGGGCCAACGGGGCCGGGAAGAGCACCACCCTGATGGCCATCTGCGGGCTGGTCCCGGTTTCCGAAGGCGAAATCCATTTCAACGGCCAGCGCGTCGACACCCTGCGCAGCCACCAGGTGGTCTCCCTGGGCATCACCCAGTCGCCGGAGGGGCGACGGGTTTTCGGCCCCCTGACCGTGGCCGAAAACCTGGCCCTGGGCGCCTTCACGAAAGGCGACCGGGCGGCCGTGGCCCGGCGGCTGGACTGGGTGTACGATCTCTTTCCCCGCCTATTCGAACGTCAGACCCAGATGGCCGGGACCCTCTCCGGCGGCGAGCAGCAGATGCTGGCCATCGGCCGGGCCCTGATGGCCGAGCCCAAGCTCCTGCTGCTGGACGAGCCCAGCCTGGGGCTGGCTCCGCTTCTGGTCAAGTCGATCTTCCAGACCATCCGGGCCATCAACCAGGCCGGGGTGACCATCATCCTGGTGGAGCAGAACGCCCGGGCCGCCCTGAAACTGGCCGACCGGGGCTACGTCCTGGAGGTGGGCCGCCTGGTGATGGAAGGGCCGGCCTCTCAACTGCTGCACGATCCGCAGGTTCAGAACACCTATCTCGGCGGTTTCGACAAAAACTGAGGCGGGATGATCCGCGCCGATATCCGGGGACCCGCCTTCCGAATGATTCCGGAGGCGGGTTCATTTGTATTGGTGGCCCGTTTTATGTCGACGCCGGTCGAAGCATCTTTTCCCTTGACAAATGTCGGCCGCGGATATATTTATATTGAGAATCAATTGCAGATAATCTCTGCTTCCGAACAGTCTTTCAGCCGGCCCGGGGCCAGGAGAGTATCAAAAAATGACCGTTATTTCCATGCGTCAAATGGCCGCCAACCAAAGCGGCGTCATCAGCCGGGTCAAGGGCGGCGGCGAGCTTGGCCTCCGGATCCGCGAAATGGGGCTGGTCCCCGGCGCGTCCATCGAGATCGTCGGCCGGGCGCCCCTCAACGACCCGGTGCATATCAAGCTGTATGGGCACGACCTGACCCTGCGCAACAACGAGGCCGATCGCATACTGGTGGACGTGGCCGACGAAGCGGGGGCGGCCCATGAGTGAGCGCCGGGAAATCGTCGTGGCCCTGGCCGGCAACCCCAACGCCGGCAAGACCAGCCTGTTCAACAAGTTGACGGGCCTGCGGGCCCACGTGGGCAACTACCCCGGGGTGACGGTGGAGCAGAAATGGGGCCATCTGGAATACAAGGGCCGGGCCATCAAGCTGGTGGATCTGCCCGGGACCTATTCCCTGAATTCCTATTCCCTCGATGAGCGGGTGGCCCGGGATTTCATCATCAACGAGCGCCCCGATCTGGTGGTCAACGTGGTCGATTCCACCAACCTGGAGCGCAACCTCTACCTGACGCTTCAGTTCCTGGAACTGGGCCTGCCGACCATCGTGGCCCTCAACATGATGGATATGGCCACGGCCCGGGGCCTCAACATCAACATCCCCGCTCTGGAAAGCGGTTTGGGCGTCCGAGCCGTGCCGGTGGTGGCCACCCAGGGGCAGGGGGTGGAAGAGCTCTTGCGGCTGGTCGTCGAGGTGGCCGACCGTTCGGAAAATGCCGGTTCTGACGCGGCCCCGGCGGCGCAACGCCCTCGTGGAGCCTGGAAGCCTCTGGAAATCAGCTATGGCCAGGATATCGACGAGGCCATCGCTCAGATTCAGGCCCGGGTGGAATCTTCGATTCTGCCGTTGGACCGGATGCCGGCCCGCTGGCTGACCGTCAAGTTTCTGGAGGGCGATCAGGCCGTGATCGACCTGATGGCCAAGGAAGCCCCGGACCTCCTGGCGGCCCTGGAGCCCGTTCGGGCCAAGCTGGCCGCCCATCTGCGGACCACGGTGGACGACGAACTGGACGGGGCCATCACCGACCGCCGTTACGGTTTCATCTCCGGCCTGAGGCGGGTGGCAGTCACCCGGACCCGGAAGGACACCCGGGAAATCAGCGACGCCATCGACAAGGTGCTTTTAAACCGCCTCTTGGCGCCCGTCTTTTTCCTGGCCGTCATCTATGGCCTCTATGAATTCACGTTCTGGGCCTCCGGCCCGGTGGTCGGCTGGGTGGAAGGCTTTTTCGAATTCCTGGGCGGGGCCGCGGAAACCCATCTCAGCGACGGCCTGCTGAAGGATCTGGTGCTGGAGGGCCTGATCGGCGGCGTCGGCGGGGTGCTCGGTTTCGCTCCCCTCATCGCCTTCATGTTCGTCGGCATTTCCATCCTGGAAGACTCCGGTTACATGGCCCGGGTGGCCTTCATCCTGGACCGCGTCTTCCGGGCCTTCGGCCTGCACGGCAATTCGGTGGTGGCCCTGATCGTCGGCGGCGGCATCGCCGGCGGCTGCGCCATCCCCGGGGTCATGGCCACGCGCACCCTGCGCGACCCCAAGGAGCGCATCGCCACCATCCTGGTGACCCCCTTCATGACCTGCGGGGCCAAGCTCCCGGTCTTCCTGATGCTGGTGGCCGCTTTTTTCTCCGAACACCAGGCCCTGGTGATGATGGGCCTGACCGTCTTCGCCTGGCTCATCGCCTTGATCAGCGCCAAGCTTTTGCGGACCTTCGTTCTGCCGGGGGCCTCGGCGCCTTTCGTCCTGGAACTGCCGCCCTACCGGATGCCGACCCTGTCGGGGGTGCTGCTCCACGCCTGGGAGCGGACCTGGAGCTATATCAAAAAGGCCGGGACGGTCATCGTGGCCGTGACCGTGGTCATCTGGCTGATGATGACTTTCCCGCGCCTGCCGGAAGAGCGGCAGGCCGTTTTCGATGACCGGGCGGCCGCGGTGGAGGCTCTGATGCCCGCGGCGGCCGACGAGGCCGCGGTGGCCGAACTGGAACATGAGAAGGCGGCCATCAGATTGGAGGCCGGTTCCGCCGCCCTGCGGAACAGCGTGGCCGGCCGGATCGGCGGCGCCCTGGAACCCTTGAGCGAGCTCATCGGCTTTGACTGGCGCACCAACATCGCTTTAGTGGGCGGCTTCGCGGCCAAAGAGGTGGTGCTCTCCACCCTGGGCACGGCCTACGCCATGAGCGCTGATTCCACTCCGGCCCTGAAAGCCGCTCCGGCCGATGACGGAACCGCTTCGACCGGCGACGAGGCGGCTGAAGAGGAAGATGAAGAGGGCGCCCTGATTCGCGGGCTTGGCCAGGCCCTGGCTTCCGACCCGGGCTGGTCGCCCCTGGCCGCGATCAGCTTGATGGTGTTTGTGCTGATGTATGCGCCGTGTTTCGTCACCATCGCCGTCATCCGCAAGGAGATCGGCGGCAAGTGGGCCGCTTTTTCCCTGGTGGCCAGCACCGTCTACGCCTATCTCATCTGCCTGGTCATCTTCCAGGGCGGGCGGCTGCTGGGCCTGGGCTGAGGGGTGTTGTGCGCCCCTTGGCGCACGATCAATAAAAAAAGCCGGGGGCGCATTCCCCGGCTTTTTTTAATCTGATGCGAAGGGCGTTACTGGACGAAAGCCTGTCAGACCGCCAGCTTACGCCCAAGCTCGCGGGCTTTTTCCAGCAATTCGGTGTCGGCCGACAAAACGTCACGCTCCATGGCCGAACCATAAACGCTGCCGCCCCAGACGGCCCCGCAGAAATTGCAGATGTCCTGGTAACAGCGGATGGCGTTGACCGCCCCCGAACTCATGGGGTCGGTATCGCCATAAACCAGGGTGGCGGCGATGGTTTTTTGCCCGAAACCGCCTTCCTCGGCCATGGCCACGGCGAAGCAGCGGTCCAGAAAAATCTTCAGTTGAGCCGACATGTTGAACCAATACACCGGCGAGGCCAGCACCAGCACGTCGGCGGCCAGGACCTTGGGATAGACCGTCTGCATGCCGTCGATCTGCACGCATTTGCCCCCGTTGCGCTGGCAGGCCTCGCAGGCCAGGCAGGGTTTGATGTCCAGCCCGGAGAGGTCGACGACCTCGGTCTGGCCGCCCGCTTCTCGAAAGCCGGCCGCCACGGCCTGGGCCAGGGCGTTGGAGTTGGAACCTTTGCGCGGGCTGCTGAGAATGATGGCCGCGTTTTTACTCATGAAATGACCTCCTGTCAAATGCCCGTCGGGCGGTGTTCCATCGCGGTTGTATATCGGGTCGCGTCCGTGGGGACGCGCAACTCGGTCATGATTGGCCCAGCGGCCCCCAGGCCGCGCGCACTAACCTTAATCGTCTTCAATCGGCATCGGCTTAAAGAGCACGAACACTTCTTGATTGCCTTCCGGTCCGGTCAGGCGCGAAGGCGCGCGCCCGGCCTCTTGATACGGCGGCGTCAGGGTCGGCCCCAGAGCGCTGATTTTGTCCACCGCCTCCCGAATGGCCTCGGGGTCGCGCACCACGCCCTTTTTGCCCACCTTGGCCCGGCCGACTTCAAACTGCGGTTTGACCATGGCCAGCAACGCGCCGCCGGGCCGAACCAGCCGGGCGGCCTGCGGCAGAATCAGTTCCAGGGAGATGAAGGAAACGTCCATGACCGCCAGGTCAAAAACAGCCGGACCTTCAGAGTGACCGAGGGGTGCCGCGCCAGGGTCGGATTGCGGCGGCGCAATCGATTCCGGTTTGAGGATTTCGGCCAAGGCCCGGGCGTTGACGCCTTCCACCACCGTGACCCGCTGGTCTCGCCGCAGGCGCGGATCGATCAGGTTGCGGCCGACATCGACGGCGGTGACGCTGGCCGCGCCGTGCTGCAACAGGCAATCCGTGAAGCCGCCGGTGGAGGCTCCGATGTCCAGCGCCGCCAGGCCGGTGGGATCCACCCCGAGATCGGCCAGGGCGCCCTCCAGTTTGAAACCGCCCCGACTGACGTATCGCTGTCGGGGGCGGAGTTGGAAGACGGTATCCTGAGGCCAGCGTTCACCGGCTTTCAGCACCGGCCGGTCGCCGGCGGTGACCTCGCCGGCCATGATCAGGGCCTGGGCCTGGCTGCGGCTGCGGGCCAGACCGGCCTCGGTCAGCAGTTCGTCGGCCCTTCTTTTTTCAATTTTCACGGTTGGGTATTTCCCGCCCCGAATGGGGATACGCTGCCGCTCATCGGGCGCATCGGAGCCTGTAAAAACTCCGTCTTTCTTTAAGAATTACGGTGTTTAATTTATTCTACCTTATGGAATTTCGCGGAGAAAATCAAGTCTAATATCGCGCTATTCGAGGTTGCCCCGAAGGGGGTTTTGTGCGCCCTAAAGGGGCGGGGCGATCTGGAGTATGGGGCGCTGCCCCATGCCCCGCCAGGGGAGGGCCCTGCGCGGGCCCTACCCTGGACCCACCCGCGCCGGGGGCTTCCGCCCCCTGGACCCCCTTTGGGTTGGGTGCCAATATCGAAATGACCCGTCAGCAGCGCCACAACTCGCCTTCGGCTCAAACAAGTGGCGCTGCGCGGAGGATCGTTGGGACGGTGACTTGAGTGGTGCGACGGGGTTGGGTGCTACATCAACAGTTTTTGGGAGGCCGCGAATTTTCGTTAAGCACAAACTGGTTCCCGAACCAACCATCTCCGTGGTGGCCGTCCCAATCGCATCCCGCATCGGTCGCCACCGCAGCGCCACTTGTTCGAGCCGTTCAGGCGAGTTGTGGCGCTGCTTATGGGTCATCGCTGCTTCAGCACCGATCCAAGGGGGTCCAGGGGGCGGAAGCCCCCGGCGCGGGTGGGTCCAGGGTAGGGTGCGCGCAGCACCCTCCCCTGGCGGGGCATGGGGCAGCGCCCCATACTCCAGATCGCCCCGCCCCTTTGGGGCGCACAAAATACCCGGTCAGCCCCGCTCTTTTTTGAGCAGACCGATCAGCGCGGCCAAAGCCGGCGAAGGCCGCGCGGTGCGCCGCTGGATAAGGTACAACTGCCGGCGGCCGAAAAAATCGAGCGGCATGGCCGTCAGCCCCCGCAGATCCAGAATCCCGGAAGGATCGGACGGCACCGCGCCCGAGCCCCCGTTGGATTGTGACGGCCGGGACGAAGACTTCTTCGCCTCCGCTTTTCGGGGCAGTAAAAGGTTGGAGATCACCGTCGCGCCGAAAGCGGCCCGGACCAGGGCCAGGGCCGGCCCCAGTCCCTCGACTTCGGCCCGGATGTCCATCCGTCCGGCCAGGCGGCCGGCCTCCTCGCCCAGGGCGCTCAGAAAGGCCGCCCGGGTGCCGGATCCCTCTTCCCGCAGGATCAGGGGCCAGGCCAGCAGATCCTCCACGGTGCGCGGCGGAGGGCCGACCTCGGCCGCCAGGCTCTCGGCGGCCAGCAGAACCAACTGATCGCGGGCGAAAGGGTCGCTGCGCAATTCCTCGTTTTCCGGGGGGGCGCCCACCAGGGCCAGATCCAGTTCGCCATCGGCCACTTTGCGGGCGATGCCGTGGGATTGGCCGGTTTGCAGCTTGATGAGCACGCCGGGGTATTGACGGCGGAAGGCGGCCAGGGCCGGGGGGATGAACACCAGGGCCGGCACCGAGGACGCGCCCAGGGCCAGTTTTTCCCGGGGATTGGCCAACTGGTGGCCGACGGCCCAGGCGGCCCGGCCCATGGTTTCGACGATGTTCAGGGCGTAAGGGGCCAGGACGCGGGCGGCGGAGAGGGGAGTGACCGCCCGGGGGGTGCGCTCGAACAGCTTCTGGCCCAGGGATTCCTCCAGGGCTTTGAGG
Source organism: Candidatus Adiutrix sp. (assembly GCA_031553735.1). Classification (GTDB taxonomy): domain Bacteria; phylum Desulfobacterota; class Desulfarculia; order Adiutricales; family Adiutricaceae; genus Adiutrix. The sequence continues at coordinate 12,732 of JAVBLB010000115.1, forward strand.
CTGGCGCTCACCGAAGGCTGGGTCAGGCCCAGGGCCGCGGCGGTCTTGGAGAAGCTGCGGGTATCCAGCAGTTTGAGGAAAATTTCCAGTCGGCGAATATCCACGGCTTTCCTCCCTTGGCGGCTTTTGAATCCGGCCCGGCCGGGGCCGGGCGGTTCATGGGTGACCCGGGACTGTCAATGCCGTTTTTTCGGATCGGCCGGCGGGGCGCCGTCGGGCCCGGGGCAATCCTTGGTGGCGCAGATCAAAGGCGGCGCGGAAGGATCCCGCTGGACGGCCGGGTTTTCGACCAGGAATTTCTGGCCGCAGACCGGGCAGGGCGTGGGCACGGGCTTCCCTTTGAGAATCAGCCGGCATTTCGGATAGTTGCTGCACCCGTAAAAAGGGCCGCGCTTGGACGGTTTCTGGACGATCTCGCCGCCGCAGCCTTCCTTGGGGCAGGCCACGCCGCTGGGAAAGGGTTTGGCGTTGCGGCATTTTGGGTAGCCGGAGCAGGAGATGAACCAGGAACCCTGGCGGTTTTTCTTGACCACCAGCGGCTCTCCGCATTTTTCGCAAACCGTGGGATAGCCCTCCGGCAGCGGCGGCGGGCTATCGGCGCCGGCCTCGCCGCCGGCTTCGCCGCCGGACAGGGGCTTGGCGTTACGGCATTCCGGGTAACCGGTGCAGGCCAGGAACTGGCCGTAGCGGCTCTTTTTGACGACCAGCGGGCGGCCGCATTTCTCGCATTCGCCGGCCGGCTCGGCCTGGGCCAGCGGCCGGGGCACCCCGTGTTCGTCGCGTTCGAAATCGCAGGTGGCCCCGCAGGCGGCGCAGGCCAGGTAAAAACCGTTGCGGCCGTAACGCAGGCTGAGGCTTTCCGGTGCCCCGCAGGAGGGGCAGTCCACCCCGGTGGCCACTCCGTCGCGCCGCAGGTTGGCCATGGCCGCGCGGGCCGCCTCCAGGTCCTTGGCCAGGGGGTCGTAGAGGCGGGTCAAGACGTCGAGGTGTTCGGCCCGGCCTTCTTCGATCTCGTCGAGGTTCTCCTCCAGCCCGGCGGTGAAGTCCACATCCATGATGTCGGGAAAGTTCCGGACCAGAAGGTCGGTGACGGCGAAGCCCATCTCGGTGGGTTTCAGCACCCCCTTGGCCGCGTCCACGTATTCCTTGTCCTTGAGGGTGGAGATGATGGTGGCGTAGGTCGAGGGCCGGCCGATGCCTTTTTCCTCCAGCTCCTTGACCAGCGTGGCCTCGGTGAAGCGGGGCGGGGGCTGGGTGAAATGCTGCTTGGGGGTGAGCTTTTCGGCGTTGAGCCGCTGGTCCCGCGCCAGGGGCGGCAAAAGGTCTTTGTCCTCGTCCTGTCCCAGATCATAGAGGGAGAGGAAGCCCTTGAACTTGATCACCGAACCGGTGGCCCGGAAGGTGTGGTCATTGGCGGTGAGGTCGGCGGTGGTCTGGTCCAGCACGGCCGCGGCCATCTGGCTGGCCACGAAGCGCCGCCAGATGAGGTCGTAGAGCTGCCAGTGGCCGGTTTCCAGGTGGCCTTTCAACTGGGCCGGAGTCCGGGTCACGGAGGTGGGACGGATGGCCTCGTGCGCGTCCTGGGCGCCTTTTTTGTTTTTGTACTGGTTGGGCCGGGCCGGAACGTGGTCCGGGCCGAAGTGCTCCCGGATGTGGGCGGCGGCCTCGGCCATGGCCTGGGCGTTGACCCGGACCGAGTCGGTGCGCATGTAGGTGATGAGGCCGACCTGGCCCTCGTCGCCGCCCAGGTCCAGGCCTTCGTAGAGGTCCTGGGCCACTTTCATGGCCCGTTTGGAAGCCATTTTCAAGCGATTGAACGCGGCCTGCTGCAGGGTGCTGGTGGTGAAGGGGGCCAGGGGGTGGCGGCGGCGCTCTTTGGTCACCAGGTCGGCCACGGTAAATTCGGCCCCGGTGACCGCCCGGACCACGGCCTGGGTCTCTTCCTCGTTCTTCAGGGCGGCTTTTTTGGCGCCGATCTTGGACAACTGGGCGGTGAAAGGCTGACCCTGGGTCAGGAACTCGGCGGTCAGGCTCCAGTATTCCTCGGGCCGGAAGGCGAAGATGGCCCGCTCCCGCTCCACGATCAGCCGGAGGGCCACCGACTGCACCCGGCCGGCCGACAGCCCCCGCTTGAGCTTGTCCCACAACAACGGAGAGATGAGATAGCCCATCAGGCGGTCGAGGATGCGGCGGGTCTGCTGGGATTCGAACCGGGTTTTGGAAATGGGCACCGGGTGGTCGATGGCCTCGCGGATGGCCGCCGGGGTCAACTCGTGCAGCAGCACCCGCTGGTAATTATGGTCGCCCAGGGCCTGGGCGATGTGCCAGGCGATGGCCTCGCCCTCGCGGTCGGGGTCGGGGCCGAGGTAGACGGTCTCCTTGCCCTTGGCCGCTTTCTTCAGCTCGCTGATGACTTTCTGCTTGCCGTCGATGACCACGTATTCCGGGGTGAAGCCGTTGTCGATATCCACCCCCAAATTGCTCTTCGGCAGGTCGATGATATGCCCCACCGAGGCGCGGACTTCGAACTCGGAACCCAGGTATTTGCCGATGGTCTTGGCCTTGGCGGGAGATTCCACTATTAACAGCGATTTGCCCATTCTCTATCGTCCTTGTGGGGCCGGGACGGCCGCGCGGGTTTGGTCCGCGTCCGGCGCCCGGTCCTTTGAATATCTATACCCCGAAGCCCCGGAGGGGCAATGCGCCGCCGCGACCTCGTCATGGTCGGATCGCGGCGGCCGGGACGAAGGCTCCATCGCCTCCATCCTTAGTGGAAAGGCCATAGAGCCTCATCCGGCGGCCAGCCCGAACCAGCCGCTTTCCAGGCGCTCCACCCGGCCGGAGAGTTCCAGATTCAGCATCAGCAACGACAAATCGGCCGGGTTCAGGCCGAGCGCCCGGGCCAGGGAGTCGGCGTCCCGGGGCCCTCGGGCCAGTTGGGCCAGGATTTGAGCTTCTGGACCGTCCGGGGGGAGCCCGGTGAGGTCGGGCGACGGCTTCGGATTTTCCGGCGGATCGGCCGGTCGCCGGACGGTTTTCCGGGAGCGCGCCGGTCGCGGCGGTTCCGAAGCGGCCGGCCTGGCCTCCTCGTCCAACGATTCCGCCGGCGGCTCGCCGGCCAGCGGTTCCAGGGCCGGGAGGCTCTCCGGGGCCGGAGCGGCCAGGCCTTCCAACAGCCGGGGCTTGATTTCAACCAGCACCTCGGCCATGCTCTCCACCAGGGCCGCGCCGCTTTTGATGAGGCCGTGGGCGCCCCGGGCGCTGGCCGCGCCGGCCGGGCCGGGCAGGGCCATGACCTCCCGGTTCAGTTCCAGAGCCAGGCGGGCGGTGATCAGGGCTCCGCTGCGCTGCCCGGCCTCCACCACCACCACCGCCAGCCCCAGACCGGCCACCACCCGGTTGCGCCGGGGAAAATGGGCCGGCAGGGGTCTGACTTCCGGCGGAAATTCCGAAATCAGGGCCCCGTGCCGGGCGATTTCCTGATACAGGCCGGCGTTTTCCTTGGGATAGACCCAGTCGAGGCCGCTGCCCAAAACGGCCAGGGTGCGGCCCCCGGCCTCCAGGGCGCCCTGGTGAGCCTGGGCGTCGATGCCCCTGGCCAGGCCGCTGACGATGGTCAGGCCCATCCGGGCCCCTTCCCGGGCCAGGCGCCGGGCGGCCGTCAGGCCCGGACGGCTGGCCTCCCGCGAGCCCACCAGGCTCACGGCGAACTGGTCTTCGGCTTCCAGGGTGCCCTGGATCCAGAGCACCGGCGGGGGATCGGGGATTTCGTCCAGCCGGGCGGGGTAATCCTCATCCTCCCAGAAGAGTATGCGCCGGCCTTTTTGGCGGGCCTCCTCGAGCCGGGCTTGGGCTTCCTCGAAGAGGCCGGCCGAAAACAAGGGCCGCAGATTGACGCCCAGGACGGTCAGGTCCCGGCCGTCGAAGGCCTCCACCGCCCGGCCGGTTTGTCTGAGCACCCGGTGAAAGGCGGCCGCATTGGTCTGGAGCCCCAGATACAGGGCCAGCCGGGCCAGCTTTTCGTCACCGTCGAGAGGGGGCCGTTGCTGGGTCGTCATCCGTCGGGTCTACCTCGCCGGGTCTCGTAGAGTCATGAGCCGTCGCCACCGGGGCCTGGCCGCGATGGTCGGGGTGGTATTTGAAGGGCCACAGCCCTCTTTCATACCTCGCCCGGGGCCCGCCGTCAAGCCTTTATTCGCGGCGGCCGAAGGGGGGCGGCGGGGGAGGGCCGGTTGGAAGCGCGTCATATCAACGCCCCGAAGGAACGATGCGCCGCCGTAACCGCATCAAAAATGTGCCGCATCATCGCCCTATCGGGCGATTGAACCTCCGTCTCGGCCGATGCAACCCGTCCATGACGCGGTGACGGCGGCGCATTGCCCCATTCGGGGCTTGGTGATTGATCCGGTCGCTCAACGAACGGTAATTCACCCGTCGGCGGAATTATCTATTATAATGGAACACCGTCGACCGGGCCGACGGCGAGGTCCCCGGCGGGCGCCGATGTTTCCGGAGGAATCATGAAAACATTTAAAATCACGGTGGAATATGACGGACGCGACTTCGCGGGCTGGCAGCGGCAGGGGCCGGCCGCCGGAGCCACCGTGCAGGGGGTTCTGGAAGAAGCCTTGGGGCGGATCTGCGACCACCCGGTGACTCTCCACGGCAGCGGACGCACCGACGCCGGGGTGCACGCCCGGGGCCAGGTGGCCAGCTTCGTCACCGCCAGCGACCGCGGGCCCGACGCGATCGTCCGGGGCGGCAACTGCCTTCTGCCGCCGGAGGTGGTGATCCTGTCCGCCGTTGAAATGCCCCCGGATTTCCACGCCCGCTTCAGCGCCCGGGGCAAGGTCTACGATTACGATTTCCTGGTCAGCCCCACCCGGCGGCCCCTGTTCCACCGGCGGGCCTGGTGGGTGGGGCCGGGCCTGGACTGGGCCGAGGTGGCCCGGGCTCTCCCGGCCCTGGTGGGCGAGCACGATTTCGCCGCCTTCCAGTCGGTGGGGAGTGAGGTGGCCGGCACGGTGCGGACCATCCACCGGGCCGAGTTGAACCGGCCGGCGCCGGAATTGCGGCGCCTGACCCTGGAAGGGTCCGGCTTTCTGCGCCACATGGTCCGGGCCGTGGCCGGGGCCCTGGCGGAAATAGGTCGAGGCCGCCTGACGGCGGCCTCGATGTCGGATATCATCGCCTCCCGCGACCGGCGCCGGGCCGGGCCCACGGCGCCTCCCGACGGTCTGTATCTGGCCGAAGTGTATTACCCCGAGCCGCTTCAACCGGAAGCGCACCGTAATCAGGCGGATTTGTAACCGTCGAGTTCCACATCCCCCGGGGTCAGGGCCAAATCGATGAGATAGGAAAGGAAAGCGGTGAAGGTCAGGCCGTACGCCCGGATCATTTTCGGCACCAGGCTGCCGGCGGTCAGGCCGGGCAGGGTGTTGGTCTCCAAAAGGAAGACCTGGCCGTCGGAATAGATCATGTCGGAACGGGACAGGCCCCGGCAGCCCAGGGCCTCGTGGGCGCTCACGGCCAGCTGCTGGATTTCCTCGGTCAGCCGGGCGGGGATGGCCGCCGGGCAGATTTCCTGGGACTGGCCGGGTTCATATTTGGCCGAGTAGTCGAAGAAGCGGTGGCCGTCGGCCGGAATGATTTCTATGGGCGGCAGGGCCGTCAGTTCCTGGTTGCCCACCACCGCGCAGGTGAATTCCCGGCCGGGCAGGTATTTTTCCAGGAGCGCCGAACCGTTGATCTCGAAGACGGTGTTCAGGGCCTCGGTCAGGTCTTCCTCGTTGTCCACGATCGACAGGCCCACCGAGGAGCCCTGGCGCAAAGGCTTGATGACCAGCGGCGACCCCAGGCTGTAGAGGCAGATCTTGGCCATTTCGGCCAGATCGTTCACGGCGGATTTGGTCACCACCAGGTCCGGGGCCACCAGGAGGCCCGACTCCCGGTAGATGCGCTTGGAGACTTCCTTGTCCATGGCCATGGCGCTGGAAAGAACCCCGCTGCCGATATAGGGCAGCCCCAGCACCTCGCAGAAACCCTGGATGGCGCCGTCTTCCCCCATGGTGCCGTGGAGGGCCAGGAAGGCCACGTCCAGCTTGGGGGCGTCCCCGGCCAGGCGGGCCAGGTCCGTGGCCGGGTCGTAGACCTCGACTTCGAAGCGTTCGCGGTCGATATTGGCCAGGACTTCCTGGCCCGAAGCCAGCGAAACTTCCCGTTCCCTCGACGTGCCGCCCATGACCAGGGCTACCCGCAGCTTTTTGTCGGACATGTCCACCTCACAGAACGATCAGGCCGGGGCGGGATTTCCTCGCGCCTCCGGCCTTTGAAACGAGCTGAAGATTTTCGTCGCGCGCCGGGAGGCGGCGCACGGGTCAAGCCGCCTTCGTCTGGGCGGCCGCCACCTGCCGGGACAGGCGGGCGATGCGGCGGGCGACGTTGCGGCGGTGCAGGGTGCCTTTGGAGGCGGCCCGGCTCAGGGCGCTCATGGCCGCCGACAGGGAGGTCCCGGCGGCTTCCGGAGCTTCGACGATGGCCGCCCGGACTTTTTTGACCGCGTTTTTGACTTTGGTTTTGTTGATGCGATTGCGCTCCCGCCGGGTTTCACTCTGGCGGGCCCGTTTCAGGGCTGATTTATGGTTGGCCAAGAGAGCCTCCTTCTGGTATAAAAGACCTTCGGCTGCGATGGTCTGATGTTTTTTTGATCACCGGGTTACTCGTCCGCCGAAGTGGGGCGAATCCAGGTAAAAAGGTATTATATAGACTTACGGGAAGGGTTGTCAATCACAAAAATGGGAGAAAAAGGCCAAATCGCCCGAACCGCCTCGGTGGTCGGGAGCGCGACCCTCTTGTCCCGGGTGGCCGGTCTGGTTCGCGATCAGGTCACCGGGTATTTTTTCGGCACCTCCATCGCCACCGACGCGTTCTCCGTGGCCTTCCGCATCCCCAACCTCTTCCGGCGGCTCCTGGGGGAGGGCGCCCTGACCGTGGCCTTCGTGCCGGTCTTCACCCAGGCCCTGACCGAAGGCGGCCGGCCGGCGGCCGGCCGGCTGTTCAAGAACATGTTCACCCTCCTGGCCCTGACGCTTCTGGTTCTGAGCGTCCTGGGGATGGTCTTCGCCCCCCAGGTAGTCACCCTGATGGTCCCCGGTTTTACCGACGAGCCTGAAAAATTCCAACTGACCGTCTTTCTGACCCGGCTCCTGTTCCCCTACATCTTTTTAATGGGCCTGGGGGCCCTGTTCATGGGGGCCCTGAATTCCACCGGCCATTTCGCCGCCCCGGCCCTGGGGCCCTTCATGGGCAACCTGGCCATGATCGTCGGCACTTTTCTCCTGAGCCCGCGCCTGGAGATGCCCATCATGGGCCTGGCCCTGGGGGCCCTGGCCGGGGGCCTCCTGCAACTGGGCATCCAACTGCCCAGCCTCCGCCGGGCCGGCCTCAAGATCCGCCCCAGCTTCGAGTTCCGCTCGCCGCCGGTCAGGAAGATACTCCTCCTGATGGGGCCGGCGGCGCTGGGCGCGGCCGTGTATCAGCTGTCAGTCTTCATCAACACCATCCTGGCCTCGTTCCTCCCGGCGGGCAGCATCTCCTACCTCTATTTCGCCGACCGGCTCATGCAGTTCCCCTTGGGCATCTTTTCCGTGGCCATCGGCACGGCCGCGCTCCCGGCCCTGGCCCGCCAGTGCGCCCTGGGAGACCAGGCCGGGTTTATGGAGAGCGCCCGCTTCACCCTGGGGCTCTCTTTCTTCATCACCGTGCCGGCCATGGTCGGGCTGATGGTCCTGGCCCTGCCGTTGGTGACCTTCCTCTTCCAGCGCGGGGAGTTCACCGTCCAGAGCTCCCTGGGCACGGCCGTGGCCCTCCAGGCCTACGTCCTGGGCTTGCCGTTCCTCTCCGGAGCCGGCATCCTGGCCCGGGTTTTCTACAGCCGGTCCGACACCCGCACGCCCACCAAGGTGGGCGTGGGCTCCCTGGCCGTGGGGGCCGTTTCGGCCGTGGCTCTGATGCAGTATTTTCAGCACATGGGCCTGGCCCTGGCCAGTTCCATCTCCAGCCTGGTCAATTTCCTGTGGCTTTACCGGATCCTTCTGGCCCGGGAGAAGGATTTCGCCCACCGGGCCATGCTGAAGGAGCTTTTCTGGTATTTCCTCATCGCCGGAGCCATGGGACTGGCCGTCTGGCCGCTGGCGACCTGGGCCCAGGCCGCCGTCGGCTTCTGGCCGCTGGCTTTGCGGACCGTGGGGGCCGTGCTGGCCGGGGTGGCCGTGTATCTGGGCCTGTCCCTGGCCACGCGCCAGCCGCACGTGGCCTCCCTGGTGAACGCCATCCGCCGCCGGCTGAAGCGGCGGGCGAAATGAGCCGAATCGCGCGATAATTTACCGAAAATACTTGTAATGCCCGGGCCGGTCGCTCATTGACAGACCCGGGCGTTTGTTTTACGATATTTCAACATCGCCTTTGTTTCCAACGATCAAGCTCGGGAGAGGGGTGTGCGCATGGTCCGATGGTTTTCCGCTTGGCCTGGAAGCCTTCGCCCGCGATGCCCTTCAGGGAGTCCTTGACATCGGCCGCGAAATATGGCCAAAATAAATGGCTTTGACATCATCATCCAGTCGGGGTCGCCTTCATGCCCACCTACCATACCGGTCTCGACGTCGGCTCCACCACGGTCAAGGTGGTGGTGATCGACGACCGGGACCGCACCTGTTTCAGCCTGTATCAGCGCCACTTTTCCGAGGTCCGCCGGACCATCGTGGAAGTGCTCCTGGCCGCCGCCGAGCGGTTCCAGGGCGAATCCACCACCCTGGGGGCCACCGGCAGCGGGGGCATCTCGGCCGCCCAGTGGCTGGGGGCCGATTTCATCCAGGAAGTGGTGGCCGGGGCCGAGGCCATCCGCCATTTCCTGCCCCGCACCGACGTGGCCATCGAGCTGGGCGGCGAGGACGCCAAGCTGACCTTTTTCGACGCCGGCATCGACCAGCGCATGAACGAGACCTGCGCCGGCGGCACCGGGGCCTTCATCGACCAGATGGCCTCCTTCCTCCGCACCGATCCCCCGGGATTGAACGACCTGGCCAGAGAGGCCCGGACCGTCTATCCCATCGCCGCCCGCTGCGGGGTTTTTGCCAAGACCGATATCCTGCCCCTTTTAAATGAAGGCGCGGCCCGGGAGGACATCGCCGCCTCCATCTTCCAGGCGGTGGTCGACCAGACCATCGGCGGCCTGGCCTGCGGCCGGTCCATTCGGGGGCGGGTGGCCTTCCTGGGCGGGCCCCTGTTCTTCCTGTCCGAACTCCGCAAACGCTTCCGCGAGACCCTGAAGCTGGCCCCGGAGGACGCGGTCTGCCCCGACGACGCCCAGCTCTATGTGGCCCTGGGCGCGGCCCTCAAATCCCGGGCCGGCCAGGCGGCGCCTTTCAGCCACTGGGCCGACCAGGCCCGGGCCCTGGCCGAGGCCGACCTGCCCCCGGAAATCGCCCCCATGCCCCCCCTGTTCCGGGACCTCGAGGAACTGGCCGCCTTCCGCAAGCGCCACGATTCGGCGCGCCTGCCCCGGGCCGACTGGCCGACGGCCGGCGGCATCTTCGTCGGCCTGGACGCCGGCTCCACCACCACCAAGCTGGTGGCCCTGGACGAAGAGGGGCGGCTGCTCCATTCCTTTTACGGCCACAACCGGGGCAACCCTCTCAAGTCGGCCATCCGGGCCCTGACCGAGCTGTATGACCTCAAGCCCGCCGGCCTCCCGGTTCTGCGGGCCGGGGTCACCGGCTACGGCGAGGGCCTCATCCGGGCCGCCCTGGGGGTGGACCTGGGCGAAGTGGAAACCGTGGCCCATTACAAGGCGGCCGCCTTTTTCGAGCCCGAGGTCAGCTTCATCGTCGACATTGGCGGCCAGGACATCAAGTGCCTGTCGGTCAAGAACGGAGTCATCGACCGGCTGATGCTCAACGAGGCCTGCTCCTCCGGCTGCGGCTCTTTTCTGGAGACCTTCGCCCGGACCCTGGAGATGGATTCGGCCGCCTTCGCCCAGGCCGCCCTGTCCGCGGCCCGGCCGGTGGACCTGGGCAGCCGCTGCACGGTGTTCATGAACTCCAAGGTCAAGCAGGCCCAGAAGGAGGGGGCCCCGGTGGGCGACATCTCGGCCGGGCTTTCCTATTCGGTGGTCCGCAACGCCCTCTACAAGGTCATCCGCCTCAGCCGGCCGGAGGAATTGGGGGAGAAAGTGGTGGTTCAGGGCGGCACCTTCTTCAACGACGCCGTGCTGCGGGCCTTCGAGCTCTCCATCGGCCGGCAGGTGGTCCGGCCCGACATCGCCGGGCTGATGGGGGCCTTCGGCATGGCCCTTTTGGGGCAGGAGCATCACCGCGATCACGGGGGGGCCTCCGGCCTGATCGGGGCCGAGGGCCTGGCCGCGTTCGGGGTCACCACCCAGAACACCCGCTGCCGCAAGTGCGAGAACCGCTGCCTTTTGACCGTCAACCGGTTTTCCGACGGCCGCCGCTTCATTTCCGGCAACCGCTGCGAGCGGGGCGCGGCCACCACCAGCCCGGCCGCCGCCAAGATCGACGCCCTGGCCCGGCGGGCCCACCTGGGGGCCATTTCCCCCACCCTGGCCAAACTTCCGGCCATCAAAACCCTGACCGCCGGCCCGCCCACCGATTTCACCGAGCTGCCCAACCTCTTCCAGTGGAACCATTACCGCCTCTTCGAGGTCTACCGGCCGCTCCCGGCGCCTTCGGCCCGGGGCACGGTGGGCCTCCCCCGGGCGTTGGGGACGTTTGACACCTATCCCTTCTGGTTCACCTTCTTCCATTCCCTGGGCTTCCGGGTGGAGCTGTCCCCGCCGTCCACCAAGGAGATGTTCAACCGGGCCCTGTCGACCATCCCTTCCCAGACGGTCTGCTACCCGGCCAAGCTGCTCCACGGCCACGTGCTGGAACTGGTCGCCCGGCGGCCGGATTTCATCTTCTTCCCCTGCCTGCCCCTGGATCTGCCCGCCGACTATCCCACCGACGCCCGCTACAACTGCCCCCTGGTGGCCAGCTACGGCGAGGTGATCCGCCTGAACGTGGACGCCCTGGCGGAAACCGGGACGCGTTTCGTAACCCCCTTCCTGGACCTGTCTTCCCCGGGGCGCCTGGAGCGGCGGCTGACCCGCGAGCTGTCTTTCCTCCCGGTCTCGGCCCAGGCCGTGCGCATCGCCCTGAAGGCCGCCTACCGGGAGCTGGCCCAGTATCGGGCCGATATTCGTTCGGCCGGGGAGCGGGCCCTGAATTACCTCCGGAAGACCGGCGGGGCCGGGATCATCCTGGCCGGGCACCCCTATCATCTGGATCCGGAGGTTCACCACGGCATTTCCGACGTCATCGCCACCAACGGCCTGGCCGTTCTGACCTGCGATTCGGTGGAGCACCTGGCCCCGGCCGATTTCAAGCTGCGCATGGTCGACCAGTGGATTCCCCACTCCCGGCTCTATCGGGCGGCCCTGGTGGCCGCGGCCCGGGACGAGCTGGAATTGGTGCAGCTCAACTCTTTCGGCTGCGGCCTCGACGCGGTGACCACCGATCAGATTTCAGATATTCTGGAGGAGGCCGGCAAGGTCTACACCCTGCTCAAGATCGACGAGGGGGCCAACCTGGGGGCGGCCCGCATCCGCATCCGTTCCCTCTTGGCGGCCATCAAGGATCGCCGCCGCCGCCGCCAGCCCAACTCCACCCGTAAGCTCTACCGCTACCGGGCGGCTTCGGCCCCGCTGGACAAACACTCCGAATTCACCCTCCTGGTGCCCCAGATGTCGCCCATCCACTGGCGTTTTTTGCCCCCGGCCCTGGCCCCCTCCGGCTACCGGCCGCGGGTGCTGCCCACGGTCGACCGCGAGGACGTGGAAGAGGGGCTGCGCTTCGTCAACAACGATGCCTGCTACCCGGCCCTGGTCTCCATCGGCCAGTTGATCCGGGCCCTGAAGAGCGGTGAATATGACCTGAACCGCACGGCGGTGATGATGTCCCAGACCGGCGGTGGTTGCCGGGCCACCAATTATGTGGGGTTCCTGCGCCGGGCCCTGGAGCGTTCCGGCCTGGGGCAGGTGCCGGTCTGGCCCCTTTCCCTGGCCCGGGGCGCGGAAGGGGAAGCGGGCGGCGTGGTCGTCGACCGGGCCCTGATCATGCGTCTCCTCACCGGTTTTCTCTACGGCGATCTGCTCCAGCGGCTCCTTCTGGCCAGCCGCCCCTATGAAAAAACGCCCGGTCAGGCCCAGGCTCTGGTCGACCGCTGGGTGGAACGGGTCATCCCGGCCGTGAGGGCCGGCGATCGCAAAGCCTTCAACCGCGACGTTTTCCAGATGGTCGAGGATTTCGCCGCCCTGGACCTGCGGCCCCCGGACCGCCCCCGGGTCGGCCTGGTGGGGGAGATTTTTCTCAATTTTCACCCCGAGGCCAACAACCGGGCCGTGGAACTGGTGGAGGCCGAGGGCGGCCAGGTGGTGCTCCCCGAACTGGCCGATTTCTTCCTCTACTGTCTCTATGACGACGTCTTCCGGGCCGAGGCCCTGGCCGGGAGCCGCATCGCCAAGTGGCTCTCCCTGTGGCTGATCCGGCGGGTGGAAAGCAGCCGGCGGCCCATGCGCCGGGCCCTGGCCCGCCACCCCCGTTTCGGCCGGCTGCACACCTTCTGGGATCTGAAAAAGGCCGGCGAGGGCATCGTCTCCCTGGGCAACCAATCCGGCGAGGGCTGGTATCTGACCGCCGACATGGCCCTGATGATCGAGCACGGCATTCCCAATCTTCTGTGTCTTCAGCCCTTCGGCTGTCTCCCCAATCACATCACCGGCAAAGGTGTGGTCAAAGAACTCAAGCGCCGTTACCCGCAGGCCAACCTCACCGCCGTGGATTACGACCCCGGCACCAGCGAAGTCAACCAGCTCAACCGCATCAAACTCATGATGTCCGTCGCTCAGGGCGTAGCCCTGAACCCACCGGATGCAAATTACAATTCGATAGAATTGTAATGACCCTGGGATTGCCCGACAGGGCAAAGATCGCATCCTCCCCGAACCCGCATCATTGCCCTACCGGGCAATCTCTGGTTATCGCCCGGTAGGGCGATTAGCTGGACGGCCGAGGCCGCAACGTCTGGGCGGCCGGGACCATCGACCCATTAGACGAAAAAGAGGCCAGCGACGCTGGCCTCTGATACCAAAAGCTCAGGTACCAGGGGTATGCGGGTCAGCCATTAAGGCCGCCGTCCCCACGATCATTCGCGCAGCGCCACTTGTTTGAGCCGAAGGCGAGTTGTGGCGCTGCTGACGGGTCACCTCGACATTGGTACCCAGCCCAAAGGGGGTCCAGGGGGCGAAGCCCCCGGCGCGGGTGGGTCCAGGGCAGGGCCCTCCCCTGGCGGGGCATGGGGCAGCGCCCCATACTCCAAATCGCCCGCCCCTTTGGGGCGCACCATAAAAAAATCGGAGGATGAAATGAGGATACCCCTTTTACGCCCGCTTTGCCTGTGGTTGCTGGCCTTGGCTCTGGTTTGGACCGGTCCGCCGTCGGCGGCGGCCCAAGTCGCCCCATCGGGCGGGACCGCTCAAACCGCGCCGAGCGGCTGGATCTTCAAGCCCGCCGATCAGGTGCCCGAAGCGGATAAGAACAAGAAGAAGCCTGATGGGTATTCCCTGTTGTGTCACCGTTACAACTTCGATCTGTTTTTCGCCTTTTTCGCGGAAGACCAGGAATTTCAAAAATCGGCCGTGGTTTCGCCCTTGAAATTCACCATCAACGAGCCGGCCTTTGATCAGGATGAGCTCGCCGACGGAGAAGATGTTAAAACCACTGTGGAGTATCAGTACCCTCCCGAAAATCCGAAAGACTACACGGGATATTTCCCCAACCGGTACCAGCGGGACGTGGGTGACGGGTATTTCTATTCCGTAACCTATTCCATGGACCAGGCGGATACGGTGATCGTCGACCTGCGGCTGCAATCCACCGGCATTTATCAGCAATATATTTTTAAATGGGACGGCTGCTGGTTCCTGTCCGAAATCATCGACTGGTCCACGTAATCGTTCGGTGGCCGAAGCCCCCGGCGCGGGTGGGTCCAGGGTAGGGTGCGCGCAGCACCTACCCTCCCGGGCGGCGAAGCCGCGCCGGTGGCGGGGCATGGGACAGCGCCCCATACTCCAAATCGCCCGCCCCTTTGGGGCGCACCAATTCCCCAATACGTTCCAGCCCTTACCCACGGATGTCGTCTCTTGACATCCGCGGGGTCCGACCTTACTTTCATGCGTGTGCAACAAATTCAACGCGTCAGCCGAATTTTTATCGGCTGGGGCTGTTTTTATTGGAGTCAGCTATGCGCTATGACAAGTTTACCATAAAAAGCCAGGAAGCCCTGGCCGACGCCCAATCCCTGGCCGACCGCAAAGGCCAGCAGGAAGTCACCCCCCTGCACCTGGCTTTCAGCCTGGTCAACCAGCCCGACGGCATCGTCCGGCCCATTCTGGCCAAGGCCGGCGCCCCTGCGCCCATGATCCTCGACGGCCTGGACCGGGAACTGGGCAAACTGCCCCAGATTTCCGGCAGCGGCCTGACCAGCTACGTGGGGCCGGACCTGAAAACCGTGCTGGATATAGCCCTGGCCGAATCGGAAAAGATGCGCGACGAGTTCGTCTCCACCGAGCATCTGCTCCTGGCCATCCTGGCCAAAAAGGACAGCCCAGCGGCCCGCGTTTTTCTGGACGGCGGCCTCAACCGCGAGGTGGTTTTCCGCGTGCTCCAGGAACTGCGCGGCCAGCAGCGGGTCACCGACCAGAACCCGGAGGAGAAATACCAGGCCCTGCAGAAATTCACCCGCGACCTCACCGACGAGGCCCGGCGGCAGAAGCTGGACCCGGTCATCGGCCGCGACGAGGAGATCCGCCGGGTCATCCAAGTCCTCTCCCGCCGCACCAAGAACAACCCGGTGCTGATCGGCGAGCCCGGCGTCGGCAAGACCGCCATCGTCGAGGGCCTGGCCCGGCGCATCGTCTCCGGAGACGTCCCCGAGTCGTTGAAGAACAAGCGCATTCTGTCGCTGGACCTGGGAGCCCTGGTGGCCGGGGCCAAATATCGCGGCGAGTTCGAAGAGCGCCTGAAATCGGTGATCAAGGAGGTCGAGGCCGGCAGCGGCGAAATCATCCTGTTCATCGACGAAATGCACACCCTGGTCGGGGCCGGCAAGAGCGAAGGCAGCATGGATGCCGGCAACATGCTCAAGCCGCCCCTGGCCCGGGGCGAGATGCGCTGCGTGGGGGCGACCACCATCGGCGAATACCGTAAGAACATTGAGAAAGATCCGGCCCTGGAGCGCCGCTTCGCCCCGGTGCTGGTGGAGGAACCCTCGGTGGAGGACACCATCAGCATCTTGCGGGGCCTCAAAGAGCGCTACGAGGTCCACCACAAGGTCGGCATCAAGGACAGCGCCCTGGTGGCCGCGGCCACCCTGTCCCACCGCTACATCACCGACCGGTTTCTCCCGGACAAGGCCATCGACCTGGTGGACGAGGCCGCCAGCCATCTGCGCATGTAAATCGACAGCCTGCCCTCGGAACTCGATGATATCAAACGGCGGGTGCTGACCCTGTCCATAGAGCGCGAGGCCCTGAAGAAGGAACACGACCGCGGGGCCCGCGACCGCCTGGCCAAGCTGGAGACGGAACTGATGGGCCTGGAATCCAAAGAAGCCGAGATGACCCGCAAGTGGCAGGCCGACAAGGACGTCATCACCCGGGCCGCCGGCCTGAAAGAGGAAATCGAGCACGCCCGGGCCGAAATCGAGACCGCCCAGCGCCAGGGCGACCTGGCCAAAGCGGCCGAACTTCAGTACGGGCGCCTGCCGGCCCTGACCCGGGAGTTGGAGAAATTTACGGCCGAATCCTCGGCCGCCCTGGTCAAGGAAGAGGTGGACGCCGACGACATCGCCGAAATCGTGGCCAAGTGGACCGGCATCCCGGTCAGCCGCCTCATGGAAGGCGAACGCGAAAAGCTGGTCTTCATGGAAGAGCGCCTCTCCCGCCGGGTGGTGGGCCAGAAGGAAGCCATCGCCGCCGTGGCCCGGGCCGTGCGCCGGGCCCGGGCCGGCATCGGCGACCCCGGCCGGCCCATCGGCTCCTTTATCTTCCTGGGCCCCACCGGGGTAGGCAAGACCGAACTGGCCAAGGCCTTGGCCGAGTTTTTGTTCGACGATGAACAGGCCATGGTGCGCATCGACATGAGTGAATATATGGAAAAGCATGCCGTGGCCCGCCTGATCGGCGCCCCTCCCGGCTACGTGGGTTACGAAGAGGGCGGTTACCTGACCGAGGCGGTGCGGCGCAAGCCCTACAGCGTCATCCTCTTCGACGAGGTGGAAAAGGCCCACCCGGAGGTCTTCAACACCCTCCTGCAACTCCTGGACGACGGCCGCCTGACCGACGGCCAGGGCCGGACCGTGGATTTCAAGAACACGGTGATCATCATGACCTCCAACATCGGCTCCCAGTACATCGTCGACGAGGAGGGCCGCGACCCGGAGATCATGCGCGCCCGGGTCATGGAAGCCCTGCGCGGCCATTTCCGCCCCGAGTTCCTCAACCGGGTGGACGACATCGTCATTTTCCACGCCCTCGGGGAACCGGAGATCGAGCGCATCGTCCAGATCCAGGTCAACATCCTGGCCGCCCGGCTGGCCGAACGGAAACTGACCCTGCACCTGTCGCCGGAGGCCGTGGCCTTCCTGGCCCGGGCCGGCTTCGATTCCGTCTATGGGGCCCGGCCCCTGAAGCGGGCCATCCAGACCCAACTGATGGACCCCCTGGCCATGGGCCTTCTGAGCGGCCAGATTACCGACGGCCAGCGCCTGGAGGTGGCCGTCAGCGCCGACGGGTCGGGCCTGGCCTTCGACCGGGCCGGCGAGGCCCGACCGGAAGAGGGCGGGGCGGCGTCCTCGAAGCCGCCGCACTAACCTCCAACCATTCGGCCGCGGACGCCGGGCCCCGGGGGCGATCGCCCCCGGGGCCCCGCCCGAGTGGGGGCCGTTCGGAGGGCCGGACCGCCGGGCGGCGATTTAAGCATGTATCAGAAGCCGGG
>JAVBLB010000049.1:0-7827 GCA_031553735.1 Candidatus Adiutrix sp.
AGACCCAGCCATTCAAAAAAGGCTTTGGTGATGACCCGGACCGCCCGCAGGCCGACATACTTGCCTTCCTCGTTTCTGAGGCGCGGTTGTTTGACGGTGATGAACCCGGCTTGCTTGAGCTGGCTGATGGCCCGTTCACAGCGTCGCTGGCCCAGGCCGGTGAGTTGGACGATGGTTTTCATGTCCACATCCACAAAGCCGCTGGCCGGGGTGGGAGCTCCGACACACAGGGACGCGAGGTCCAGGCGGCTCAGGAGAGCTTCCAGGACGACCTGGCAGGCTTCCCGCCGTTCACTCCGGGTCTGGCGGTCGGGCTTGGTCTGCAAAGGCGGGCATTTATCAGGATTAAAAAACCAGCCCTTGGCCCGTTCCGCAGCCAGGGACAGGATGCGCGGAAGTCCGCCGGGGCCTTTTCGGATCGGCTCCAGAGGGCTTAAACTGGGGTCGGCCGGGTTGTGGTTGCAACGATTGCCGGAGAGGATGGAGAGGGAAGTCATAGGCGATTCCCTCCGATTTCCAATCCTGCACAATAAAGTGACCCGGACTTAAAAACGGCAATGTTGCATGATTTTGCAGGGGGTGAAATGGCAGGGCCAAAAGTCGAGTTTCCGCACTCAACGTAGCAATAGCGTAGCAAAAACTGAAAAAGCCTTTCGGGGTCTAGACCGAAAGGCTTTGTATTTACAGGCGATTTACTGCTAAAAGTATTGGCAGTCCCAACGGGACTCGAACCCGTGTCCCCGCCGTGAGAGGGCGATATCCTAGACCGCTAGACGATGGGACCGCATCAAAAACAAAGGAAGTGTATCATTTTTGAAGGCGAAATGCAATCCCTTTATCAGAGGTGAGGACGGTTGGACGTTCGTTCCGATTGCGGCCGACGCGGAGCCGCGCATGCAATAGTCAGATGTTCAGGCGGCTTCAAACCGTTTCGTCCACCAGTTCCCCGGTGCCGCCCGAACCCTTTCCGCCCAGTTTTTTCAACAGCTCATTCAGCCCGGCGGTCCCGGACGAGGCCGGTTCTTCCTCTTCCGTAGCCGGCTTGGCCCTGGCCTGGCCGGTGCGGGTGTAGGTGACGTCGTCCCGGTTGGTATAGCGCCATTTTGAAGAAAAATCGACGGCGCCGTCGGTTCCGGTCGAAGAGCCGTCGGCACGCTCCAGGGTCCAGCCTTCAAACTCGGCGAAGCCGAACGGGTTGCGGCTGACGCTGGTCACCGCGTTGACCGCCGTTTTGATTTCGCTGTTGAGGTATTGCTCCAAGGAGGCCGCTTTTCCGGGGTCGTCGGCTTCCCCCAGGGCCAGGCTGATGACGGTATCCATGGTGTTCATAAAATCGGCCTGTCCGGATTGGTTCTCCAGATAATCGGCGGCTTTTTCGGCGCCCAGTTCCAGGCGCAGAAAATCGGCCAAATCGTTCCGGGTCTCCTCGCCCATGGCCTCCAGGCTGAAGGAGGCGCTGCTTTCCAGGGCCTGCCGGGCCGCGTCGGGCGTCCCCTTGATGAATCGTGGAGCGCCGTCGTCGCCCTTGACGGATATTTCCCCCCAATGGCCGTCTTTAGTGAATCCCGCCCCCACGGTTCCCTTTTTGTCGGAGCGGGTCTCCAGGCCGAAAAAGTCGCCCACCGCCCGGCTGAGGCTTTTGACCTCCCGGGCGGTCTCCCCGTCGCCGGTCCCGTTCAAGTCCTGGTTGAACGAGGCGGTGAGCTGTTCGAGTTGATGGGACCGGCCGGTCTGGCCGATGTCCCGCACGGCCGCGCCGACGGAATCGGCCAGGGATTCGAGCTTGAAGCCTTTTTCATCCACGCCCTTCAGAATCCGAGCCATGAAGGCGTTGGCCGCCTCCTGGCCATATATTTCCCGGACTTGGACCGCCGCTTGGCCCAGGCTGTCCGCCAGGGCTTGGGCGGCTTCCGGCGATTGGTTTTTTGTTTGGTTTGAATCCTGATACCGTTCCGCCCGGGCGGCCAGGGCTTTTTTAAAGTTTTCAGCGACGCCTTCCTGGCGGGGAGCGGTCGAAGACGCCGGGGCGGCTTCGGCTTCGATGGTCATCCGGCCGCCGGTTTTGGCCCGCCCCTCGACCCGCAGACCGTCGCTAAAGGGATTACTCCTGGAAACCTGGCCGATCATCATGGGCGTGTCCTCCTTGACATGGTTGACGGTTCTTGATTACAGTATGCGTATCGGCCAAAGGCCGCCCGGGCTTGAGAGATCGGTTCTCCCGGCCGCCGGGCGGCCAACGAAGGTTTTACCGACCTTCCATCGAAATTCCATGAATACGCCATAAGAGTCGGTTATACTGACGGGCGGATGAACAGGATGGCCTCTCCACTAGATTATCGCCCGTGGTTGACAAGTATGAAGTATTTGAAGAAATCATTCCGGATTGCGGTGGGGCTGGCGCTGTTGGCCCTGCTTTTCTGGCTGGGGCTGGGCTTTTTTCCAAACCCCCTGGCCGAGACGGGCGGCTGGGACTGGTCGGTGCGGGTCACCGACCGCGATGGGCGGCTGCTGAAGGATTTCCTGCCGCCGCGCACGGCCCGCCGGGAGGCCCGGCCGCTCGCGGATTTCAGCCCCCACCTGGTGGCCGCGGTTCTGGCCACCGAAGACAAGCGCTTTTACCGCCATCTGGGCGTGGACCCCCTGGCCATGCTGCGGGCGGCCTGGCTCAACCTGCGCCACGGCCGCATTGTCAGCGGCGGCTCGACCGTCACCATGCAGCTGGCCCGCCTGAACCGGGGGCTGAGCCCCGGGCCCCGCACTCTGGGCCGCAAAGCCCGGGAGATCTGGTGGGCTCTCCTGATCGAGCGCCACAACAGCAAAGACGACATCCTGGCCGAATATCTGAACCGGGCCCCCTGCGGCAATCTCACCGAAGGCTTTCCGGCCGCGGCCCGACTGTATCTGGATAAATCCGTGGGCGACCTGTCCATGGCCGAGGCCGCCTTCCTGGCCGGGCTCCCGGCCTCGCCCGGCGCACTGAACCCCTATAAAAATCCCCGGCCGGCCCTGGCCCGCCGGGCGGCCATCCTGCGGACCCTGGAGCGGCGCGGCCTTTTGACGGCCGAGGAAGCGGCCCGGGCCCAGGCCGAGCCCCTGGGGTTGAGCCTGCAGCGGAATCCCTTCAACGCCCCCCATTTCGTCAGCTATCTCCGCCGCCATTTCGGCGCCGCCCCCCCGGCGGTGCTCGTCACCACCCTGGACCTGGACCTGCAGAAGCGGATAGAGAACCTGGCCCGGGTGACCGCGGAGGCCTACCGCCGGCAGGGCTTGAGCCAGGCCGCGGTGCTGGTGATGAGCCTGCCGGACCGCCAGGTGCTGGCCTGGGTGGGTTCGGCCGATTTTTTCGGCGCCGAGGGCGGGCAGAACGACGGCGTCACCGCCCTCAGGCAGCCCGGCTCGGCCCTGAAACCTTTTATCTACGCCACGGCCTTCGATATCGGCCTGATCTCCCCGGCCACCCTTTTGGACGACCAGGCCGCCGACTATCTCGCCCCGCGCGGCAGCTTCAGCCCGGCCAACTACAGCGGCGCCTTCCACGGCCCCGTTCCGGCCCGCCTGGCCCTGGCCAGTTCCCTGAACCTGCCGGCGGTCAAACTGGCCCAGCGGGCCGGCGTTTCGAATCTTCTGACCAAGTTTCGGGAACTGGGGCTGGAATCCCTGAGCCGGGAGCCGGAGTATTACGGCCTGAGCCTGGCCCTGGGCGGCGGGGAGGTGAACCTTTTGAGCCTGACCACGGCCTATGCCGCCCTGGCCGACGGCGGGCGCTGGCGACCCCCGGTCCTGCTCCGGCCTGGATCCGGTCAGGGCCCGGGAACCATGAGCGCGCCCGGCGTCCGTTCCAGCGAACGGAAGGCGGAGGAAGCCGCCGCTCCGGCTCCTCCGGCGGAACGGGCGGTGTTCAGCCCCGGGGCCGCCTTCCTGGTCACCGACATCCTGCGGGACCCCCAGGCCCGGATCACCGGCTTTGGCCCCCACAGCGTCCTGGAGACGCCGTATCCGGCGGCGGTCAAGACCGGCACCAGCAAGAGCTTTCGCGACAACTGGTGCGTGGGCTACACCAACGGTTTCGTGGTGGGCGTCTGGGCCGGCAACTTTGAAGCCAGCCCCATGGATCAGGTTTCCGGAGTCACCGGGGCCGGGGCCGTCTGGCGCCGGGTGGCCGACCTTTTGGCCGAAAAATACCCCCCGGCCGAGTTCCGCCCCCCCCGGGACGTGGTCGTCGCCGCGACCTGCCCGGTAAGCGGGCTTCTGGCCGGCCCCCAGTGCCCCAACCGCGCCCGGGAGTTTTTTCTGGCCGGGCAGCCCCTGCCGGAGGTCTGCCGGCATCAGGAGCTGGACCGGGCGGCCTTGGGGGTGTCCGTCCCCATCGTGGGGCTCAGCCGCGATTTCGGCCTCATCCGGCCTCTGGGCGGGGAGATCTACGCCTGGGACCCGGGCATCAATCCCCAGGTGCAGCACATCGCCGCCCAGGCCCAGAGCGTCCCCGGGGTGGAAGAACTGGTCTGGCGGCTCAACGGCCGGGAACTCAAACGCCAGACCGTGGCCGGCTACGCCCGGACCGGCTGCCTCCTGCCCCTGGCCCGGGGCCCGGCCCGCCTGGAACTGCTGGGGCTGGCCGAAGGCCGGGTGGTCCGCCGCAGCCGGGTCGATTTTCAGGTGCGGTGAGCACCGGCGCATCTTTGGCCCCGTTTTTCGGCATTGACGGGGAGGGCGACTTGGGATACGCTGCTGTTGTCGGTAGGCCTTTATTTTCATGTATGAAGGACTTTTGATGCCCAGGTATGTCGAAATCAGCTATCCCATTTACGAAGGCATGCCCGTTTATCCGGGCCTGCCGGAGGTGGTTTTGGAACCCAGGGAGCGCCTGGCCAAGGGCGACCCCTGGAACGGCACCGTTTTGAGCATCTACCTCCACGCCGGCACCCATGTGGACGCACCGTGCCACTACGTGCCCGGAGCCCCGTCCATCGACCAAATTCCCATTGAAAAGTTCATTTACCGTCGGCCGCTGCTCCTGGATTGCCCCTGCGAGCCGGGCGGCCTGATCGGCCTCGACCAACTGCTGGTGTACGACGATACACTGGCCCGGGCCGACCTGTTGATCTTCAACACCGGCTACTGGGCTTACCGGGATTCCGATTTCACCAAATACTCCACCACGTTTCCAGCCCTTTCCCCGGAAGCCGCGGAATACATCCGCGCCAATCTCCGCAACTGCCTGGCCGTGGCCATCGACACCCTGAGCATCGAGAACATCCCCCAGGGCCTCAAAAACGGCTTTCGCACCCACAAGGCCTTTCTGGATCCGGACCGTTTCCCGACGCCCACCATCCTGATTTATGAGGACGTCAACCCCGCCCCCCTCATCGGCCGGCGCCTCAAAAGCGCCTTCACCACTCCCCTGCGCCTGGTCGACCAGGAGGCCTCGGTGGTCAATCTGGTGGTGGAAATCGAGTAACCGGGGCCGGGGTGGAGAGAGAACCGGGGGAGATGCCGCCGGTAAAAAACGGGGGCCATCAAATCGCTTTGCATTTGATGGCCCCTAAGCATGCTTTACTCGTCTTCCGCCATATCGTCGTCGTCGTCATCGGCCGGGTCGTCGTCAGCGGGCTTGCCTGCGGGTTTGCCGCCGGGCTTGCCGGGTTTACCGCCGCCGGACTTGGCGCCGCCGGGCGGCGGGGGAGGGGGCTGGTCGCCGGCGGCCAGGTGACCGCCGGCGGTTTGGATGACTCTTTTCAGCCAGCGGCCGAACTCGCGGGTATACAGCGAAAGGTTCAAGAGGCTGATAAAAAAGATCAGCCCCACCAGAAGCCGCAGGCCGGGAGCGCCGGCGCCGGCCACCAGAAACACCCCGGAGACGCCGGCGAAAAAAATGGTGACCAGGGTCACTATTTTTCGATACAGCCTCATCGGCTCAGTCGAACCCGCGCCAGGCCCACAAGACCCGCCCCAGGATTCGAATTTCACGCGGATGCCGATACAAGGTCGGATAGCGGCCGTCGGCGGCTTTCAGGGCCAGGCGGTCCTGTTCGCGCCCGGCCCATTCCAGTTGGCGCACCAGGGCCCGGTCTTCATCGAAATCGCCGCAGACCAGGTACAGGTCGTTGTTCCTGATCCGGCGATAGTTGGTCTGTTTCAGATCCACCAGCACCAGCCCGCCCCGGGCGATCAGCGGTTCCATGGCCTCCTCGTCCACCGCGAAAGCCCGCAGGCCCCAGGAATTGGAACGGCCGATGGTCGGGCCGTGCACCATCACCGGGCTGGTCTCCAAATCCCGGCTCACCGGGACGAGGCCTTCGGAGCCGGGGGCCAGGCGGGTGTTCTCCGAATAGGGGACTCGAAAAAAATCGGCCAGGGAATCGTCGACCGGGGCCGACGATTCCGCCGGCCGGGGGATTTCCCGGCCTTCCAGCAACGCCCGGCCGACTTCCAAAAAATCCTCATACCGTCGCCCGGGGAAGCCCAGGGCGGTGGCCAGGGCCCGTCGGGTCGATTCCGAGCCGCTGTCGCGGCCTTTGACGATATTGTTGATATACGAAGTGCCGATGCCCGAATCGCGGGACAGCCGGGCCTGGGCGCCGCGCTCTTTGACCGCTTCCAGGAGGGCGGCCCGGAAATATTCGTCGAAATCCGCCATAATCTTCTCTTTCGGCTCCGGAGCCGCTGCGGGGCGCCGGGACTGTTTTCATGCTGGTGTGCGGGCGGGGAGACAATCCCGGACCAGCGAGTTTCGAGGGCGGGTGGCGCTGGATCGGCCACACCACCTTCACAAAATATGCATTTTTATAAATATAGTATATTGGGAAAAAAAACAACCCCCGAGTCGGCCGCTCTGGCCAAGTCCGGAGGATTTAGGTGCGCCCCCAAGGGGCGGGCGATTTGGAGTATGGGGCGCCGGCCTTCAATGATCGCCGGAACCTTCCGTCCGTGGTCGGCCTCATAGCCCGGGGTTTGCAGGTACTGGACCGTGGTTGTGGGCGACGTAGGCCGGAGTTGCTTCTGGACCGTGCTCAATTCGCCGCCTTCATTATATGGAATGCTGGCGTGAAGATGCCGGGCCGGGGTGATACCCGAAGGGCTTCACCCCGGCCCGGCCGCAAAGGGGCCTCATGAATTGAGCCCGCACCCGGTACGGCTCCCCGGGCCGGCTGTGGGGATTCGGGGTGTCCTCCTGAGCGGTGAACACCCAGGGAGCTTTATGCGGCCTTCTCTCTTTCCAGTCCAGAACAGAAGCCTTCAGTTCCCCGGCCAGGGGCGACCAGTCATACCGCATGCTCCCGTCCCTGGTCTTCCGTGTTCCCGGGCGAACCCGATTGTTGAGGAAGTCGATGTCCTCCCGCTTCAACCGGAAGATTTCGCCTCGCCCGGCTCCCGGATAGAAAAGGGCCGGAAGCATGGTTCGATCCTGTTTGGCGGATATTTCCACCACCCTCCAGAAGTCGTTCTCCGGCGGCACACAGCGGGGGCTTCTTTCCTCCTTGAGCTTTTCCACGGCCGGAAAAGGGTTCAGAACCTGGGGGAAGTTGTCCAGGTATTTCCCGCCCCATTTCCAGGCGGCAGCCAAGTTCTCGCGGTCCTTGTTGGCCGCATACCCGGACCGGCCGAGGCCCTGCTTTTGCAAATAGGCCATGGCCAGAGCCGGGTTATGGTTGACAGATCATTGGTCCGGGCAAACCCCAAAAAAAGAAGGCCAAGTATTTATTTAAGGCCTTTTTGTTTCAGCTTCGCAAAGCTCATCTCCTCCACCGTCTTTTTCATGCCGTCCAGCAACTGAATCACTTCAAAGGCGCCCCAGCGAGCCGCAAACGCCATTTCCGGCGCGAACGT
>JAVBLB010000081.1:0-22923 GCA_031553735.1 Candidatus Adiutrix sp.
CCCGGCGCGGGTGGGTCCTAATTACAAACCGACTGAGGTTTGTAATACCCTGAGATTGCCCGACAGGGCAAAGATGGCAGGGCCCGCGCAGGGCCCTCCCCTCCCGGGCGGCGAAGCCGCGCCGGTGGCGGGGTCCGGGGCGGCGCCCCGGCGGACGCCGATACCCCCGCGATTCACCCCCAGCTTTTCAAGCGAGTGCTCTGCGGATGGCGCCGCGCAACGCGGTTCCGTCGGGTTCGGGCCGCGTTGGCCGTGGTCAATGGAGAATCCTGATTTGGGTGATTTGGACGTAGTCGATTTTTTCGCCGCCCAGGGCGGCGTTGATTTTTTCAGCCGCATCCCGGCGCAGGGTCCGCTGGCTTTCGCCGTCGGAGACGATCTGATCGCCCAGGCCTTGGCTGACCCGCAGGACGATGTCGCGCACCCGGGTCAGGTTTTGCTCGACGGCCATTTTATCCGGCAGGTCTTTGTAGTGCAGGGCCACGTTCATCTCGACGATAATTTCGCTCTGGCCGCCGGTGAAATTGAGGTAAAACGGCCCCAGATCCAGCGTTCCGGGGGTGGGTTCGCGGGGGGGGACCCGGGGATCGATGGTCATCGCCGGTCCGTTTTTTCCACCCGCCGAGGAGGAAAAGAAAAGCTTGTACACCCCGAAACCCAGCCCGAGGACGAGCACGATGGCGGGCACCGCCAGCAGCAGCAGCTTGGTTTTAGGGATTTTTTTCGAGCCCTTCGGGCTTTCGACGGGCGCTTTCGGCGGCGGCGACGGGGCCGGCTCGGGCGGCGGCGGAGCCTCCTCTTCGACCGGCGGAGGCGCCGGCAGGTCTTCGGGCTCTTCCAGAAAAATGCCTTCGATGTCCAACTCGACCTTCTTGGTGGGCAGTTCTTCCAGGTCGGCGGCCAGTTTTTCGGACAGGGACTGGTGGCTGCGGGGGCCGCTGGCCACGCCCAGGTCGAACATGGAGTCGCCGGCCGCCTCCGCGTCGTCGAGTTGGGACTGAAAGCTCCCGGTTTCGGGCCGGGCGGTGTCGGCCGGGGAGATCCGGGGCAGAGGCGCCTCATCCTGAGTCGGCGGGTCCAAAGGCGCGGCCTCGCCGAAGCCGCCGGTCGGCTCCAGGTCATCGGGGACGGCGGCGGGCGGGCCGTTGGTGGGGAAGAGGTCGTCCGAAGGGGCAGCGGCCGGGGGCTGGTCGCCGGCCTGGGGTGGGTCGTTAAGAATCCAGCCGTCATCCGAAGGGGATGCGGCCGGGGGCTGGTCGCCGGTCGGGGCCTGGTCGCCCGGGAACCAGCCGTCCGAAGGAGGTTCGGCCGGAGGTTGCTCGCCGGTTTGGGGCGGGTCGTTAAGGAACCAGCCGTCGTCCGGCGGAGAAGCGGCCGGGGGCTGGTGGCCGGCCGGGGCCTGGTCGCCCGGAAACCAGCCGTCCGAGGGAGGCTCGGCCGGGGGGAGATCATCGGTCGGGGCTTCTTCCGGGCCGTCCCAGTCGTCCAGTTGAATCGTTTTGGGGACGTCGAGGTCGTCAATTACGAGGTCGTCGTGGGAAACCATCTCATCGGCCTGAGGCCCGCGGCCGGCGTCGGGAGACTCCGGCCGCTCGACGGGCGACTCCGGCGGCGCGGCGGGCGACGGCTCGTCCCAATCCGTATCATCGGGATCCAGAGGTAGGCTGTCCCAGTCGTCGAGGTTCGGGTCGTTCTTTTTTTCATCGGCCATGGGGCGTTGGGGTCTCCGAAAAAAAAAGCGGTTTCCGGCCGGGGCTCAGGAGCCGGCCCGCTCTTCGAAATAACGGCGCAGCTTGGTGCGGAGGCGCAGAAGGCTCTTGGTGTGGAGCTGGCTGATGCGGGATTCGGTGTAGCCCAGGACCTGCCCGATTTCTTTCATGGTCAGTTCCTCGTGGTAATACAGGGTGACCACCAGCCGTTCCTTTTCCGTCAGTTCGTCGATGGCCCGGGCCAGGACGTCCCGCACTTCGCTCTGGCTCAGGACGGTCAGGGCGTCCAGGGCGTTTTCGTCGGCCAGGATATCGTAGATGTCGCGGCTCTCCCGGGCGCCGGTCTTGTCCACGGCCTTGAAGGCGTCCAGGTCGAGGATGTTGATGGTCCGCACTTCGTCGAGGAGCTTGAAATATTCGGGGACCGAGATCTCCAGGGCCGCCGCCGCCTCCTCGTCGGAAGGGGGGCGCCCCAGTTCGCCTTCCAGGCGCTGCCAGAGCTTTTCCAACTGATTGGCTTTTTTTCGGATCGAACGGGGCACCCAGTCGAGGCTGCGCAGTTCGTCGAGCATGGCCCCCTTGATGCGGAACTCGGCATAGGTCTTGAACAGGATGGCCCGGCCGGGGTCGAATTTGTCCACCGCGTCGATGAGGCCCAGGACCCCGGAGGAGACGAGGTCGTCACGGTTGATGTGGTCGGGCAGGCGGGCGGCCAGGCGGTCGGCCAGGTACTTGATGAGCGGCGAATACTGCTCCACGTACTGGTTTTTTTCCTCCATGGTCAGGCCGCTCCACGAGACGCGGCCCTTGTCGCTGTACGTGCCCGCGTTCGACATCAGTCCACCGTCCCGCCGAAGCTGGCCAGCCGGTTGAGAAAAAAGACCAGGCCGCCGTTGGCGAATTCATCCGGCGGGTTGGAGGCCAGCCGCCTGGCGATGTCCATCACCTTCAGCGAGGCTTCGGAATCGGGGGCGGTGATGAAAAAAGGCTTCTGGGCCCGCACCGAACTGAGCACCGCCTCGTCTTTGGGGACGAAACCCAGAAGGGAGAGCGAAACCTGGTTCAGGTGCTTGTCGGCCACGGTGCTGAGGAGGCTGAAGACGTTCTTGGCCTCCTTCGGCCCGGCCACCTGGTTGGGCAGGATATAGAAATGATTCTGCTGATAGCGGGTGGAGAGCACCTTGATCAGGGCGTAGGCGTCGGTGATGGAGGTGGGCTCGTTGGTCAGGACCACGATGCGTTCCTGGGCGGCCAGGTTGAAATAGATGACGTTGCCGCCGATGCCCGCGGCGGTGTCGACCAGGAGGTAATCCAGTTCGTCGTTCCAGTCGTCGAATTCCGACAAGAGGCGCTGTTTCTGGCCCTCGGAGAGCTCGCCCAGTTCCAGAATGCCGCTGGCCGCCGGCAGGATGCGGATGCCAGCCGGGCCGTCGACGATGATCTGGGAGAGGGTTTTGGTGCCGTTCAGAAGGTCGTGGATGGTGGCCGTGGTTTTCAGGCCTAGGAGCACATCGATGTTGGCCAGGCCCAGGTCGGCGTCCCAGATGAGCACTTTTTTACCCAGCTTGGCCAGGGCCAGGGCCAGGGCCAGGGTGAGGTTGCTCTTGCCCACCCCGCCTTTGCCGCTGGTGACGGTGATGACCCGGACGGGTTTGCGGGGCGCCTGGGGGGCTTTTGCGTTCATGGTTCACCTCAAGGTGGTCGACGTTCCGGCGAGGCGCTCCACGCCGCCGTGCAAGTTGGGGGAATCACGCTGGGCGGCCGGGGGGATCTCAAGGCCGCCGGCCGATTGTTGGAGATCCCGGGCCATCCCCCTGAAATAGCTATTGTACCCCACTTCATCCGTCATTTCAATGTTGGCGCCCGGCCGGCTGAGGCGGGCGCATTGAAGGCTCCGAAGGTTGAGACCGGCCGGAGGGCGGCGAAATTTTTCTTCGCTCACGCGCCGGGCCCGAGCCACAGGTCGAGGAATTTTTCCGGGGTGGCCATGGTGAAGTCTTCGGAGGTTTTGGGGCCCAGGGAGAAGAAGGCCAGGCGGGGGGCTTCGGTGATGATGAAGCCCACCAGGCTGCCGTAGTTTTCCGTTTCGTCGAATTTGGTGACCACCAGGCCGGATTCGCGGAAGGTTCGGGCCCGGGCCAGGGCGGCGATGAGGTCCGCCTCCTTCATGGCCGCCGAGACCACCAGCAGGGCCGCGGCCTGGGCCTGGTTGAAGTGGACGGTCAATTCCTGGCGGCCTTCGCTTTTCTGGAAGCTCCGGCCGGGGGTGTCGATGAGCACCATGTCGGCGTTTTCGAACAGTTCCAGGGCCTCGCGGAGTTCCTCGTGGTTCTGGCAGACTCGGACCCCCAGCCCCAGGATGCGGGCGTACTGGGTCAATTGTTCCGCCGCGCCCAGCCGCAGGGTGTCGAGGGTGATGGCGGCCACGTTCAGGCCGCGCTGGCGGTAGAAGGCGGCCAGGTTGACCAGGGTGGTGGTCTTGCCCACGCCGCTGGGCCCCACCAGGGCCAGGCGTTTGGGCGGGGAGAGGGACAGGTCGGTGATCCGGAGCTTGGGCCACATGGCCCGGCGCAGGTGGTCGGCCACTTCGCCGCCCCAGGCCTGGGCGCTTTCGGCGGCCAGTTCCACCAGGGTGCGGGAGTGTTCCTGGCTCAGTCCGGTATCCAGGAGCCGGCGGTAAAGCGTGACCAGGTCGGGCCGGTCGCGCCATTTTTCCGACAGGCTCTGGCGGTGGGCCAGATCCAGGATCAGTTCCTTCAATTCGCCGATGTTGCGGCCCAGCGTTTCACCCAGGGCGTCGAGGTCGTGGCGGGAAATTTCCCCGAAGCCGGCGGCGGTGCGCCCGGCCTGGCGGTAGGCGGCCACCCCGGCGGCCGGCCCGGTCCGGGGGTTGGGCGGGGGGGGCGGAGCGGCCGAATCGGTCTCCCCGGGGCCGCCGCGCGGCGGCAGGTCCTCGTCCCGGACCCCGGCGGTGATCTCCACCCCGGGGCCTTCCTCCGGCGGCAGATCCCGCTGCGACAGGATGATGGCGGCCAGACCGAACTCCTCTTTGATCATATTGGTGGCCGTCGGCAGGTCCCGGGCGGTGAAACGCTTGATTTTCATGGTCGTCTCCAGGCCCCGGAGCGGCATACTGCCGGGGCCTCTGTCGTGATCGCGCTGCGGCGGCCGGGCCCCGAATGGAGCGATGCGCCGTCCGGCCTTTTCCGGAAGATTATGGTCAACATTTTATTATACCACAAAAAACCGAATTCCGGGACGGAATACGCCGCCGCGGTCAATCAAGGCCGCCCGGGAACGTTTCCGGATGATATTTTTCGCCCCGCTGGGGGCTTGGCCGGTGGGTCAGGGTTCGGATTTGAAGCGGAGCGCGGGGCAGGCCAGGGCCAGGTCGGCCCGGGACAGGGCCCCGTCCCGGATCACCCGGGGCGGGGAGAGGCTGACGTCGATGATGGTGGTGGGCTGGCCGCCGGGGGTGGGGCCGCCGTCGACGAGCAGGTCGATCCGGTCGCCGAAGGCGGCCTGGACTTCGTCGGCGGTGGTGGTCGGGGGCTGGGCGGAGAGGTTGGCGCTGGTGCCGGTGACGCCCCGGTCCACCATGCGCACCAGCCTCCGCACCGCCGGGAGGCCCTCGACCCGCAGGCCCACGGTGCGGGAGCTCCCCACCAGGTAGGGGTGCAGCCCGCTCTGGGCCGGAAACAGGAGGGTCAGGGGCCCGGGCCAGAAGCGGGCCATCAGCCCGGCGGCCTCCTCCCGCACCTCCCGGGCGTAGCAGCGCAGACGGGCCGCCTGATCCATCAGGATCAGGAAGGGTTTGTGCTGGCGTTCCCGCTCGCCCTTGAGGCCGACCACCCGGTCCAGGCCGGGGTGATTGTCAACCAGGACCAGGAGGGCGTAAAACGTTTCCGTGGGGAAAGCCACCAGCCCGCCGTCGAGCAGCACCCGGGCCACCGGGGCCAGGTCGTCGAACGAGGCGTTGTGCGGATCTATGACCAGGCGGTCGGACACGGCGGTCACCTCCAGGCGGCCTTGTTTTTCACATGGCGGGCGGGCGGCGCTTACCGGCTGACATTGTGCGGCGAGCGGCTTCCCGGTCGTTCGGGGTAGTGGATCAAAGTTTTTTGAGTATATCAAAAAAAGTCCTTCAGGTGCAACCTGGCCCCGAATGGGGCAATGCGCCGCCGAAAAGCGGTCTGGCTGAAACTGATCGTCCGGGAACACGCTCAATCGCCTCCCCGCCTGACGAGCCGAAAATAAACGTCGGGGCGGCCCCGCGCCGCCGGTCCGGCCGCGCGGGGCCGGAATAGACCTTGCCGTGGAGCGCCTTTTTGGTATACAATACTCGTAATTCTAACGTCGCCTTCGGCGGCCGAGGGGTCCCGCTTAAAACCAATGGAGGTGGAATGTATGACCAACGATGCCGATGATCCTTTGCGCGCTCCCGACTGTATGCAGGAAGAAACCAAACTGATAACCGGCAACTGCCCTCTGTGCGGTGCGGAGCTGGAATTTTTCAGCGTTTCGGAACTGAGAAACCAGAGCCGTTGCTATAACTGCAAAAAGCCCCTGGACGTCAAGGCTTTCGCCGCCAAGGCCGGGGTCAGCGTCTGATTGCGACGGTCATATCGCCGGGCCTCTTGAGGCTTCGGGCGGAAAAAGCCGGGCGATCCCCGGCTTTTTCGTGTTCTGAATGAAGGCTTTGCACCAAAAGCGTTCGCAATTATAGCTTCGGCGGC
This sequence comes from Candidatus Adiutrix sp., assembly GCA_031553735.1. Taxonomy (GTDB): domain Bacteria; phylum Desulfobacterota; class Desulfarculia; order Adiutricales; family Adiutricaceae; genus Adiutrix. The sequence goes on from JAVBLB010000081.1 coordinate 6,446, forward strand.
TAAACATAATCCTTCTCGGACGACCAAGGTCTTGTGATTTGGGGCTTTGACCAAATCACTCCGAATAAGTTTAGTCGGCGGGTCAATATTCCGACCCCCTCGGTCATCGCCGCCGGGCGGTGATGACCGAGGGCAGGGTGCGGTGCATGGTGGGCACATACAGGGTTTCGCCGGGAAAGACCAGGTATTCGGCCTTGACCGTCAGGGGCGGGCCCTCGGGGCCGCGCCGGAGGAACATCTGGGCTTCGAAGCCGCCGTCGAGGCAGAGGACGTCGACCAACTCCAGGGCCGGGTCTTTCAGGAGCATGGCCAGGTCGTGGAGGCCGATGGCCCCCGGCACGGCGATGAAGAGAATCCGGCCGGCCCGGTCCCGGGCGATGGCCGCCCGGCTGGCCAGGTAATAGCTGTTGTTGACCCGGACCCGGCCCTGACGGTCGAGCAGCATCAGCGACTGCATGATGTTTTGATACTGGTCGGGCCGAAGGCCGCCCGAGGGCAGCTCCAGATCCAGGATCGTCGCCCGGGGCGCGCCGGCCGGGGCTTCCGGCCCGGGGTCGGACACCAGGTAGCCTTTCCACTGCTTTTTCGACCGGGAGGACAGGGGCCGGCCGTCCCGGACCAGGCGGCCGATGTAGCCGCGGTCGCGCTCATACTGGCCGCCGTTGATCAGCAGGGCCGCCCAGGGCAGCCGGCGGCTCCAGGCGGTGATGTCCATGGCCTCGGCTTCGGTCAGGATCTGGAACTCCCGCTCGTGCCAGGGCTGGAAGCTGTATTGTTCCGGGTCCAGGCGGGCCAGATACATCTCCCGGGGGCCGAGGCGCACTCCATACCGTGAATGGACCACCGCCTCTTCCAGGCCCGGCTCCACTTTCCGCCACTTAACGGAGCCCGCGCGGGGCCAGGTTTGGTTCAGGCGTTCGGTCAGCCGCTCCAGGTCGGCGGCCAGTTCTTTTTCCTCCCCGGCGGTGAGCGGGGGATGTTCCGAAGGGGCGATGAACTCCGGGGCCCCCTTGGTGAACCGGATTTCCAGCACCCGGGGGCCCCCGGACCCGGCGGGGCCGGGCGACCGGGCCACGGACAGCCGGGTGGGCCAGGGCCGCTGGGGATCGCCGAAAACCAGTTCGGCCGAAAGCCGCCGCCCGGGCTCCAGTTCGGCCGACAGGGTTCGGGGCGCGGTGGCCGGGTCCCCGTCGCCGGGGGGCAGAAAAACGCCCAGGCCCCAGACGGCCGCGACCAGGGGCGGGCTGCCGGCCACCAGGGCTGACTCCGTCCGGCGCTTCTGAACCAGCACCGCCAGGCACACGGCCAGGATCAGCAGCAGCGCCGCCAGTCGCCAAGGGTTCGGTTTTCTGAAAAAGCCGCGCATAGGGCTCCTCCCTGGGTAAATTGTACTCCGCGGCGGCGGAGGGGGCAACCGGCGGCCGCGTTTTTTTCGACTTGCCAAGATCGAGGCGCGATGATACCCTAAACGATTGGATGTATCATCACCATAATTACCGCCCGGGTGGGGGATTTTCAAGACATGAGCAAGACCGAGAAAGACCTGAAGGAACCGAAGGAAAGCAAAAAGAAAGACAAGGCCCTGACCCCCCAGGAGGCCCGGGCCAAGGCCCTGAACCTGGCCCTGGAGCAGATCGAGAAGGGCTTCGGCAAGGGCTCCATCATGAAGCTGGGGGAGCAGGAACAGGTCGAGGTGCCGGTCATCTCCACGGGCTCTCTGGCCCTGGACGCGGCTTTGGGCATCGGCGGCATTCCCCGGGGGCGGATCATCGAGATATACGGCCCGGAAAGGTCCGGCAAGACGACCCTGGCCCTCCACGCGGTGGCCGAGATCCAGAAGCAGATCAACGCCCACGGCCAGGCCGGGGTGGCCGCCTACATCGACGCCGAACACGCCCTGGACGTCAGCTACGCCCGCCGCCTGGGAGTCAACACGGACGAACTGCTGATCAGCCAGCCCGACCACGGCGAACAGGCCCTGGACATCGCCGAGATCCTGGTCCGCAGCGGGGCGGTGGACCTCATCGTCATCGACTCGGTGGCCGCCCTGGTGCCGGAGGCGGAGATCAACGGCGAGATGGGCGACTCCCACGTGGGCCTTCAGGCCCGGCTGATGAGCCAGGCCCTGCGGAAGCTGACCGGGGCCATCCACCGTTCCATGGCTTCGGTCATCTTCATCAACCAGGTCCGTTCCAAGATCGGCGGCATGGGCTACGGCCCCACCGAGGTCACCACCGGCGGCAACGCCCTGAAGTTCTACGCCACCCAGCGCATCGAGGTGCGCTACAAGGGCAAGATTCAGGACGGGGAGGAGCGGCTGGGCAACATCGTGCGGGCCAAGGTGGTCAAAAACAAGCTGGCCCCGCCCTTCCGCGAGGTGGAATTCGAAATCATCTTCGGCCGCGGCATCTCCAAGGAGGGCGAACTCCTGGAGATCGGCTCGGCCATGAACATCGTCGACAAGAGCGGGGCCTGGTATTCCTATAACGGCGAGCGCCTGGGCCAGGGCACGGAGAACGCCCGGCGCTTCCTCCAGGACAACCGGGACATCGCCGTTGAAATCGAGGCCAAGCTGCGGGGGGCTTACGGCCTGGTGACCGAGAAGATGGCCCAGGTCATCGAGGGCCACGACGCTGACAACGCCGAATCCCTGGCCGCCGAGGCGGCCGAGGTCGCCGCCCTGGCCGAGGCCGAGGCCAAGACCGCCGACTGAGTATTGACGATGATCCGGCCGGAGGCGGATGCCGCCTCCGGCCGGATCGGTTTGCCTTACCGCCCCCCCCCGGGGAGGGGCGATTTTTGTCCGACCGCCATATTCCCTTGAGGTTGTTATGAAAGCCAACGACGTCCGGAGCCGGTTTCTCGAGTATTTCAGCGCCCACGGGCACCGCAAGGTGTCTTCGAGTTCCCTGGTGCCCCAGGACGACCCGACCCTCCTGTTCGCCAACGCCGGCATGAACCAGTTCAAACGCATCTTCACCGGCGAGGAAAAACGCGACTACCAGCGGGCCACCACCTCCCAGAAATGCGTCCGGGCCGGCGGCAAGCACAACGACCTGGAAAACGTCGGCTACACCGCCCGGCACCACACCTTCTTTGAAATGCTGGGCAACTTCTCCTTCGGCGATTATTTCAAGGAAGGGGCCATCACCCTGGCTTGGGAACTGCTGACCAAGGAATACGGTCTCCCGGTCGACCGCCTCTACGCCACCGTCTATCAGGACGACGACGAGGCCTACGATCTGTGGCGCAAGATCACCGGGCTCCCCACCGACCGCATCTCCCGCCTGGGGGAGAAGGACAACTTCTGGGCCATGGGCGACACCGGCCCCTGCGGCCCCTGCAGCGAGGTCCTCATCGACCAGGGGGCCCATATCGGCTGCGGCCGCCCCGACTGCGCCCCGGGCTGTGACTGCGACCGCTACCTGGAACTGTGGAACCTGGTCTTCATGCAGTATGAACGCGGGGCCGACGGGGTCATGAAGCCCCTGCCGAAGCCCTCCATCGACACCGGCATGGGGCTGGAGCGCATTTCAGCCGTCTGCCAGGGGGTCTATTCCAACTTCGAGACCGACCTCTTCACCCCCCTGATCGAAAAAGTGGCCGTCATGACCGGCATCCCCTATGTCTACCGCCGGGAACTCAAGCCGGGGGACGAGGGCTTCGCCACCAACGTCTCCACCCGGGTGCTGGCCGACCATTCCCGGGCGGTGACCTTCCTGATCGGCGACGGGGTGCGGCCGGAGAACCTGGGGCGGGGCTACGTCTTGCGGCGCATTCTCCGCCGGGCCGTCCGCCACGGCCGCAAGTTGGGTCTGGACAAGCCCTTCCTGGCCGGCCTGACCGACGTCATCATCGAGCACATGAAAGGCGCCTATCCCGAACTGGTGGATAACGGGGCCTATATCAAGCAGATCATCACCGCCGAGGAGGAGCGCTTCGGCGAAACCCTGGGCGCGGGCATGGGCATGCTGGGCGAGGCCATCGAGGACCTGGGCCGCAAAAAAGGCTCGGTCATCGACGGTCGCCTGGCCTTCAAGCTCTACGACACCTACGGCTTTCCCCTGGATCTGGTGGGGGACGTGGCCCGGGAACACGGCCTGACGGTGGACGAGGCCCGCTTCGAAGAGGCCATGGCCGAGCAGAAGGCCAAGAGCCGGGCCTCCTGGAAGGGCTCGGCCGGAACCGACGACCGGGTGGGCGCCCTGGTCAGCGAACTGACCGCCGAGGGCTTCACCACCGCGTTCGTCGGCTACGATGCCCTGACCGCCGACCAGGCGCCTCTGGCCCTCCTGGTCAAGGACGGCCGGAAAGCCGAAGTCGCGGCCAAAGGCGACGAGGTGACCCTGGTCTTCGCCTCGACGCCGTTCTACGCCTTTTCCGGCGGCCAGGCCGGCGACGCGGGGGAGATCCACTTCCCGGCCGGCCTGGTGGAGGTCTATGACGTCCAGAAATCGCCGGGCACCAGCGTCTTCCTGCATTTCGGCCGGGTGGTCGAAGGCGAGATCCGGGCCGGCCAGGCGGCCCGGCTGGCGGTGGATGAGCGCCAGCGACTGGCCACGGCCCGCAACCACAGCTCCACCCACCTGCTGCACAAGGCCCTGCGCACCGTTCTGGGGGACCACGTCCGCCAGGCCGGCTCCCTGGTGACCTTCGACCGCCTGCGCTTCGACTTCACCAACCCGGCGGCGGTGGGGGCCGCGGATATCGAAAAATTGGAAAAGATGGTCAACGAGGCCATCCGCCGCGACTACCCGGTGGAGACCCAAGTGATGAACCTGGAAGAGGCCACCCGCTCCGGGGCGGTGGCCCTGTTCGAGGAACGGTACGGCGAAGAGGTCCGGGTGGTCACCATGGGCGACCACTCCCGCGAACTGTGCGGCGGCACCCACGTGGCCTCCACCGGCCGCATCGGCGCCTTCCTGATCATCGGGGAGAGCTCGGTGGCCGCCGGGGTGCGGCGCTTTGAGTGCCTCACGGGCGAGGCGGCCGTCGAACACATGCAGAACGAGCGCCGTCTCCTGGCCGAACTGGGCGGGGCCCTCAAGGCCCGGCCCGAGGAGCTGCTGGACCGCCTGGCCCGGCTCCAGGCCCGGGTCAAGGAGTTGGAAAAGGGCGGCGGCCGGGCCCAGGCCACGGATTCCGCGGCCCTGGCCCGGGCGGCGGTGGAGAAGGACGGAGTCAGACTGGTGGCCGCCCGGGTGGAAGCCGGCGACCCCAAGGCCCTGCGCCAGATCGGCGACGAACTGAAAGACCGCCTGGGGCCCCAGGCCCTCATCGGCTTGGCCTCGGCCTCGGAAGACGGCAAGGCCATGCTCCTGGTCATGGTGGGCTCCGGCCTGGCCGGCCGGTTCCGGGCCGGGCAGATCGTGGCCCAGATGGCCGCCCGGGTGGGCGGCAAGGGCGGCGGCCGGGACGACATGGCCCAGGCCGGCGGCCCGGAGGCCGATCGGATCCCGGCGGCCCTGGAGGTTCTGGCCGGCCTTGTGGCCTGAATTTATTGAAGAACGTATCGAACAGCGCCCTGGAAGGGGCCTGCGCCGCCGCAACTTTCCCACGGAAGGATTTACGGCGGCCGGGACGAAGGTTCAACCGCCTTCGTCCTTAATTTTATGCGGCAAACCGCAGCGCATCGAAGTGGAGGCGGCCATGGGACATCATTGTTTCACCATGAAGTATTACTCTTTATTGTTCGCGTTCATATTTTCGGGAATATCGGCTGGTTATGAAGTCAAGCCGGCAATGGCCCAGAGCCTGCCCCAATATGAGTGCCAAAAAGAGGTCTCCACAGAACATGCCAAGCCATATGACCTCTATTTCGCTTCCTGTACCATCAAGGAGCCGGTTGATGAAAAAACACTGGGTTCTTTGGGGGAACAGGTGTACAATGAAATGTACGCCTCGGAATATGAAAATATTATTATACGTTGGTTTTTGTATTTGAAGTCGGAAAATGATATGTATCTTTCTGATATTGGTTCCACGCGAATTAAAAGGGGAACATTGGATAAAATACATATCCCCCGGGTCAGGCCCCGGGGAGCCCCGGAGATTGCGACAATCGCGAGGGATTTTTCTGTCAGAATACTCACGGATGAGACCACGGACGGCATGAATAAAGAAGTTCTTGACAAGTAAGGCGTGGCGGCAGGCCGTCGGCCGGTTTTGCGGCGGCCCCGCCTTCAATGGGCTTGGGTTCCGCGCCCGGCGGCCGATATGGAGGGAGACGATGAAAAACGCACTTTTTTCCGCTATCCTGGCCCTGATTCTGGCCCTGACTTTCGCCTCCCCGGCGGGGGCCCAGGGCAACATCAAGCTGGCCCAGCCCGACCTGGCCAAAGGCAAAACCGTTTTGCAGGCTTTGAAGGCGCGGAAGTCGGAACGGGTTTTCGGCGCCGGCGACCTCAGCCACCAGCAGTTGTCCGAGGTCGTCTGGGCCGCCGCCGGCGTCAACCGGCCGCTGGGGGGGGACAAGGCCGGCCGGACCGCCCCCACCAGCCACAACGACCAGGCCATCGACGCCTACGTCTTCACCAAAACCGGCGTCTATCGATACGACCCCCTCAAGCACGAACTGATCTTTCTGTTTCCCGGCGACCACCGGGCCCGGGCGGGCGTGCAAAGCTATGTGGGCACCGCGCCGCTGAACCTGGTGCTGGTGGCCGATCTCAGCCGGGTCACCGGCGACACCCGGGAGGACAAGATGAGCAACGTCCTCATGGATGTGGGGCATATGTCGGAAAACGTCTACCTCTACGGGGCCTCGGCCGGGCTGAACGTCATCTGCCGTTCCTCCATCGACCGCGACGACCTCAGGAGCCTGTTGAAACTGCCCGCCCACTGCGAGCCGCTTTTGGGGGTGACCGTCGGCCTGCCCCGGTGAGTTTTTCACCGCGCGGTTGAACCAAAAACGAGCGGCGGGTTTTCCGCCGCTTGTTTATTCTTCGGCCGCCTCAGCGTGATCCCGAACCGGGCTTCCGGGCGGACTGAAAAAGCTGACGGGTGGTTTTCAAGGCCCGGAGGGGGTGGCCGAGGTGATGCTCGGCCAGTTTTTCAAAGAACAGCTCGGCCTCGGCCAGGTCGTTTTCGCTCAGGGGCGGACGCTCTCCGCCGGAACCGGTCGGCTCCAGGCGGGTCAGAAGAGCCGGGGAGACCCGGCGGCTGCGGCGGTCGCTCCGGCTCCCGCATTCCGGGCAGTACAGCCCCCCGGCGGCCGGATCCCAGCGCCAGCCGGGCCGGGCCTCCGGGGCCGCGCCGCAGTGGAGGCAGCCGGCCAGCCGGGGGCCGAAGCCGGCCAGTTCCAGGTATTTCAGGGCGAAATCCAGGGCCAGGAGCCGGGCGGTCCGCTCGTCCGGGGCGATGGCCAGCCGGCCCAGGTGGCGGGTCAGCAGATGAAAGCCGGCCTCGGCCGGGTTGCCGGGGGCCTCGAAGCCCCGGACCAGTTCCAGGGCGAAGGCGGCCAGGCCCTGGATCACCGGGTCGGGCGGCAGGCGCCGGATCCGGGCGTCCTCCTCGCCCCGTTCCACGAAGGCCAGGGTGGAGGCCGGCTTGATGGTGAAGTCATACCAGGCAGTGACGCCCGGGGACAACAGGCCCCCGCCGAAACGCCGCCGGCTGCGCCGGCCGTAACGGGCCAGGGCGCTCAGAAGGCCCAGTTCCCGGGTCAGGAAGGTCACGATGAGGTCGGCTTCGCCGTAGTTGGTCCGGGCCAGCACTACCGCCGCCAGCCGCCGCTGCCGCGTCTCCCGCGCCCCGCCGTTCGCGTTTTCTTTTTCCAGCGCCGGCTGGATCCCGCCGTTCATGAACCACGCTCTCGTGCCGATCGCCGGGCGCAACCGCCCGGGCCTCAAAAATTAGTTGAAAAAAAAAGCCGATTGTCGTAAAACTTAAAGGTTAGACTCGTTTCCCCGACCCAAACCGGGCTTGGGGCGGTCAAAGATAGAGAGGTCGCCTTGGGTAATTTTTCCAGAAACTTGTTGGTCTGGACCATGATCATCATCACCGTGCTGGGAGTCATGAACTTCTTCAAGCCGGTGGAAACCAGCGACAAGAAAACATATTCCGACATCTGGCGGGCCATTTCCGAAAACCGGGTCAACAAAGTTTCTTTGACCGATACGGACATTGTAGCCCAACTGAACGACGGCGGCAAGTGGGCGGCCAACTACGGCCGTTTCGACCCCGAACTGCTGCCCTTTCTGCGGGAAAAGGGGGTGACCATCGACATGGTTCCCCAGACCTCGTCGTTCTGGTTGAGCATGGGCGGGGCCCTTTTGCAGATCCTGTTCCTGGTGGCCATCTGGATGTTCTTCATGCGCCAGATGCAGGGCGGCGGCAAGGCCATGACCTTCGCCAAGAGCCGGGCCCGCCTCCTGACGGAGGATCAGAAGCGGGTCACCTTCGAGGACGTGGCCGGCATCGACGAGGCCAAGATGGAACTGGCCGAGATCGTCGATTTTCTGCGGGAGCCGAAGAAGTTCGTGCGCCTCGGCGGCCGCATCCCCAAAGGGGTGCTTTTGATGGGCGCTCCGGGCACCGGCAAGACCTTGCTCGCCCGGGCCATCGCCGGCGAGGCCGGGGTGCCGTTTTTCTCCATCAGCGGTTCCGACTTCGTGGAGATGTTCGTGGGCGTGGGGGCCTCCCGGGTCCGGGACATGTTCCTCCAGGGCAAAAAAGCCGCGCCCTGCATCATGTTCATCGATGAAATCGACGCCGTGGGCCGCCACCGGGGCGCGGGCCTCGGCGGCGGACACGACGAGCGCGAGCAGACCCTGAACCAGCTTTTGGTGGAGATGGACGGCTTCGAGCCCAATGACGGCCTGATTCTCATCGCCGCCACCAACCGCCCCGACGTCCTCGACCCGGCCCTTTTGCGGCCCGGCCGCTTCGACCGCCAGGTGGTGGTGCCGGTGCCCGACCTCAAGGGCCGCGAGCAGATTCTGAAAGTCCACAGCCGCCGGGTGCCCCTGGCCACGGATGTGGATCTGTCGGTGGTGGCCCGGGGGACTCCCGGCTTCTCGGGGGCCGACCTGGAAAACCTCATCAACGAGGCCGCGCTCCTGGCCGCCCGGGCCGACAAGGAGAAGGTCGAGGCCGCCGATCTCGACGCCGCCCGCGACAAGATGATGATGGGCGTGGAGCGCCGCAGCATGATCATGAGCCCGGAGGAAAAGCGGACCATCGCCTGGCACGAGGCCGGCCACACCCTCGTTTCGGTGCTCCTGCCCGGGCTGGATCCCCTGCATAAGGTCAGCATCATTCCCCGGGGCCGGGCCTTGGGGGTGACCGTGTCGCTCCCGGCCGAGGATAAATACACCTACAGCCGGGAATATTTCAAGGCCCGGCTGGTGATGATGCTGGGCGGCCGGGTGGCCGAGGAGGTGGCCCTGAAACAGGTGACCACCGGCGCCTCCAACGACATCGAACGGGCCACCGAACTGGCCCGGAACATGGTCTGCAAGTGGGGCATGAGCGAGGCCATGGGCCCCCTGGCTTTCGGCCGGAAGGAAGAGCAGATCTTCCTGGGCCGGGAGATCACCCAGCACAGCGACTATTCCGAGGCCACCGCCCAGCGCATCGACCAGGAAGTGGCCGACCTGGTGCGCACCGCCCACCTGAAAGCCACCGAGATCATCACCAGGCACCAGGATACCCTCAAGGCCCTGGCCGAACGACTTCTGGAAAAAGAGACCATCGACGCCGAAGAGGTGCTGGACGTCTGCGCCGGAGCCCTGGCGGCCGAGGGCCTGGAGCGTCCGGCCACCCAGGCGGACATCAGCCGGAAGGCCGCCGCGGCCGAGGGCGCGGACCGGACCGCTTCCGGGGCGGCCGCCGAGCCGGCCCGGGACGATTCCGCCAGCGAGGCCCGGCCCGCCGATGAAAAACCCGGCGACCGCAACGACGATGACGATCCCGACCGGGCTTGAGCCGGCCCCCGATCCCGGGATGGGAGGGGCGACCCGGCCGCCGTCCTCGGTTCTGACCTGGCGGACCGGGGCGGGGGAGTGGACGCTCGATTTCAGCCGGCCGCTGATTATGAGCATCATCAACCTGACCCCGGATTCCTTTTCCGACGGCGGCCGCTTTGCCGCCCCGGAAGAGGCGGTGCGGGCGGCTCTGGACGAGGAGGCGGCCGGGGCCGATCTCTTCGATCTGGGGGCCGAATCCACCCGGCCCGGCTCGGCCCGCATCACGGCCGGGGAGGAGTGGGCCCGGCTGGCGCCGGTCTTGGGCCCGCTGGCCCGGAAAACTTCCAAGCCCATTTCCGTCGATACCTACCGGGCTTCGGTGGCCGAACAGGCCCTGGCCGCCGGGGCGGCCATCATCAACGACATCTATGCCGGCCGCCGGGAGCCGCTCATCCTGGATCTGGCCGCGCGGCACGGCGTCCCCGTCATCCTGATGCATATGCTGGGCGAGCCGGACACCATGCAGATCGATCCCCATTACGACGACGTGGTGGCGGAGGTGCACGATTTCCTGCTGGAGCGGGCCCGGGCGGCCGAGGCGGCCGGGGTGCCGAAGGAACACATCATTCTCGACCCCGGCATCGGCTTCGGCAAAGACATGCGGCACAACCTCAGCCTCATCAAACACTTCGACCGGGCCGTGCCCCGGGGCTATCGCCGGCTCATGGCCCTGTCGCGCAAAGGTTTTCTGGGGCGCCTGGCCGGCGGCGCCGAACCCGCGGCCCGCGACGGGCTCACCGCCGTGGCCAACGCCGTGGCCATGCTGAACGGCGCCGACATCGTCCGGGTCCATCGGGCCGCCCCCAACCGGGAGGCGGCCGCTCTGGCCCGGGCTCTTTTGGCGGCCGATTGAGGCGCCGGGCCGGTTTCACGCCCCTCCCGGGCATCGCCACCCACCTTTGGGCAGGACGTTGAATTTTGTTCACCAACCTTTCCATTGTCGAAGCCATTAAATCCATGCGCTGGGAGGATGTCGTCGATATCCTCCTGGTGGGCATCCTGATATTCTATGTCATCCGCCTTTTGCGCGGCACCCGCAGCGGGCAGGTCTTCCTGGGGCTGGCCGTGGTGCTGGGGGCCTATTTCCTGGCCGCCAAGTTTGAATTCCTGACCCTCAGATTCATTATCTCCTCGTTCGGCGCCAACTTCATCGTGGTCATCGTGGTGCTGTTTTCCGCCGATATCCGGCGGGGCCTGGCCCGCATGGCCCGTTTTTCCCTGACCCGATCCAACCCCCAGATGGTGGACGCGGTCAACGAAGTGGTGCGGGCCTCCTTTTTCATGGCTGAAAAGCGCATCGGGGCCCTGATCGCCTTCGAACGCGGAGTCAGCCTGGGGGAATATGTGGAGGCCGGGGCCCAGATCAACGGGCTGGTTTCGGACCGCCTGCTCCTGGCCCTGTTTCACACCTCCTCGCCTCTCCACGACGGGGCGGTGATCATTCAGGAAGGGCGGCTGGCCTCGGCCGGCTGCTTTCTGCCGCTGTTGCCCGCCGAAGACAACGTCAGCCGGTTTTTCGGCACCCGGCACCGCGCGGCCATCGGCCTGTCGCGGGAGACCGACGCCCTGGTGGTGGTGGTTTCCGAGGAGCGGGGGTTGGTTTCCCTGGTCAAGGACGGCGAAGTGGTGGTGATGATGGGGGCGGCCAATCTCCGGGACCGACTGCTCTCCTATCTGAGCCTGGCGCCGAAGAAAAAGAAAGTGAAGTAGAAGGGGGCTGCCGTGGCGCGCGCCAAGGTTTTGCGCAACAGAATATTGTCCATCGCGGTGTCGCTGGCCCTGGCTTTTTTTCTCTGGCTGGCCCTGGCCGGGCAGGATACCAGCACGACGGAAATATCCGTGCCCCTGGAGTTGACCAACCTTCCGAGCGATTTGACCATCAAGACCGACCTCCCGACCGCCGTCAACTTCCAGGTGCTGGCCAACGCCGCCCAATTGCGTTTCCTGACCGACCGCAAGCTGCAGATCTGGATCGACGCCTCCTCGGCTCGGGAGGGCTATAACGCCTTCCCGGTCGACCCCGACGCCCTGGAATTGCCCCGGGGGGTGCAGGTGCGCAAGGTCAGCCCCCAGGTGTTGGAGTTCGAAGCCGTCCGGACCTCGGACAAGGTGGTGCCGCTGAGGGCCACCGTCACCGGCGCGGTCAGCCAGGGCTTCCGGGTCCAGGCCCTGACCCTGTCCCCCGACGAGGTCACCCTTCGGGGCCCCCAGGAACTGCTGAAGGCCATTGACGAACTGCCCACCACCCCCATCGCCCTGGAGGGGCTGACCAGGGACACCCAACTTGTCGTCACCCCTTCCCTGGCCGACCTCGACCCCAGCCTGATGGTCGATCCCCGGGAGATCCGGGTTTCCGTCAAGGTTGAGGAACAGCGGGTCGAGGCCACTTTCCCCGACCTCCCCATCGGCCTGGACCTGAAAAACGGCGGCCTCGGCCTCAGCCCGATTTTGCAGCCGGACCGGGCCACGATATCCGTGGCCTGGCCGGCTTCCCGGGGCCGGCCGGTCACCGCCGCTGAAATCCGGGTCCGGGTGTTCGTTGACGAGGAAAGGTTGCGGAAGGAGGGGACACTGACCCTGCCGGTGGTGGCGGTGGCCCCCAACGGAACGACCATCACCGGCATCACCCCGGTCAACGTGGTGATCAGACTCAATCCAGAGGGCCGACCCACCCCGGCGCCGGCTTCGCCGGTCGTCCCGGCGCCGGCCTCGCCGGTCGCCCCGGCGCCGGCCTCGCCGGTCGTGCCGGCGCCCGGCGAGGCGCCTCCCAAGCTCTGAAGCGGGCTCGCGTCAGGCGATTATTGAAGGATACAGCGTTCATGAAAACCGGATCACGCCGATTGTTCGGCACCGACGGCATTCGCGGGGTGGTCAACCAATTTCCCATGACCGCCGAGTTCGCCCTGAACCTGGGCCGGGCCGTGGCCCACCTCTTGAACCGGCCGGGGTTGAACCGGCGGCCGAAAGTGGTGGTGGGCAAGGACACCCGCCTGTCCGGCTATATGCTGGAAGAGGCCTTTTCCAGCGGGCTTCTGTCCCAGGGGGCCGATGTTTTCCTGGCCGGGCCGCTGCCCACCCCGGGGGTGGCCTTCCTCACCGCCAGTCTGCGCGCCGACGCCGGGGTGGTCATCAGCGCTTCCCACAACCCCTACCAGGACAACGGCATCAAGATTTTCGCCGGCGACGGCTTCAAGCTGCCCGACGAGGTGGAAGTCCGGCTGGAGGAGTACCTCGACCCGGCCGTCCTGGACCGCCACCGCCCCAAATTCGACGCCCTGGGCCGGGCCGGCCGCATCGACGACGCGGTCGGCCGCTACGTGGTCTTCCTCAAAAGCACCTTTCCCCGGCATATGACCCTGGAAGGGCTGACCATGGTCCTCGACTGCGCCAACGGGGCGGCCTACCGCACCGCGCCCATGGTTTTCGAGGAGCTGGGGGCCAAGGTGCACCTTTTCGGAGCCCGGCCCGACGGCTTCAACATCAATCTCGGGGTGGGATCGCTCCATCCGCAACTCTGCGCCAAACAGGTCACGGCTCGGGGGGCCGACCTGGGGCTGGCCTTGGACGGCGACGCCGACAGGGCCATCTTCGTCGACGGCCGGGGCCAGGTGGTGGACGGCGACCAGATCATGAACATCTGCGCCCTGAATCTGCACCGCAACGGCCGGCTGAAAAAGAACGCCATGGCCGCCACCATCATGAGCAATATGGGTTTGGAGATAGCCCTGGGCGAGGCCGGCATCAGTCTGGTCCGCACCCCGGTGGGGGACCGGTACGTGGTGGAACGGATGCGCCAGGAGGGCCTCAATTTCGGGGGCGAGCAATCCGGCCATCTGATTTTTCTGGATCACGGCACCACCGGCGACGGCATTCTGGCCGCCCTCCAGACTTTGGTGGCCATGAAAGAGGAAGGCCGGCCCCTGGCCGACCTGGCCCGCCTGATGGAGCCCTTGCCGCAGGTGCTGTTGAACGTCCAGGTGACCCGCCCCCGGGAGGCCGCCACCAACCCGGCCGTGACCGACCGGGTGGAGGCGGTGACCCGCCATCTGGGCCGACGGGGGCGCATCGTCCTGCGTCCGTCCGGCACCGAGGCGGTGGTCCGGGTCATGATCGAAGGGGAAAATTTGGAAGAGATCACCCGGCTGGCCGAGGAAACGGCCGACCTGGTGGCCCGGGAGCTGGGGGCCTGCTGAGGCCCCCGGCATTTTTTTCGCCTGAAGGCGGGGAAGCGATCAAGCCCGACCAGGCTGGTTGGTCGAGGGCGTACGGCCCCATTCGGGGCATGGAGCATAGAATGCTGTTCACCATGGATGTCGGCAACACCAACATCAACTGCGGGCTGTGGCTGGGCGACGAGCTTCGGGCCGACTGGCGCCTGTCCACCCGCCGGGAATCCACCCTCGATGAGCTGGGGCTGTCCGTCGGCGGCCTGTTTTCGGCCGGCGGCTTCAGTTTCGATATGGTGACCGGCTTCATCATTTCCAGCGTGGTGCCGCCCATGCGCCCGGCCCTGGAGCGTTTCGGCGTCAAATACATCAAGCAGCGCCCCATTTTCCTGGAAGCCCACCGGCAGACCCTCATGCCCCTGAGCTATGCCAACCCGGCGGAGATGGGCGCGGATCGGGTGGCGGTCTCCATCGCCGCCTATCGCCGCCTGCGTTCCAGCGCCATCGTGGTCGACCTGGGCACGGCCACCACTTTCGACTGCATTTCCGACCAGGGCCGGCATCTCGGGGGGGCCATCGCCCCCGGGCTCCGGCTGTCGGCCGAGGCCCTGTTCCAGAAGGCCAACCGTCTGCCCCGGCTGGAGCTTTTCGATCTGCCCCCCCGGGCCATGGCTCTGGACACCATTTCCAGCCTCAACGTGGGTCTGATCTACGGGTATATCGACCTGGTGGACGGCCTGGTGGGGCGGCTGAAGCGGGAACTGGGGGCCAAGGCCCGGGTGGTGGCCACCGGCGGCCTGGCCGGGCTGATCGCCTCCGAATCCGCCCAGATCGAGGAGGTGCTGCCCGACCTGGCTCTGGAGGGATTGAAAATCGTGTATCAGGAAATGGCCTGGTGAGGAGCGTGAGCGGCGGCCGGCTGTCCTGGAGCGGAGAGACGGGGCCCGGGGTGCGGTGGCCGGCGGCGATCGGCCCCGGGGCCACGGTGGGGCTGTTCGCCCCGGCTCATCATTTCGATCGGGAGGAGATGGTCCGGGGGGCGGAAGTGCTTCGGTCCTGGGGGGTGGAGGTCCGGATCCCGAAAGGGCTGTTCCGGCGACAGCGGTACCTGGCCGGCGACGACGCCCACCGCCTGGAAATCCTGGCCGAACTCATGGCGGACGACGCCGTGGCCGGCCTGGTGGCCGTGCGGGGCGGCTACGGCTGCCAGCGGCTGCTTCCGGGCCTGGCCGAATGCTGGGCCGACTGGCCGGCCAAGCCCATTTTCGGGTTTTCCGACTTGACGGCCCTGCATCTGGCCCGTTTTCAGGCCGCCGGGGTGGTCGGTTTTCACGGCCCCATGGTCGCTTCGCTGGGGAAGGCGGACGCTCGCGAACGGGCCGACGCTCCGAGCCAGGCCGATCTGCGGAAGGCTCTCTTGACCGCCGACCGCTCCGGCGGCTGGACTTGTTCGCCTCGGGACGTCCTGCGGCCGGGCCGGGCCCGGGGGCCGCTTCTGGGGGGCAACCTGACCTTGGTGACCGCCCTGGCCGCCAGCCCCTGGCGGCCGGATTTCACCGGGGCCATCCTGCTTCTGGAAGACGTCGACGAAGCCCCCTACTGCCTGGACCGGCTCCTGACCATCCTGCGGTACAGCCCGATCTGGGCTGAAGCCGCCGGCCTGGTCTTCGGCGGCTTCAACCGCTGCGGCCCCCCTGAGGAAGTCAACCGCCTGCTGCGCGAAGCGGCCGGTGAATTCCCCGGCCGCCCCGTCCTGCGCCACGCGCCCTTCGGGCACTCAAGCCGCAACCGCCTCTTTCCGGTGGGGGCCACCGCGGTGCTGGAGGCCGACTGAATCGGCGGGCCCGGCCTGGCTCTCGGGCCGTTCCAGGCGCACCCGGGCGTCGGCCAGCCGCTCGATTTCATCCTGGGCGTGACTGACGTAGACCACCGGCAGGGTCAACTCGCGCAAACTTTCCAGATAGGGCAGGATTTCTTCCTTGCGGTCCTGATCCAGGGCGGCCAGGGGTTCGTCGAGGAGCAGTATTTCCGGGCTCGCGGCCAGGGCCCGGGCCAGGGCCGTGCGCTGGCGCTCGCCGCCGGACAGGGTCTCCGGCTTGCGGTCCAGAAGGTGGCCGATGCCCAAAATGCCGATGAAGTGGTTGAGATCCAGGGTGACGCGGCCGCTCCGGCGCCGGTCGCGCCTGGCCCCGTAATCCAGGTTCTGCCGCACGGTCAGGTGGGGAAAGAGGCTGGCCTCCTGAAAAACATAGCCCAAAGGGCGCCGGTGGGTGGGCAGAAAAAAATCCTTTTCCTGCCAGGGGCGGCCGTTGATCCACAGACGGCCGGCGGCCCGTTCCAGGCC
>JAVBLB010000013.1:0-19917 GCA_031553735.1 Candidatus Adiutrix sp.
GCCGGAGGGCCATTTCCGCCGACCCCAGGGCGGTGGTCAGGACCAGTTGTTTGGCCACGTCCCAGGGCAGCCCCAGGCGGACCACCCCCCGGATCAGGCTTTCCATGATGGTGAAAAAATAGGCGGGGCCGCAGCCGCTGACCGCCACGGCCACGTCGAACAGCTTTTCATCGAGGTCCACGGCGAGACCGACCGCTCCAAAAATGGCCCGGGCCCGACCGAGGTGTTCCGGGGGGCAGCCCGGGGCGGCGCAGATGAGGGTCGCCCCCCGGCCGACGCTGGCGGCCATGTTGGGCATGGTCCGAATCAGGTTGGTTCCGGCCGGCAGGGCCCGGCGCATGGCCGCCAGGTCCACCCCGGCGGCCATGGAGATGACCGGCCGCCCGGCCAGATCCCCCCCGATTTCCTCCAGCACTCCGAGTACCTGATGGGGATCGACCCCCAGCACCACCACCCGGGAGCGGCGAACCAGATCCCGGTTGTCGGCGGCCGCCGTCACGCCCAGCCGCCCGGCCGTGGCCGTGAGCCGGGCCCGGTCGCGTCCGGAGACGATCTGGCGGGCGAAAGGAATCAGCCCGGTCGCGTTCAGACCTTCGGAAATGGCCCGGGCCATGCGGCCGAAGCCGAGAAAGCCGATGTCGAAATCCATGGATCACCTCATTGAATATGCGTCGTCGATGATGAATTCCGGCCGCTCGGGGGTCAGGACCCTGATCGCGGTCCGGGCTCCGGTGAAGCGGCTCACCAGTTCGGCCATCCGGTGCCCCAGGTCTTCCAACTGGATAAGGCTGAAGGTCGGCAGGAGGGCGTCGAGGTTGATGGCCGCCCGGGCGGTGGCCTCGGTGAGCTTGCTGACGTCGCCGTTTTTCCAGCACCAGGCCCGGCAGAAGACCTCCCGGGTGCCGGTGTCCATATAAATGACTTCCCCGGGGGCGGGGTGTTCCCGTTGGTCGGGCCGGCCCAGGGGACTGTAGTTTTCATCGCCCCCGGCCAGGGTCAGAAGCAGATCCCCGCGGACCACGCCCAGGTCGTCGCCGCCGCAGGACAGTTGGTGTTCCAGGCTGAGACAGTTGAAGATGGCCACCAGGCTGTTGACGTAGGGCAGGCTTTTGCCCCCCCGGACCCGCTTGATCAGGTTTATGACCGAGGGCGGATTTTTCTTGGGGTTGATGCCCAGATATTGAAAGGCCTCCGCCCAGATGGCCAGGCGCGGAAGATTCGGGAAATCGGCCATGGCCCCGCCCCGGGCCCGCTCTTCGGCGGCCCGCAGGAGTTCGACCAGCTCGGGGTGCTGGCCGCGATTGTCCAGATCGGCCGCCAGCACCACCACTCGCCGGAAGTTGGGGAATTGCTTGAAAATGGCCTCATCTATGGAACAGCGCATGGGTAAAGCCTTTCCGGGATCCGGTCCCGTCGGGGGACGGGGCCGGCATCGCGGCCGGGATGAGGGGGGCGGGCCGCCTTATAAGGATGGAGGCGATGGAGCCTTCGCCCCGGCCGCCGCGATCCGGCCATGACGAGGTTGCGGCGGCGAATTGCCCGCCGGGGCTTTGGGCGGTCGGCCGCGCAGTCGGGATTGTAGCAGCTTGGCGGCCCCGGTTCAAGAGCAAAGATGGGCTTTTCGGCGGGGGTGGCCGTCGGCCCCCGCATGTGGGGGCCGACGGCGGCGGAAGGCCTTTTGGTGCGCCGCGGTCGTCCCATATTTTGTGTCCGTTCCGGGCGAAAACGAAATTTTTTGAAAATTTTGGCCGCTAGATATGGGGGGTAGTCCCGTTCAGGCACCACATCTGTCAAAAAGGCCATCTATTCCCCATTTTTTCGGGGAGATGTGGCCCTTTTTTCCTTGACAGTGGAGATAGAGAAGGGTAAAGTGGGAGCAAATGGAGGCAGGTGGAAGAAAGTGGGGGCGATATCCCGAAGGGAGCCCCGAAGGGAGAAGGCTGACTGATGAGCGAACGCTTCAGCTTCATGAGTTCATATCCGCACACTCTCGACGACAAGGGCCGTCTGGCCCTGCCGGGAAAGCTGCGCGATGAGCTCCAGAAATCGGAGCGTCCCGAGGAAGTGGTGGCCTTTTCCAGCGAGGACGGCTGTGTGACCCTGTATCCCCACGAACACTGGCGGAAGGTCGAAGACGGGCTGCGGGCCATCGAGGACACCGACGAGCGCGACGACGCCCTGGAATATTATCAGGGCAATTCCGAACGTCTGACCCTGGACAAGGCCGGGCGCCTGCTCATTCCGCCCCGGCATCGGGAAATGGCCGGGCTGGACCGCGAGGTCATGGTGGTCGGCCAGCTGTTCAAGATCGTCATCCGGCCGCGCACGGCCGAGGACGAAACCGTTGGCGGGATGCGGCCGAAGGCGCCCAAACCTGAGACCAAGAAAAAGATTTTCCTCTGATGGGCGGGAAAAACCCCTCCCGTCCGTCAGAATCCCGGCCTTCCGCTCCCGAGCCGCTGGCTCTGGCCGAAGTCCTGTCCCAAACCGGGGCCGCCGCCCCGGACTGGTCCGAAGCCTTCGGGCACCTGACGGTCATGGGGCGGGAGGCGATCGAGGGGCTGGGCCTCAAGCCGGACGGCCTGTATGTCGACGGCACCCTGGGCGGCGGCGGCCACAGCCGGCTGATCCTGGAGGCCCTGGGCCCCGAAGGGCGCCTGATCGCCCTGGACCAGGACCCGGAGCCCCGGGCCTGGGCCACATCTGGCTGGGGGCGCGGCGAGCCCCGGCTGACGGTGGCGGCCGGCAACTTCGGCCATCTGGATGAAATTTTGGCCGGGTTGGGGCAGGGCGGGGTGGACGGCATCCTCCTGGACCTGGGGCTCAGCAGCCGGCAGTTGATCGAGTCGGGCCGGGGTTTTTCCTGGCAGAGCGAAGAGCCGCTGGACATGCGCCTGGACCCGGATGGCCCCCTGACGGCGATGGAAGTGGTCAACCGTTACCGGGAAAAAGATCTGGCCGATCTGATCTGGCGATACGGTGAAGAGCGGGCCTCGCGCCGCCTGGCCCGGGCCATCGTTCTGGCCCGGGGGAAAAAGCCGGTGGAGACCACGGGCGAACTGGCCGCTCTGGTGGCCAAAACGCTTTACCGCCCCGGACCGCCGCCCCGGATTCACCCGGCCACGCGCACGTTCATGGCCTTGAGGATCGAGGTCAACCGGGAACTGGCGATGTTGGAGGATTTTCTGGCGATGGCGCCGGGCCTGCTCAAACCCGAAGGCCGCTTGGTGATCATCAGTTTTCATTCCCTGGAGGACCGCCTGGTCAAGGAGGCCTTCCGGGGGCGGGATCAACAGGGGCGGGCTTTTTGGCGGCCGCTCCACAAAAAGCCGCTGACCCCGGGACCTGATGAACTGGAACGGAACCCCCGGGCCAGGTCGGCCAAATTGAGGGCCGCCGAAAAGGCGGCCCCTTAAGCCCCGGAGGCCAATCGCCTCCAGCTTTCATTTCTTTGATGGCCTTCGCGGACTCCCCGAAAGAGTCCGCGGCCACCCGGCGGCCCGCGGCTCCCTTCGGAGCGGGCGGAGCGAAACACCCCGGAAACGTTCCCTCCTCATCGGGCATGGCTGAAACGTTTCCTGGCCTTTACCACTCAAACAAGGCGAATGAATTCAGGGCGCCGGCTCCCCGCCGGGCGGCCCCGGGGGAGCACTTCCCTGTAGGCGGAGTTTTCGGCGCGCGGGTCACCCCGCCTTCCGTACCATTGCGAAAATTAGGTGTGCCATGAATCTTTCCCGCGTCAAGGTGGGGTTGCCCGTGGGCGGCCTCCGGACCAGGATGCCGGTCGGTATGAGATGGAACGATCGGAGCCGCTCCCGTAAGGAAGCCGCGCCCCGGCTGCGTCTGACCAGACCCGCGTCGGCCAGGCCGGCCCCGGAACCGGTTTTCAGACCGCAGGCCGTGCCGGACATCATCGCCCCCCCCCTGGACTTTTTGTCGATGCGCAACTTCTGCGTCCTGGCCGGGCTGGCCCTGGTGGTTATCCTTCTGGTTTGGGGCATGGTGAAGTCGAACCATCAGGCGGTGGCCCACAGCTATGAGATTTCCGAACTGACCCAGCAGAAGCTGCGGCTGGTGGAAGCCAACCGAGTGTTGAACGCCGAGCTGGCCCGGAGCAGTTCGTTGCCGCTGCTGGAAAAAGCGGCCCGGACCAGTCTGGGCCTGGTCACCCCCCAGCAGGGCCAGATAGTGGTGATTGACTGATGAGCGACGGGCGCGGCAAATGGTTGAAAATTCGACTCCACCTGGTGGGACTGGCGTTCCTCCTGGTGTTTGCCGCCGTGATGTATAAAGCTTATACGCTTCAGGTCGTTCAGCGCGAATCGCTCATGAGCAAGGCCCGGGCCGAGGTGGAGCGCCACCTGAGCCTGGGGGCGGTGCGCGGCGAAATTTTCGACGCCACCGGCGAGCGGCTGGCCGCTTCGCTGGCCGTGGCCTCGCTGTATGCCGACGCCTCGATGATGAAGACCCGGCAGGAGAAAAACGAGGCCGGGGAAATCGTCACCATCGATGAAAAGGAAGAGGTGGCCGGAAAGCTCCACGAGCTGTTGGGCCTGGATCAGGACGAACTGAAAAAAAAGCTGGAAACCAACCGTAAATTCATCTGGCTGAAGCGCCAATTGGAGATGGACCAGGCCTCGGCCGTCGAGGCCCTGCGTCTGCCGGGTCTGCGCCTGAGCAAGGAATACCGGCGGTCCTACCCCAACGGTTCCCTGGCCGCACATTTCCTGGGCTTCGTCGGCGTCGACGGCCAGGGGCTGGAAGGCCTGGAAAGCTCCCTCGACGACCGCCTCCAGGCCGGCCAGGACAAAGTCAAGGTCAAGCGCGACAACCTCGGCCGCATCATGGTCGACAACGTCGACGTCGATCTGGAGCAGACCCGGGGCGGCTCGGTGGTTCTGACCATCGACCGCCGCATTCAGTATATCGCGGAAAAGGCCCTGGCCCGCGCGGTGATCACGCATAAGGCCAAAAGCGGCATGGCCCTGGTCATGAGGCCCAAGACCGGGGCGATCGTGGCCTCGGCGGTCTGGCCGACCTTCGACCCCAATGACTACCAGCGGGTGCCCAGCGATTTCCGCCGCAACCGGATTCTCACCGACCCCTTCGAGCCCGGCTCCACGATGAAAGTGTTTGTGGTCGCCGCGGCCCTGGAGGAAGGGGTGGTCAACCCCAACACGGTCATCCACTGTGAAAACGGGGCCTTCCGGGTGGCCAACCACACCGTCAAGGACACCCACAATTATGGCGACCTGACCGTCAGCGAGATCATCAAATATTCCTCGAACATCGGTTCGCTCAAAGTGGGCGGCATTCTGGGGAACGACCTGCTCTATAACTATTTGACCCGTTTTTCTTTCGGCGAAAGAACCGGGCTGGCCTATCTTCGCGGCGAGGCTGCTGGGCTGGTTCGCCCTTCCAAGCAGTGGCGCCAGTTGGAGGCGGCCAATATCGCCTTCGGCCAGGGCGTGTCGGTGACGGCCCTCCAGATGGTGATGGGCATGAGTTCCCTGGCCAATCAGGGCGTTCTGATGAAACCCTATATCGTCGATCGGGTGCTGGATGAAAACGGCCGGATCGTCGAACAGTACGAGCCCCAGATTCTCCGGCAGGTGGTTTCCCCGTTCACCGCCGCCCAGGTTTCGGCCATGCTGCGCATGGCGGTGATGAAGGGCGGAACCGCCACCCGGGCCGACGTCGAAGGGTACCCGGTGGCCGGCAAGACCGGCACCGCCCAGAAGGTCTCCCGGGGGGCCAAGAGTTACAGCGCCGGCAAATATGTGGCTTCTTTTCTGGGTTTCGCTCCGTATCACGATCCGCAGTTGTGTGTGATGGTGGTCCTCGACGAGCCCCAGAACGGCTACTACGGCGGCACGGTGGCTGCGCCGGCCTTCAAGGAAATCATGGAAAACGCCTTGCCGCTGTTGGACATCCCCCCCACCGAAGGGCGCGGCGAGCCGGTCTGGCCGTCGCTCCAGCGCAACAACGGCGGGGCCCCGGGGATGGTCGAGGGCGACCAGCCCACCAACTTCATCCGGGTGCGCCTGAACATGAAAAAGAACGACCGAGGCCGGAAAGGCCCCATCACCTTCGCCTCGCTCCCGGCGGAAAAGGCGGTCGTCAGCGGCATTCCGGAGCCGGTGTTTGCCGAAACGCCCCTGGCGCTGGCCACCGATCCCGGGGTCATGCCCAACCTGGCGGGGCTCTCGATGCGCCAGGTGCAGGAGTTGATGAGCGGATACGGCCTGGATCTGGAATACCAGGGCAGCGGCTACGTGGTGGGGCAGACTCCGCTCGCCGGAACCGCCGTGGTCACCGGGCAGGCGGCATCCGTGGTTTTCTCCCGTTGAGGGGCGAAAACATCCAGGTTTGATATTGAACATTTGGCGCCGATTTCGGCGGAGGTTTTGAGATGGTGCGTCTGAGCCGTTTGGCTGAACAACTGGGCTTGAAACCGATGGGGGAAGGTGACCCCGAACTGACCGGCATGACCGAGGATTCCCGGGAAGTGAGGCCGGGTTGGTTGTTCGCGGCCGTGCCGGGCCAGAAGTTCGACGGCCGGAATTTTCTTGACGACGCCATCGGCCGGGGGGCCGCCGCGGTGATGCTGACCGGGGAAGATCTGGACCTGCCCGTGCCCCGGCTGCTCGCGCCCCGCGGGGATCTTCGGCCGCTGATGGCCGGAGCCGCCGCCGTCATATACGGGCGGCCTTCGGACCGCCTGCTCATGGTTGGCCTCACCGGCACCAACGGCAAGACCACCACCGCCTATCTGATGGAGGCCATTCTGAATCTGGCCGGGATGAATCCCGGGGTGATGGGCACTGTCAATTTCCGCTGGCCGGGCACGGTTCAGCCGGCTCCCAACACCACCCCGGAGGGCCCGGCCCTGTCGGCCGCCCTGGCCGCGATGGCCGAGGCCGGCTCCAAGGCCGCCGTGCTGGAAGTCTCCTCCCACGCCCTGACTTTGGGCCGGGTGGAGAGCCTGGTCTTCGAATCGGCCCTGTTCACCAATTTGAGCCGCGACCACCTGGATTTCCACCGGGACATGGAGGAATACTACCAGGCTAAGAAGCGGCTGTTCACCCGCCATCTCAAACCGGGCGGTCGGCGGGCGGTGATCAATATTGATGACCCCCACGGGCGTCGCCTGGCCGGCGAACTGGGCGAGGCCGCCCTGACTTATGGCTTTGACGCCGAGGCCGAGATTCGCGGCCGTGACCTGAAGCTGAGCCGCGAAGGCCTGAGTCTGACCATCGAGGCGCCTGGCGAGAGCTGGACCCAGACTTCGCCGCTCCTGGCCGAAGTCAACGCCTATAACGTGTTGGGCGCGGCGGCCCTGTCCCTGGCCATGCATCTGCCGGCGGCCACCATTCGCGAGGCCCTGGCCGGAGCCGCCGGCGCGCCCGGACGGTTGGAAAAAGTCGGCGACAACAGCGACTACCTGGTGCTGGTGGATTACGCCCACAGCCCGGACGCCCTGGCCAAGGCCTTGAAGGCCTGTCGGGACCTGGAGCCCAAACGGCTTTTGACGGTTTTCGGCTGCGGCGGCGACCGCGACCGGGGCAAGCGGCCCCTGATGGGCAAGCTGGCCGGTGAACTGGCCGACCTGGCGGTCGTCACTTCCGACAATCCGCGCACCGAGGAGCCCTGGTCCATTCTGTTGGAAATCGAGGCCGGGCTGGCGGACCTGAACCTGGCCCGCTACGAGGCGGGCGAGCTGGCCTCCGACGACTGGAGCGGCGGCTACCTGATGGTGATCGACCGCCGGGCGGCCATCCGCGAAGCCATCCGCCTGATGGAGCCCGGAGACGTGCTGCTCATCGCCGGCAAAGGCCATGAGGACTACCAGATCATCGGCCGGGAAAAACGCCACCTCGACGACCGCGAGGAAGCCCTGGACGCCCTGAAGCGGGCCGGATACGCCGCATGAGGGATCTGCGCCTGACCCTGGGCTGGATCGGCGATCAACTGGAGGGCGCCGGGCGCGGCGCCGGCCTGGCCGGCCTCGCCCGCAAGCTGGTGGCCGGCATCTCCACCGACAGCCGCACGGTCGGGCGGGGCGAGATTTTCGTGGCCCTGGCCGGGGTTCGCTTCGACGCCCACGAACATGTGGCCGAGGCCCTCGGGAAGGGCGCGCTGGCCGCGGTGGTCCAGCGGCCGGTTTCCGGCGAAGCGGCCGGCCTGGTCTTCACCGTGCCCGATACCCTGACGGCGCTGGGGGATCTGGCCCGGGCCCTGCGCCGCCGGCAGAAGCTCACCGTGACGGCCCTGACCGGCTCCAACGGCAAGACCACCACCAAGGAAATGCTGGCCGCCATCCTGGCCTTTCAGGATCCGAACCTTCTGGCCACCCGGGGCAACTTCAACAACCTGGTGGGGCTGCCCCTGACCCTCTTCCGGGTGGAGAAGGCCGCCCGCCTGGCGGTTCTGGAAATGGGCATGAACCATTTCGGCGAGATCGCCCGCTTAACGGAGATCGCCGAGCCGGACGTGGCCCTGATCACCTCGGTGGGCGCGGCCCATCTGGAATTTTTCGGCTCCGTCAGCCGGGTGGCCAAAGCCAAGGGCGAGCTGTACGCCGGCCTGAAACCTTCCGCCGTGGCTGTGGTGGACGGGGACGAGCCTCTCCTGGTCCGCGAGGCCAGACGCTTCGGCGGCAACAAAATGTTTTTCGGCGCCGGCCCGACGGCTCAGATCAGGCTCGGCCGGATCCGGCCAAAGGGTTTGGCCGGCCAGGACCTGACCCTGTATGGCCCCGGGGCGGAAAAGGGCCGTCCGGTCAGCCTTCGGCTGCTGGGCCCCCACAACGCCCGCAACGCCCTGGCCGCCGCCGCGACGGCCCTGGCCGCCGGGGCCGAGTGGGACCACATTGTCCAGGGGTTGGAATCGGTGGCCGCTTTTCCCGGCCGTCTGTCGGTGCTGGAAACCCCCTCCGGTTTGAAAATTCTGGACGACAGCTACAACGCCAATCCCGCCTCCGTGGCCGCCGGGCTGCGGGTGCTGGGTTCGGCCAAGGGTCCCCGGGGGGCGCTCTTGGGCGACATGAAGGAACTGGGGCGGGGGGAGGCCGGGCATCACCGGAACATCGGCCGCCTGGCCGCCGAACTGAAGCTCGATTTCCTGGCCCTGGTGGGGCCGCTGTCGGCGGCCACGGCCCGGGCCGCCCGCCGGGGCGGGCTGCCGAAGGCCTCGGTGGCCGAATTCGCCACCCCCGAGGAGGCCGCCCGCTGGGTGGCCGAGACCCGGCCCCGGAAAGCCGCGGTTCTGGTCAAGGGTTCGCGGTCCATGCGCCTGGAGCGGGCCGTTGAATATCTGAAGAATGTTTGAATATTCGTTGCGCGACACAATACATCGATCGACCATTGAAAAAGACACCGCGATTCGACGCTTGAAAAAAATGACATCGACCTGTGAGGACGTCTGAAGAATGCTCTACCACCTGTTTTCATCGCTGACCGACGAGGTGACATTTTTCAACGTCTTCAAGTACCTGACCTTCAGGAGCATCATGGCGGCCTTCACTTCCATGTCCCTGATGTTCCTGGCCGGGCCGCGGTTCATCGCCATGATCAAGAACTACCAGATTCAGCAGTACATCCGGGAGGAGGGGCCGCCGTCCCACCAGAAAAAATCCGGAACGCCCACCATGGGCGGGGTGCTGCTCCTGGGCGCGGCCCTGGTTTCGACCCTTCTGTGGGTCGATCTGACCCAGCCGACGGTGTGGCTGATTATCTTCAGCGGTATGGCCTTCGCGGTCATCGGCTTTCATGACGATTTTCTGAAGATCAAACGCAAGCGGAACCTGGGGCTGACCGCCCGGCAGAAGCTCTTCGGTCAGTTCGTCATCGGCCTTTTGGTCGGCTGGTATCTTTACCGGGCCCCGGCATTCGACACGGTTCTGTATCTGCCGGTCTTCAAGGAAATCAACTTCAATCTCGGGATTCTCTACATCCCCTTCGCCGCCGTGGTCATCTGCGGGGCCTCCAACGCGGTGAACCTCACCGACGGCCTCGACGGCCTGGCCGCCGGGCCCATGGCCATCGCCGCTCTGACCTATATGGTTTTCGTCTATTGCGCGGGCAACGCCCGCTTCGCCCAATATCTGTCCATCACCTTCGTCCCCGGAGCGGCCGAGGTGACGGTGCTCTTGGCGGCCGTGGTCGGCGCGGTCATGGGATTTTTGTGGTATAACGCCTATCCGGCCCAGATTTTTATGGGCGACGTGGGATCGCTTTCGTTGGGGGCCATCTTGGGAGTGGCCGCCCTGATCGCCAAACAGGAACTGATTTTAATCGTGGTGGGCGGGCTGTTCGTGATGGAGGCCCTGTCCGTGATCATCCAGGTGGCCTATTTCAAGGCCACCGGCGGGCGGCGAATCTTTCGAATGGCGCCCCTGCACCATCATTTTGAACTAAAGGGCTGGCCGGAGCCCAAGGTCATCGTCCGTTTCTGGCTGATAGCCGTAATTCTGGCCATGGTCGGCTTGTCGACCCTGAAAGTGCGGTAGTAGGAAAGTACCGCCGAAGAGGGTCCGGTGCAACAACAGGAGAGTTGGTTGAAAAACCACAGTGGTTTTTGAAGGGAGGAAACCAGTGGCTGAGAAGAAATTTGGAAAATGCCTGGTGGTCGGTGCCGGTCTGTCCGGTCAGTGGGCCGCCGAACTGCTTCTGGAGCATGGGGCGGAGGTCACCATCTGCGACCAGAAGAGCGGAAGCGAACTGACGGAAGCGTTGGATCGGTTCAAGGGACGCCCGGTGCGCTGGGCCTTGGGCGAAAAGGCCGAAGAGGGTTTCAAAAATGCAGAACTGGTGGTTCTGAGCCCGGGGGTTCCCCCGACCTTTCCGGGCCTGGCCAAAGCCGCGCAGCGGGTGCCGGTGACGGGCGAAATGGAACTGGCCGCCTCCATGGTCCAGGTGCCGATGGTGGCCATCACCGGCTCCAACGGCAAAACCACCACCACCGGGTTGGTGGGGCACATCTGCCGCAAGCACAAGCTGCCGGTCTTCGTCGGCGGCAACATCGGCGAACCTTTGAGCCGCTTCGTGTTGGAAGGACAGAAGGCCAAGGCCGCCGTGCTGGAACTCTCCAGCTACCAGTTGGAGACGGCGAGCATCTTTCACGCCGCCGGCGCGGCCATTCTGAACGTCAGCCCCGATCATCTCGACCGCTATCCCGACATGGCCGAGTATTTCCGGGCCAAGACCAACATCCTCATCAACCAGACCTCCGAGGATCTGGCGGTGATGAACGAGGACGACGTCCTCCTGCGTCACAAGTGCACCGTGGCCCGGCGGTTCGGTTTTTCGCGGAAGAAGCGGCAGCGCTTCGGGGCCTGGATCAATAAAGAGGAAATCCTGGTGGCCGAGGGCGGCCGGGAAATCGCCGGCCTCCCCTGGTCCGAGTTCAAGCTCGAAGGCGTCCACAATCAGGAAAACGTGATGGCCGCCGTGGGGCTGGCCTGGCGGCTGGACATTGAGCCCCAGAAAGCCCTGGAGGCCGCCACCAGCTTCACCCCGCAGAAACACCGCCTGGAACTGGTGGGGGAATTCGGCGACGTCAAATATTACGACGATTCCAAAGGCACCAACATCGGCGCGGTGGCCATGGCCCTGGCCAGCTTCAAACCCCCGGTGGTGCTCATTGCCGGCGGCCAGGCCAAGGGGCAGGATTTTCGGCTCCTGTACAAGTCGGTGCGGGATAAGGTCAAGCACCTGATTCTCATGGGCGAGGATCGCGACATGATCGGCTCGGCCCTGGCCGGGGCCGCGCCCATCAGCAAAGTCAGCAACATGGCCGAGGCCGTGCGCCAGGCCCGGGCTTCGGCGCCGAAGGGCGCGGTGGTGCTTCTGTCCCCGGCCTGCGCCAGCTTCGACATGTTCCGCGATTACAAACAGCGCGGCGAAGCCTTCGCCCGGGAAGTCCGGCGGCAGAGCCGGGCCTGCTGAGGAGCGAGGGAGGCCCGCTCATGAGTGATTCTCGTCCCCTGGCGTTCGACTGGCTGCTGTTCGTCCTGATCCTGGCCCTTTCCGGGCTGGGGCTGGTCATGCTTTTGTCGGCCAGCTCCATCATGGCCGAACAGCGGTTCGGGGACGGCTATTACTACTTCCGGCCCCAGGTCCGCAACATGGTCGTCGGGCTGGGGCTGATGCTGATCGTTTCCCGGGTGCCGTATCAGTTCTGGCAGAAGATGGCCTATCCGATTCTTCTGGGCTGCCTGGGTTTTTTGCTGATGGTTCTTCTGCCCGGGATCGGGTATGAGGCCGGCGGGGCCAACCGCTGGATCCGGTTTCCCGGCTTTTCGTTCCAGCCTTCGGAAGCGGCCAAGCTGGCCATCGTCATCTACATGGCCTATTCGTTGAGCCGCAAGGGCGAGCGGAGCGGCAGCTTCATCTACGGCCTGGTGCCGCATCTGATGATTCTGGGGCTTACGGTCGGGCTGATTCTTCTGGAGCCCGACCTGGGCACGGCCGTCTGCGTGGTGGTCATCGCCCTGACCATGATGTTCGTGGCCGGAACCAAGATTTGGCACATGGCCCTGCTGGGTTTGGCCGCGGCGCCGCTTCTGTATTATCAGATCGTCAACTACGCCTTCCGGCTCAAGCGCATCGCCGCCTTCCTCAACCCCTGGGAGGATCCCCGGGATTCGGGATACCACATCATCCATTCCTTTTACGCCTTTGCCTCCGGCGGCGTCTGGGGGCAGGGACCGGGAGCGGGGCAGCAAAAGCTCTTCTTTCTGCCCGAGCCGCATACCGATTTCATCTTTTCCGTGACCGCCGAGGAACTCGGCCTGGTGGGTGTGGCCATCATCGCCTTTCTGTTCCTGATTTTGATCATTCGCGGGCTGACCATCGCCCGGGCGGCCCGGGACTATTTCGGCATCTACCTGGCCCTGGGCAGCGTCATGGTCGTGGGCATGCCGGCTTTCTTCAACATGTGCGTGGTCACGGCCCTGCTTCCGACCAAGGGGCTGCCCCTGCCGTTTTTCAGTTACGGCGGCACGAATCTTCTGGTATGTTATGTGGCCATGGGTTTACTCCTGAACGTGGCCGGGCAGGCGCGCGGTGAGAGACCCGCGCCGGCGCCCCGGGTGGTCGCTCCGGTCCGGACCAACCGGACGGCGGCGGCCGCGGCGGCGGATTGAGATCCGTGGCCGGTCTCCGGATCATCGTGGCCGCGGGCGGCACCGGCGGGCACTTGTGGCCGGCCATTTCCCTGGCCCGGGCCATCGGCCGGCTGGCGCCGGAGGCCGATTTCCTGTTCATCGGCGCCGGGCGACCCCTGGAGGCCCGGATGCTGGAGCCCACCGGCTTCAAATATCGAATTTTAAAATCCAGCGGTTTGAAAGGGCGGAGTCTGGCTGACCGGGCCAGAGCCCTGGGGCGGTGCCTGACGGCCACCTGGGAAGCCGTCGGCCTCATGCGGCAATACCGCCCCGACCTGTGTTTCGGAGCCGGGGGCTATGTGACCGTGCCGGTGGGCCTGGCCGCCCGCCTGACCGGGGTGCCCCTGGTCATCCATGAACAGAATTCCAGACCGGGGCTGAGCAATAAAGTGCTGGGCCGGCTGGCCAAAAAAATTATGGTGGGTTTCGAAGAGGCGGCCGCCTCGTTTCCGGCCGGCCGGACCCTGGTCACCGGCAACCCCGTCCGCCCGGAGATCGCCGCGCTCCATGACCGAGCCGCCGCCGACCGCGACCCTGACCGGGCCGGCTCTTTGGTGGTCGGCGTCACCGGCGGCAGCCAGGGCGCGGCCGGCCTCAACCGGGCCGTGGCCCCGGCGCTGGTCAAACTCCACCGGGAAGGGCTGCCCCTGAGCGTGGTGCACCAGGCCGGCGGGGCCGACCGCCAGTGGGTGGAGACCCTCTACCGGGAGGCCGGGCTCACGGCCCGGGTGACCGATTTCATAGAGGACATGCCCGGTTTTTACGCCGGGGCGGATCTGGTGGTCGGGCGGGCCGGGGCCATCACCATCGCCGAGTTGACCGCGGCCCGCCGTCCCTCTATACTGGTCCCGCTGCCGACCGCGGCCGACGATCACCAGACGGCCAACGCCCGGCATCTGGAAGCGGCCGGGGCCGCCCTGGTCATGCCGGAGCGGAGCCTGACCCCGGAGAATCTGGCCGGGACCCTGGGCGAACTTCTGAAAGATCCGGCCCGGCTGGCGGCCATGAGCCGGGCGGCGGCCGACCAGGCCCGCCTGGGGGCGGACGAAGCCATGGCCCGGGCCTGCCTGGATGTGGTCAGGCAATACAAATTACAGTGAGCCATAAATATTGATGTATCGCAAAAGAAGACATATCCATTTCGTGGGCATCGGCGGCATCGGCATGAGCGGCATCGCCGAGGTGCTGCTCAACTTGGGCCACCAGGTCACCGGTTCGGACCTTAGGGCCAGCGATATCACCCGGCGCCTGACCTCCCTGGGGGCCGAAGTGATGATCGGGCATTCGGGGCTCAACGTCGAATCCGCGGAAGTGGTGGTCATTTCTTCGGCTGTTTCGGACGACAACCCCGAAGTGGCGGCCGCCCACCGCGATTTCATTCCGGTTATTCCCCGGGCCGAGATGCTGGCTGAATTGATGCGTCTCAAATCCTCGGTGGCCGTGGCCGGCAGCCACGGCAAAACCACCACCACCTCCCTGGTGGGCACCATGTTGACCCGGGCCGGGCTGGACCCGACCCTGGTCATCGGCGGCAAGCTCAATCACCTGGGAGCCAACGCCCGCCTGGGGCAGGGCGATTTCATGGTGGCCGAAGCCGACGAATCCGACGGTTCCTTTCTGCTTTTGAATCCCACCGTGGCGGTGGTGACCAACATCGACCTGGAACATCTGAATTATTACACCGGCCTGGATCATCTCAAACGGGATTTTCTGACCTTCATCAACAAGGTGCCTTTTTACGGCTTCGCCGTCTTGTGCCTCGACGACCCCAACGTGCAGAGTTTGCTGCCCCAGGTGAAGAAGCGGTATATCACCTACGGCCTGTCGGCTCAGGCCGAAGTCTCGGCCCGCAACATCGAATGCGGACCCTGGGGATATTCTTTCGATCTCACCCGCCTGGGGCAGGATCTGGGCCGGGTGACGGTCAATATCCCCGGCCGCCACAACGTTTTGAACGCCCTGGCCTCGGCCGCCGTCGGGCTGGAGATGGGCCTCCCGCCGGAAGTGGTGATCGGCGGCATCGGCGAAATGAAGGGCGTGGGCCGGCGTTTCGAAAAGAAGGGCGAGGCCCGGGGGGTGACCGTCATCGACGATTACGGCCACCATCCCACGGAAATCAAGGCCACCCTGTCGGCCCTGACCGATTGTTTTCCCCGGCGTCGGCGGGTGGTGGTCTTTCAGCCCCACCGCTATTCCCGGACCCAGAGCCTCTTCGACGATTTCCTCTCGGCTTTCAACCAGGCCGACCGTCTGATCATCACCGAGATTTATGCGGCCGGGGAGCAGCCGATCGAGGGAGTGAACGGGCGCCTCTTGGCCGAGGCGGTGCGCAGTCACGGCCATCGCGACGTGACCTTTCAGGAGGAACTGGGGTCCCTGGCTGAAAAGCTGGCCGAAAACCTGACCGCCGGCGATGTGCTCATGACCCTCGGGGCCGGGAACGTCTATGCCGTCGGCGAAGAGACCCTGCGCCACCTGGAGCGTTTGGAAAAAACCGGGCCGCCGATGTATCCGGGCGACGAGGGCACCTGATGGCCGGGCGGGAAATGTGGGCGGAACTCCGCCGGGAGATGGACGGCCGGCTGGATTTCGACGTGCCGATGAAGGATTTCACCACCTACGGGGTGGGTGGGCCGGCCGCGGTGCTGGCCCGGCCGGAGACGGACGCGGAACTGGCCGGGATCCTGAGCCTCTGTCGGCGGCGTGATCTCCCGTATTTCATTCTCGGCGCCGGCTCCAACCTTCTGTTTCTGGACGAGGGCTTCGAGGGAGTGGTCGTCAAGCTGGGGGGCGGGTTCAGGAATATCGAACACCGAGGTGACGGACGCGTCCGGGCCGGAGCGGCCGCCCCGGTGGGCCAACTGCTGGACAAGGCCGTGGAATGGAGCCTTGGCGGGCTGGAATGCCTGGCCGGCATACCCGGCACAGTGGGCGGCGCAGTCTGGATGAACGCCGGCAGTTTCGGCCGGACTGTGGGCCAGGCGGTGACGGGGCTGCGGTACCTTGACCCCCGGGGCACATTCGGACAGGCCCGGACCGGCGACCAGTTGGAATTTACGTATCGGCGGCTACACGGCCTCCCGGCCGGGTCGGTCATCCTGGAAGCCGAATTGAGCCTCGAAGCCGACCGGCGGGAAGACATTCAGGCCCGTATCCGGGAACACCTGGCCACCAGGGCCGAGCGGCATCCCCGGGGCGTGCGGTCCGCCGGCAGCGTCTTTAAAAATCCTCCGGGCCTGGCGGCCGGAAAAATCATCGAGGAATGCGGCCTCAAAGGCGCGGCGATCGGCGGGGCCATGGTCAGCGAACTCCACGGCAATTTCATCGTCAACCCCGAAGGCCGGGCCGCGAGCCGGGATATTCTCGAACTGATCAAGCTGGTTATGGCCGGGGTTCGGGAACGGCGCGGGCTGGCCCTGGAGCTGGAAATCAAAATCATCGGATCGAGCGGCGAGGTGGATGTGCATGGCCAAAACTGAAACCGGAAAAAGGGGCGCCCGAGCCACCGAAACGTTGCGTTACGCCCGGCCCGGCAAACCCGCCAAGCGCCGGCGGCCGGCGAAACCGTCCACGGTGGGCCCGGCTCTTCGGAATCTGCTGGGCAAAATTAATTTCCAGGTTATCGGCAGAAGCCTGAAAATGGTGCTGATGGGTCTCTTGACGGTAGCCGGCCTGCTGCTGGTCTCCGGCATTCTGGTGGCCGGCTATCTCTACATTTCCAAATCCGATTATTTCGCGGTCAAGCGGGTGACCATCTCCGGCATCAGCCAGACCAGCCGCGACGAGATCCTGACCGCGGCAGGGCTGGACCGGCCGGCCAACATCCTGACCTTCGACGCCGGCGACGCCACGGCGGCGGTTTCGGCCCTGCCCTGGCTGGAGGAAGTGAAGATCTCCCGGCAGATGCCCGACACCGTGGCCATTGAAATCAAGGAACATCATCCCAAGGTCCTGGTCAACCTGGGACGCCTGTATTATCTCAACGAGCGGGGCGAGCCCTTCCGGGAAGTGGCCTCCGGCGAGAATCCGCCGCTGCCCATCCTCACCGGCTTCAAGGACGACGACCTCTTGAGCCCCGGGCCGAGGGTCAAGGCGGCCCTGACCGAGGTCTTCTGGCTGGTTGACACCCTGGGCCAGCGCAACGACGAGTTTCGGCTGGACAATATTTCGGAGGTCAACTACGACATGGTGCGCGGCTTGACCCTGTTCACCAAGAACAACCAGCTCGAGGTCAAGATCGGCTTCGGCGCCTATGAGGAAAAGTTCCGCCGGTTGGGCCGGGTCATGGCTTATCTCAAACTGCGCAACGAATATGACGGCCTGGCTTATCTGAACCTGGAGGCCAGCCCCCGGGTGACCGTGCGCTATCATAACGGCCAGGTTTTGCAGGGCTC
The DNA here is from genome assembly GCA_031553735.1 of Candidatus Adiutrix sp. Lineage (GTDB taxonomy): Bacteria > Desulfobacterota > Desulfarculia > Adiutricales > Adiutricaceae > Adiutrix. The sequence continues at coordinate 17,563 of JAVBLB010000013.1, forward strand.
TTCGGCCGCCGTGGATGGGGTGGGGCGCAAACCGGCCGTGTCCTGAGGGGAACCGGCCGGTCATGCGCGACTTTTGAATTTTTTTAAACGCCTCGCGCCTTGACCGTGAGAGTGTCGCCGTGAATCGGCTTATTGAATGGAGGGGGAAATGGCATCAGGGGATTTGATTTTCGGGCTGGACATCGGCACCACCAAAATCTGCTGCGTGGTGGGCGAGCCCAACGACGAGGGCGGCATCGACATCATCGGCATCGGCACCCACCCGTCGCAGGGTCTGCGCAAGGGGGCGGTGGTCAACATCGAACGCACGGTGGAATCCATCAAGCGGGCGGTGGAGGAAGCCGAACTCATGGCCGGCTGCGAAATAACCGAGGTCTATGTGGGCATCGCCGGCGGCCATATCGAAGGCCGCAACAGCCAGGGCGTCATCGCCGTCAAGAACCGCGAGGTGACCCCCAGCGACGTGGAGCGGGTGCTGGAGGCGGCCCGGGCCCTGGCCATCCCCATGGACCGGGAGGTCATCCACACCATTCCCCAGGAGTTCATCGTCGACAGCCAGGGCGGCATCCAGGATCCGGTGGGCATGAGCGGGGTGCGCCTGGAGGCCAAGGTGCACATCGTCACCGGCGCGGCCACCTCGGCCCAGAACCTCATCCGCTGCGCCCACATGGCCGATCTGGACGTCTGCGACATCGTGCTGGAATCGGTGGCCTCGGCCGACGCCGTCCTGACCCAGGAAGAAAAAGACCTGGGGGTGGCCCTTCTGGATTTCGGCGGCGGGACGGTCGACCTGGCCATTTTTTCCCAGAACAGCATCAAGCACACCTCGGTTCTGGCCCTGGGCGGCACCCACCTGACCAACGACGTGGCCGTGGGCCTGCGCACCCCGGCCAGCGCCGCCGAGGAGATCAAGAAGGAATACGGCTGCTGCCTGACCTCCATGATCGACGACGACCAGGTCATCGAGGTGCCCTCGGTGGGCGGCCGGCCCTCCCGGCTGGTGAGCCGGATGGTGCTGGCCGACATCCTCGAACTGCGGGTCGAGGAAATCATGATGCTCATCAACCGCGAACTGATGAAAAGCGGCTATGACGACCAGCTCAACAGCGGCGTGGTCATCACCGGCGGCGCGGCGCTCCTGGAGGGGGTGCCGGAACTGGCCGAGCAGGTTTTCGACCTGCCCGTGCGCCGGGGGTATCCCCGGGAGATCGGCGGCCTGAAGGACGTCATCAACGATCCCAAATACGCCACCGCCGTGGGCCTGGTGCTTTACGGCCTACGGAAGGAAGAGGTGCGGGCCGAAAAGGAATTCCGCCGTCGGGGCGGCAGCGGTTTCGGCCACGTGCTCAACCGCATGAAGAACTGGTTCAAAGAGATCGTCTGAGCCCGCCAGGGGCCCCGGCCGTCTTGGGTGCGGTCGGTATCCGGATGGAATCTCTTGAATATTTCGCTGTGGATGACTATCGTTGGATATGGTATAATCGTAAATGCGGCCAGTCCGCGCCCTGATTCGGAAGCGTCTCGGTCCACGAATCCGAAAACCGGCGGGGCACAGTCAAAAGATCGGAGAGCCGAGGCCAGGCCTCGATAGGGAGGGTTTTTTTTATGATGATGGAATTTTCTTTTCAGGACACCAAGGTCTTGCACAAAATCAAGGTGTTCGGCATCGGCGGCGGCGGCAATAACGCCATCAACAACATGATCCTGGCCGGGGTCTCCGGCCCGCTGTTCGTGGCCGCCAATTCCGACATGCAGGACCTGGAACGCAACCTGGCCCCGCATAAAATTCAGGTCGGCGCCCAGCTGACCAAGGGCCTGGGGTGCGGCGGCAAGGCCGAAGTGGGCCGGGCTGCGGCCCAGGAGGACCTCGACCGCATCAAGGACATGCTGGGCGACAGCGACATGGTCTTCATCACCGCCGGCATGGGCGGCGGCACCGGCAGCGGGGGGGCTCCGGTGGTGGCCGAGGCTTTGTCGCAGGTGGCCAACCCGCCCCTGGTGGTGGGCGTGGTGACCAAGCCCTTCGCTTTCGAAGGCCCGCGCCGCATGAAGCAGGCCATGGAAGCCATCGAGGAACTGACCCGCCACTGCGACTGCATCCTCGTGGTTCCCAACGAGAAGCTGATGGTGACCATGCCCAAGGGCTGCACCCTTCAGGAAGCGTTCCACGAAGCCGACACCGTTCTTTTGAAGGCCGTTCAGGGCATCACCGATCTCATCACCGGCAAGGGCCTGGTGAACGTGGACTTCCAGGACCTCAAGACGGTCATGACCAAACGGGGACCGACCATCATGGGCGTCGGCCAGGCCACCGGCGAGGACCGGGCGCTCAAGGCCGCCCAGCAGGCCGTTTCC